>NZ_WVRJ01000003.1:0-471028 GCF_013110855.1 Ruegeria sp. HKCCD4884
GATCACTTAAGCACCATACATCAAAGGTGAGCTTTAGACTCGGAGAAGCCGTAGCCGCGGAGCAGAAAGTAAGGGTTGGTCAAAGGGCTGCTTTGGGGCTCGGTGCGGCCATTCGCCGAAATGTCGCGAGCGACCGCTACACGGGCGAAGCTACCGATCAGCTATTGGTCGGTTCGTAAGGTTGCGGCACTCCAAACGAAACTGGCGACCTTTAGAGACCCGAAGTGCTTTTCCATTGGTATTTCAGTACCAACGGTGGCATCGTCCATTCTCGAAAATGACAATAACTCGAGGTAAAAATGGGCGACGGCTACCTGCATCGATACTTTCTGAATAATGGCGACAAACGCCTGCACAAGTGGGTGCACTACTTCGACATATATGAAAAACACTTTGAGAAATTCCGTAGTCGTCCCATACGGATGCTCGAAATTGGCGTTCACGGTGGCGGTTCGCTAGAGATGTGGCGCGACTATTTTCACAACGAATCACAAATAGTTGGTATCGACATCAACCCCGAATGCGAGAAGCATGCCGCCAATAACATAGATATTCATATAGGGAGCCAAGACGACAAGAAATTTCTCGAGGAAGTATCTGATAAGTATGGAGGTTTCGATGTTGTTCTTGACGATGGCAGCCACGTAAACTCCCACGTTATTACGACGTTTGGAACCCTTTACGAGCGTGTTTCGGCTCATGGGACATACATGGTGGAAGACATGCACACGTCGTATTGGCCAAGATTTGGAGGCGGGTTGGGAAAGGAAGGTACTTTCATTGAGTATGCGAAATCAAAGATTGATGAGTTGAACGCTCAACATGTTCGAGGCGATTTCGAAACGACAGCCTTTACACGCCAAACCGATAGCATAACTTTTTACGATAGTATGGTCGTGTTCGAACGACGGCCCCAAGGTCGACGGCAAGACTTGGTTACTCGTTCAATGAAATAAGCCAGAGCTGTTTTGCTTCCCTTATCATACTCGCTAGGGAATAATTTCTACAAGGATTTCGAAACGCAAGTTAAGGGGCTCTGGGTTGTTCGCATTATTTCACACTGCTTAAAAAGTCTTATAGGCTGCCTTGCGAACTAGATTACTAACCCATGGAATTACGGAGAGAAATTGGCTTTGAACCGAAAGGTAGCCTGTTGCATTAACAATTGTTTGAACATGCAGCCAATCCAACGTGCTCAAAGTGCGTTTATTCGTTCAATAATTGTAGCCGCTCTTGCATCAAAAGAGTGTCTATGGCGCATTTGATGAGCAAAGGCGATCCTTTCGATGCGACGGTCAATTCTTTCATCCCGTGCGGCTACAATAGCTTCCGCGAAATCGGTCTTGTCCCGGACGATGTATAGATAAGGTTTGATGTCCTCAGGAAACCAGCCTACGTCGTCCGTTATAACCGGAGTTGCGCACGCAAGCGCATCAAATATTCTATTTGATGGTATACCAGCGGAACACATAGTTGGTGTGTGATCGTTTAGAACCGCGGATGCAGAGCGATAAACACTTGGTAGGTCTTCGTTCGGTACCCTTGCGCCCACAAGCAGTTTGGAGGCGTCAGTATGTTCCCAACCGTTTCCCCACAATCGGATATCACATTGAGTTTCTAGTGCGTATCGAACCATTGGGCGGCCGCTTCGGGCGATACCGACGAAAACGGCGGATCCGCGATCCGTCACTGTCTTTGGTGGCACCATCCTTTTAGGGTCGAAGGCTTGAGGGAGCAGCGAAGTTCTCTCCAACTCGACGTGAGATGCGACATCGTCCAGCGCAGGTTTCCCAGCTACGAAGAAATGATCTCCCCCGGCTATCTCTCTTTTGCTTAGTCCTGGTTTGGACATCAGCCAAAAAAGCGTTCGCCGACCCGGTACGGGCGCATATTTCGCGCCTCCCCTCAACACCAAATCAATCTCGTCGGGCGTTTCAACTACATCCCAGTGTTTTCTCGTCTGAACACGGGCGCGATGTCCTGCGCGTTGTAGAGCCTCCATCAGAGCAACTCCAAAATGGTAATCGCCCCAGCGGTTCTGAACCCGAGGCCGTGGGACTGGCAGTTTTATTGCCAAGTTAAAACTCTCGTTATTGTTGATCCACGGACATTTGGAAGTTGGAGTAAGCTCAAAGCTGTTAACTGTTGCTTCACAGTCAGATCTATCGCCGTATACACTGCAGATTTCATTGTATTTTTCCTGCAAAACTCTATTCGTAGGATCTAGTTTTTCCACTACAATTATGCCGGTTGGTGCCGCGTCATAAAGTTCCAATTTTAGATCTGGGCGATATTCCCGAAGGATGGGAACAATCTTCCAGACATCACCTGTCCAGTCACGTGTCTCAACTGTGCTCCGGTCGCGATTCGCCATGTTTGTCGTCCAAGGCAGAAAGTTCTTCATGACGATTCTGCCCTCAGGAGCCATTAGTCGCTCGGAATTCATGAAGTCGCGCAACAGAACTTCAAATAGATGCATGCCGTCCAAAAATGCGAGGTCGAATCTGGCACCTGTATTTGCAATGAAACTTGACGAAAAAAAATCGTCACTGGTTTGTTGCATGAGGAACAGTTGTTCTTTTCCCTTCAATATATTGCGTTTCAGTCGAAATTCTGGATCAACCGCCACTGAGTTTGTTTGAGACAGTGTAAGACTACGTCCAGTCTGCGTTCCTATTTCCAAATACCAGTTCGGCTTCATCCGTCGATGTAAACCGGCCAGTACCTCTGTATAGGGATGTCCTTTTGCTTTGCGCATTCCCACTCCGTGAAACGTGTCTCTGCGACATCTAAATAACTTGTCGAAGAAGGCTACAACCTATGCGTTTCGAGGGAAACTCTCCCCGTGTAGTTAAAAGCGGAATGTTCACGTAGTGATCATAGCCTGTCACCACGAGCGAGACTTCGTTGGAGCCGAAGGCGGGCATCTCGAGGACCATCGGTTCATGCCGCAGATCGAGCAAGGCGTCGATGTAGAGCGTGTCGTTGTTCGGCCGCGCTGTGTTTTCGTCCTTTAGGGTCGTGTCCGCCTGTACCGTGTTGAAGCCGCCATGATCCGCCGCAATCTTATTGTTCACTTTGCACATCGCGACGTACTGGAAGGATTGCTCCACCATGTTGCGCAGCGCCGCATTATCTGGATCGACGATCGGGGCAAAAGTGGACGGAGTCATCGCTACAAGGAGCGCTCCAAAGGCCGCTGGTAGAAGGGATTTGTTGAACACTGCATATCTCCCATGATGCTTTTTTTCGCTGGGAATATCGAAATGTGCACTAATTTCTCTGGTGAGAAAAAAAACGTGCATCAAGCCGAATTGGAAGGGCCGCTTCGGGCTCGAAACAGCCATTCGCTACAGCTTGCATGAATGTCTGCTCTGCGGACATTTCGGACCTTGGTTTGAGCGCTGCTTACCGTCGCTTCCGGCCCAAAGCTAACCCTGGGCTTCACCAATGCGAATGTCCAGTTCCATTCACTCTGAGTGGCCCGGTTTGACCAAGTCTTTCGCCTTCAGACTGGGCGGGTTTCCTCTAGATAGGACGCACAGAGCATACCCGCGCGTGCACTAAACCGCGCGTTTCTCTCCTCTGCTCCGGCTTCACCCATGCGCGGAACGATCCAGCCCACGTAAGTGACCGCCCGCAGGGCAAGGAACAAATCCAGTAGCATGTCATCTAGCGACCGAACCTCGCGATACCCTTCCAGCAGCGCGGCTTTCAGCGTGGGGTAGTCCGGTTCATCCATGTTGCGCAGAAGCGCGGTGGCAATGTCGAAGAGGCGAAAGCCGAACCCACCGTCGTCAAAATCGAGAAGTTTGATTTTCCCCCCATCGACAAGCACGTTCTCCCGCAGCGGATCAGCATGGATCAGACCGTAATCGAGCTCATCGGCGCACCGCTCCAGAGCCTGCCGCGCGCGATCCCGGAACCGCCCCAGCAAGGCGCGTGTTTCGGGATCAAGGGTCGGATTCTCCCAGAAACGCCCCCAGACCGGGTTATCCCCCAATAACCCGTCCGCATCCCAGGAGCAGCGGGCAAAGCCCGGCGGGTACTTCCAAGCATCACAAGCTTCGTGCAATTGTGCCAGAACCCGCCCCAGCCGCCGAAACACCAACGGGGCATCGTCAAGCTCAAGCGACCCTTGGCCTTCGCCAAGGGGCGTTCCATGCATCCAGCCGATCAGGTCGGCATAACGTCCCTCTACTTGTTCCAACAGCTTCCCGGAAAGCGACTGGCGGGGCTGCGGCACGTGCAACCCGGCCCGGTCCATCGCGTCCAGCCATTGCAGTTCTGAGAGGAGTTCGTCCTCGCTGCGATAGCCAGGACGTTTGAGGCGCAAGGCAAAATCGCCCTCGTCAGTGCACACCCGGTAGACACGGTTTTCACGGCCGGCCACGAAATTGTAAGGCGCGGTATCAATGCCCCAAAGGCCCAGCGCTTTCTCGACTGGGTCCATCACGGGGCGACCGGAATTTCGGCCATAACCGAGTCGAGCGTTTCGATGAGCATGTCGAGATGCTCTTCGCCAAAGGGCATCGGAGGCCGTATCTTCAGCGTGTTCTTATGCCGCCCCAGCTTTGACAGCAGAATGCCCCGGCTCCGCATCGTGTTGACCACACGGTCAGCATAGTCACTGGCAGGTGTCTTGGCGCCCCGGTCAAGCACAAACTCTACGCCAAAGACCATGCCGCTTTGGCGGACATCACCAATGACCTCGTATTTTTCAGCCAGTGCGGTCAGGCGTTCATGCGCCAGACTGCCGATCCTGGCGGCATTGGCCTGAAGGTCCCTGTCGCGCAGTTCCTGCAGCACTGCCATAGCTGCGGCGCAGGAAACCGCGTTGCCTCCGAACGTGTTGAAGTAACGAAACGAATGGCGGAACCGGGCCATGATCTCGGGCGTGGTGACCAGACCGGCGACGGGATGACCATTGCCCATGGGTTTACCCAGCGTCACCACGTCCGGCACCACGCCCTGTTTCTGGTGCGCCCAGAAATGGCTGCCCGAGCGGCCGAAGCCCGATTGCACCTCGTCACAGATCAAAAGCCCGCCAGCCTGACGCACCGCCTCCACCGCGGGTTTCAACCACCCTTCAACTTGGGTCGGGAATCCTTCATTCAGGAAAAGCGGGCAGACGATCAGCGCCGCAAACCCAATGCCCGATACCTCGAGCGCGTTGATCTGTTCCTGCACATGCGCGGCAAAGCGTTGCCCATCAGGATCGTCGATCCGATAGCTGTCGGGCGCTTCCACGTGGCGCAGATATTGGTCCAGTCCAAACCCTACTTCAGGGATGTTGCTTCTGGACAGGTGGCTGACCAATGCGGTGTTTCCATGATAGGTCGCGTCCGTTGCGATGATCCCGCGCTTGCCTGTCATCGCCTCGGCCATGCGTAATGCGATGTCATTGGCCTCTGAACCCGAGCAGGTCAGGATCGATGTAAGAAGATCGCCGGCGAACGTATCAACAAGTGCCTCGGTATAGTCGAGGATGCCTTCGTGCAGATATCGCGTATGGGTGTTCAGTGTGCCTGCCTGGTTGCAGATCGCTTCGACCACGCGCGGGTTGCAATGGCCCACATGCGGCACGTTGTTGTAGCAGTCCAGATACCGCCTGCCACTCGCGTCCCACAACCAGACACCTTCCCCCCGGACGATATGTACCGGATCGTCGTAGAAGGTCGAAACATTCGGTCCAAGCAATACGCGCCTGCGTTCGACAATCTCCGACACCGCCAATCTCCTTTCACGTCACCGCAAAGCCGCGGGATGTTGACTTTCTTTTTTGGTTCTCTATTATAACCAGTGGTTTTTAATTTAAACCGACCGATTTTCCGCGTCAATGACCCAAGGTTGAGGGTTGAACTGGAACCTCGTCGGAATGGAAAAGCGCGATGTCGTCCACGGTTGCCAAAGCTTTGTCTCTTCTGGAGTTTTTCTCCGAGGAAGAACCTGAACTGGGCCTTTCCGAACTGACCCGGCGCGCGGGTATCAACAAAGCTTCGGTCTATCGCCTGTTGACCAGCCTGACCGATGCCGGGCTCCTGGAGCAAAAGGAAGGAACGCGCGCATATTCGCTGGGAGCGGGCATTCTGCGGCTGGCGCAGATCCGCGAAGCGACCGCACCCATTGCCTCGATCGTGCGCCCGGCAATCGAACAACTGGTGCAGAAGGTCGGCGAAACCGCGCACGCGTCGATCATTTCGGGGCCGGCGCTTGCGACAATCGGCATTTGCGAAAGCACGCGCAGCACTAGGGTATCACTGATCGCGGGCGAAATCTTGCCTTTGCACAGCACTGCATCAGGCGTCGCGGTGCTGGCATTCGGATCCCAGGCCCTGCGCGACCGAACACTGTCGGCGCCGCTGAAATCCCAGACGATCTACACCATGACCGATCCGGAAGAAGTCCTCGAGAACATCGCAATTGTGCAACACCGGGGTTATGCGACATCCGAAGAGGAAAACGAAGAGGACGTCTACGGCATCGCGGTTCCCTTCTTCGACCAGAGCGGATTGGCTCAGGGCGCCCTCGCCGTGGCCACACCGTGCCACAGGATGACGGACAGACTCCTCCAACAGATCGTGACCTCACTAAGGCATGAGGCCGAGGCCGTGTCCCGCGCAATCGGCGGACAACCCTCGCAAATGTTTTCACGGGCGATTGAACAAACAATCGAGAGAATGGGTCCAAAATTCTAGGTGCACAACAATTGGCTTCTTTCAAAGGGCGCAGATCGTCTCCCCGAGTGAATGGGCAGCACACACGCAGAGCTGACTTGGCTACGGGCTGCTGCGAAAGGTCGATATTCGCCAATCGCGTTGGGCGCTGAAAACTTCATCAACTGAAAGAATGGGCTCAGTTCGGACGTTCGCCCGAATGTCGCGAGCGACCGCAATGCGGACAAAACAGCCGCTTATGAATAGATAGCTTTTGGCAGTTTGGCTGGATAAAGTCCTAAGATTAAGAAATCAGTTTTGAAGCTTCAGGGATTTTCCAAAATGCGGATACCGTACCTTGCGGTTTGTATGGCCTTTGTCACAGGGACTACTGCCTTTGCACAAGTTGTTCCACCTGATGCCAGCGATGCGTTTTTGAAGGGGCGACCCTATTCGCCTTATGCTGATCGCGCCTATCCAGAGAGAGTTTTCTTCGGGGACACGCACGTCCATACTGGCCTGTCGGCTGATGCGGGTGGCGGTGGAACACGCCTCATGCCACGCGATGCCTATCGCTTTGCACGTGGAGAACAAGTCACTTCAAATACTGGACAGCCCGTTAAGCTGCACCGCCCATTTGATTTTTACATGATTACTGATCATTCCGACGCGATGGGTGCAATCACAGACATTATTTCGGGAGCCCCCAACATACTGGCTGACGAGCAAGGCCGCGAGTTTCACAACGCTTTCAATACGGGTGGAGAAGAGGCTCTTCGTGCGATGCAGCAACTCATTGCGAGTTTTGCCCAAGGTACAGTCTCCCCCGCGCTCAATTATCAACCCGGCAATCCGGCATTTGCGACAGTTTGGGGTGACATTATCGGTGCAGCAGAAGAATTTAATGATCCCGGTGTGTTTACGACTTTCATAGCATTCGAATGGACCTCACTTGTCCAAGGCAACAACCTGCATCGCAACGTGATCCTGCGCGATGGGCCTGACATTGCACGCCAGATACTGCCCTACACAACGACGCCACCGGTAGGCTCGCCTAATCCGCAGGACCTCTATGCCTGGCTTCAGAATTTCGAAGACACAACAGGCGGAGATGCCCTCGCGATTGCTCATAATGGCAATCTATCCAATGGTTGGGTGTTTTCGCTGGTTGATGACTTTGCAGAAGGCAAACCTCCATTGGACCGCGCATACGCCGTAGCCCGCGCGAAGTGGGAACCGCTCTACGAGTGGTCCCAGATCAAGGGCGATGGTGAAGCGCACCCGCTGTTGTCGACGGAAGATGAGTTTGCCGACTACGAGACATGGGATTTTGGCAACCTTGATGCCAGCGTTACAAAAACGCCGGAGATGCTGCCCGGAGAATATGCACGGTCAGGGCTACTGCGCGGCCTTGCTCTTCAAGCTGAGCTTGGTGTGAACCCCTACAAGTTCGGTGCCAGCGCGGCCACAGACACCCACACTGGTTTGTCTGCCGTCGCAGAAGACAATTTCTTTGGTAAACATACGGCTTACGAACCAAATGCGGAACGTGCAAGCCATGTTGGGAAGTCTTTTTCTGATGGCGATGTAGCTTACTACGGTTGGGGTTACAGTGCCGCCGGATTGACCGCCGTGTGGGCGCGGGAAAACACGCGAACATCTATATTCGACGCAATGGAACGTCGCGAAGCCTATGGCACTACCGGCCCTCGCATGACTGTCAGGTTCTTCGGTGGTGACTATTCCGAAGACGCAATTGCACGGCGCGATCTAGCTCGGATTGGTTACGGTGGAGGGGTGCCGATGGGCGGTGACCTCACCGTTGCTGAAGGCGAGGCCCCAGACTTCTTGGTGTATTCATTGCGTGACCCCGTTGGTGCAAACCTCGACCGCATCCAGATCATAAAAGGGTGGATTGATGCGGATACCGGTGAAGCGCAGGAGAAAGTCTATGACGTGGCATGGGGTGGAGACAGAAGCCCGGGCGAAAATGGTAAGCTGCCAACTGTTGGGAGCACGGTCGACTTGTCCATTCCGTCTTGGACAAATACGATCGGCGCGTCGGAGTTAGGAGCGGTATGGACAGACCCGGATTTCGATCCCTCGGAACTCGCTTTCTATTATGCTCGTGTGATCGAAATCCCGACACCACGGTGGACTGCTTACGACGCTGTGAAGTTCGGTGTCGAAATGCCAGAGGGTACACCGATGGTCACGCAGGAACGCGCCTACACATCGCCGATCTGGTACACGCCGAACAACTGAGAGTGCATCGTTTACACGTGATCGCTTAAGGCTGCCTTGGGCTCGAAGGCGTGAGTCGGAATGTATTGGTCGAAAGACCGGTCCGAAAAGACGAACGGCAGCAAAGACCGTTCGTCTATTATTCAGATGTCAATCTTCTCAGCGGTGCTCAGCGCATCTTCGAGCTCAACACTTAGGTATCGCACGGTGCTGTCAACCTTGATATACCCAAGCAAAAGCTGCGCCGCGCGCAGATTGCCAGTCTTGCGATAGATCTGCGCTGCTTTTGTGCGTCTCAGCGAATGCGTGCAATAACCGCTCGGTTCGAGACCTATGGCGGAAAGCCGCCCTTCGCTCTCAGGTAAAAAAACGACCGCATTACGCGGTCGCTTTTGGGATTCTGTATATCGCCTCTACTTTTTAGCCGCCCTGGTTGCGTTGCAAATTTTCCAGCACCTGATCGATGGAGAAACTCGCCGGCTTTTGTCGGGGCGGATAATCCTCGAATGTTGACAAGAATTGCGCAACGAACGCCTGAGCAGGGACCAAGAGATAGGTCCGGTCGAGTCGCCATCTTGAGTACCCTATTGACTCGTGCTCCGCCCGTTCGAATGGATCGGTGTAAAGATCGATGATCTTTGGTAGCCGCAGGAACGTCAGGGGCTCCTGCCAGACGTCAAATCCATGTGCGCGCTGTTCCGCAAAGACGACCTTCCAGCGATTATAGCGGAGGTTCATCAGGTCGCCACCGTCCGAGAAGTACAGGAACTCTCGCCGTGGGCCTTCTTCCGCCTCACCCCGGAAGTAGGGCATGAAGTCATACCCGTCGAGGTGCACCGGCTCGTTGCCCTCGCCAAAAGGTGCCTCGGTCAGCATACGTTCCTTCATGTCTCCATCGCCGAGCGCCGACATCAGCGTTGGGAACCAGTCGAGGTGGCTGATAATCTGGTTAGATTTTCGACCCGGCTCGATCACGCCCGGCCACTTGATCAGCAGCGGAATGCGGAAACCACCCTCCCAATTGTCGTTCTTTTCTCCCCGGAACGGCGTTGTGCCGCCATCTGGCCAAGAAAAGACTTCGGCGCCATTATCAGTAGAATACATCACAACGGTTTTGTCGGCGATGCCAAGCTCGTCGAGCTTATCCAGCATTTGCCCGACCATGCCGTCATGCTCCACCATTCCGTCCGGATAGACTCCGAGGCCTGTAACGCCCTCGCTTTCCTCTTTGAGACGTGTATGGATGTGCATCCGCGTGGTGTTGTACCAAAGAAAGAAGGGCTTATCCTGCTCAACCGCACGATCGATAAAGTCCAACGCCCCAGCTGTGACCTCTTCGTCGATGGTCTCCATGCGCTTCTTCGTCAGTGGACCTGTATCTTCAATCTGCCCGTCAGCGGTTGATCGGATAACGCCGCGCGGACCGAAGTTCTCGCGAAACTCAGGGTTCTGAGGATAGTCGACGTTCTCTGGCTCTTCCTCAGCATTGAGGTGGTAAAGATTGCCGAAGAACTCGTCGAAACCATGATTGGTTGGAAGGTGTTCATCCCTGTCACCCAGGTGGTTCTTTCCGTATTGCGCGGTCATGTAGCCCTTCGACTTCATGTACTCGGCAATCGTCGGGTCCTTCTCGGACATACCTTCAGGTGCACCCGGCAGACCAACTTTGAGCAGGCCGGTTCTGAAGCCGGATTGCCCCGTGATGAAGGAGGCCCGCCCCGCGGTGCAGGACTGTTCGCCATAAGAATGCGTAAACAGTATCCCTTCGTTGGCGATCCGGTCGATGTTTGGCGTCTGATATCCCATCATGCCCTGATTGTAGGCACTGATGTTCCAATATCCGACGTCGTCGCCCCAGATAATCAGGACGTTTGGAGGGGCGTCCTGAGCCCACGCCGAAGACGCTAAAAGCGTCACAGTCGATGCAAATGCAAATGGTTTTAAAAGTTTCATTGGTCCTCCCACAAAATCGATTGTTTCGGCAGTAAATATGCTTAACACAAAAAGTCTAAACCCCCTAAAAGTGTCGAATGCCAAGGTCTCTTATGGGCTCGAAGCAGTCATTCGTTGCGCAGTGCAGCAATGACCGCTCTGCGGACAAATCTGCCATCCATCGAAGTAGCATGAAAGTCAGGACAGGGCCCATTCCTGTCGTTGGTCAACGGTTTCAGATTTTGCGGTCGCAACCCACTAAGGGACCATTCGCCGCCTGCGCGGACGGGACAGATTTGAACTTAAAGTCTTGAGACCGTGGCCATGATACGCTCTGCGCGGATGACTAATGGTTGGTCAATCATTTGCCCACGCACCTTGAACACGCCTTCCGCGTGCTTTTGCGCCTCTTTCGCGCCAGCCAAAACCTCTGTCGCCCAAGCGATTTCTTCTGCTGTCGGCTCAAAGACCGCGTTCAAAATAGCCACCTGCGCCGGGTGGACGGCATAGCCGCCGGTTGTTCCAAGTGTCCGAGCATATCGCGCTTCAGCCTCCAACGTCCTTGTTTCTTGGTAGTCGGCCATACTGACAGGCACGCCAAAGGAGGCAATGTCTGCGGCACGGGCGGCCTGATTGAGGTGGAAAACAGCCGATCGAAGCAAGTCTGGCGTGGCAGAGACACCCATGCTGGTGGCGTAGTCCTCAACCCCCAGCGTCATGCCGATCAGCCGTGGCGAAGCCTGGGCAATGTCGCTGGCACGCACCAGCGCAGCGGCACTTTCGATCATCGCAACCAACTTTATCTCCCCAACAGGCAGACCTCTCTTTTCTTCAAGCTCAGAGATGATGCCATCAACGGCGTGAACATGCGCGACGTTCTCGCACAATGCCATGTGAACCGCCTGAACACCGGGCAACACGCAGGCTTCCAAATCACGAATAGCGTCCAACCACAGGGGATTGATCCGCACGGTGACAGCAACGTCAGCGGCAAGCTTGTCGACAGCCTCCGGCAATGCCTGCCGCGCCTCGCCTTTACGTTCAGCGGCGATGCTGGCCTCCAGATCAAGGATGATCGCATCGGCACCCCGCGACGCAGCCTTCTCCACAAACCGCTCTTTGAGCGTCGGAGTAAAAAGCAAGGAGCGCCACATCAGGTTATTCCCTTGTCTGCAAATGCCTGTTGCATCGAGGCGTCATAGCCCAACTCGCTCAGGATGTCTGGGTTGTCTTGGCCGAGCTTTGGAGCGGGTGCGCGGACCGACCCGGGCGTTTTGCTCAGACGCGGGAAGCTTTGATGCATCGGTAAGCGTACCATGCCCTCGGCTTCAAAGTCCTGCAAGACCTCGCGGCCACGGATATAGGGATGGTCGATGAGATCAGAGATGTCACAAATCGGGCCGACTGTAACACCCTGACTTTCAAAATAAGCTAGATTCTCTTCGAGCGTTCGGGTGACCATCACATCCCCAATTATTGCATCCAGTTCGGCCTGGTTCTCAATGCGCGACAGAGACGTTGCAAACCGCGGGTCGCTGACCAGCTCCGGCTGCCCAATCGCGTGCGCCAGCTTCTCCCACATCGACTGCATCGACGCGGACATGGCTATGTGCTTGCCATCCTTGGTTGGGTAGAGGTTTCGGGGTGCGGCGACGTCGCTGGAATTGCCCATCCGTTTTGGCACTTTCCCGGTCGCTTCATATTGGGCGGCCCAAGGGCCCAGAATGCCAAAAAGCGGCTCAAACAGCGACAGATCAACGACCTGCCCCTTGGCTGAACCATTCTGTCTGGCTATGATGGCCGCCAGGACGCCTCCAAATCCGGCTAAACCGGAGACCATATCGGCCAAAGCGAGCGGTGGCAGCAGTGGCGGTTTGTTTTCCCAGCCGGTCATCGCGGCAAAGCCGGACATGCCTTCGATCAGACTGCCAAAGCCGGGTTTGTTCTTGTAGGGGCCCGTTTGCCCCCAGCCTGAGACACGCACAACGATGAGATTGTCGTTGAGGGACCAGAGATCCTCCGGCCCGAGGCTCCATTTTTCCAGCGTGCCGGGTACGAAGTTCTCGCAAAGAATGTCGGCGGTCCGGATGAGCCTTTCCAAAACATCGCGTCCGTCGTCTGATTTAAAGTCCAACGACAAGGACCGCTTTGACCGCGCATAGACCTTCCACCAGCTTTCCGCCTCACCAAAACGGCGCAGGTCATCACCAATGCCCGGGCGTTCGATTTTGATTACCTCTGCGCCGAAATCGGCAAGCATATGGGTCATCATATTCCCCGCAGCAAGTCGTGTCATATCCACGACCCGCAATCCGTGCAGCGGCCCTTTTGCGTCTGGTTGGTATGGCGTCTTCATAGGTTCACTCGCTTTCTCAACCATCTGACAATCGTTGCCGGTCACGTACCAACATCCATGCGACGAGTGGGGTGATGCCAACAAGTAACAATGCAAACGGATGATCAAAAATGGCCATTGGGTTGCGGCTCAGCAGGACGACGGATTGCCGGATCGAGAGTTCGATCATGGGGCCCAAAACCAGCCCGATGATGAAACAGACAACTGAAATTTCCAGCTTCAGCATGAACCAGCCCAACGCTGCAAAACCCAGCATCAACCAAACCGCAAAGAAACCCCCTTGGCTGACGTAGATCCCCACCACGCAAAGCAGCAGGACAATCGGGTAGATCAGATAGGGTGGCACCTTCACGATCAGGGCAAAGACGCGCAGGCCCAGGCTGCCAAGAACCAGCACCAGAATGTTTGCCATGATCATCGCGGCAAAGAGGCCGTAGACCAGTTGCGCATCCCGTTCAAAGATCAACGGTCCCGGTGTGACGCCATGGATCAGGAACGCGCCGACCAGCAGGGCAGCCGTCAGATTGCCCGGAATTCCGAGCGTCAAAAGCGGGATCAGGTTCGCGCCAGAGACGGCGGAGTTGGCGCTTTCCGTGGCGGCGATGCCTTCGGGCGCGCCTGTACCGAGTTTTTCCGGCTCTTTGGAGAACCGCTTGGTTGCAGTGTAGCTCAGGAAGGCGGCAAGCGTTGTGCCAAGGCCCGGCATCGCGCCGATGGTGGTCCCGATGCCCGCGCCGCGCAGCACGGGCACCCGGAGGGCCAACCATTCCCTGAATGGCATCCAGTCTGCGCCATCGCTCATGCTCAGCGTTTCCTTTTGGGGGCGATAGGTCCGGCCCTCTCGCAGCCGCTCGATGATCTCTGGCACCGCCAAAACACCGATGGCCACCGCCGCCAAAGGCAAGCCGTCGAAGAGTTCGATAAAGCCGAAGGTGAAACGCGGGGAGGCTGTCTCTGGGTCAATCCCGACCGTTGCCAGGAAGGCCCCTAGGGCGGCCGCGAAGATGCCTTTGGCCAAAGACCGACCAGACAGCGATGCAATCAGCGTGAGCGAAATGATCAATATTGCCGAAAGCTCAACAGGTCCTGCCTTGAGCGCATAGATTGCAAGCGTCGGGGCCAGCAGGATCAGAACAAGATCAGAGCATGTGTCACCCGCCACCGAGGAATAAAGCGCCGTTTGCAAGGCCCGGCGTGGTTTGCCCGCTTTGGCCATCGGGTGCCCGTCAAGCGTGGTGGCCGCAGAATGCGGCTCGCCAGGCGTGTTCAGCAGGATGGCCCCAATCGCCCCGCCGAAACCGCCCCCCTTCATCACACCGACCAGCATGCCAATGGCGGCCAGAGGGGCCATGGTAAAGGTCAGCGGAATGGCGACCGCCATGGCCATAGGGGCGTTAAGGCCTGGGATCGCGCCAATGACGATCCCAATTAGCACGCCCGCTAAGACGGACAGGAAAGTCGTCAGCGACAAAGCGTCCTGAAAGGCTGCAATGATAACATCCATAGCGTTCTCTTTTCAGGGCAGAGGAAGCTCAAGCCCCCACCAGAAGGCCGCGATAATGACCAGCGGCGCGACGATTGCGTTAAAAGCATAGGCCCAGACAGGCGCGCGGGAATGTAGAAAGGTGAAAGCAATCAAGCCCAAAGGCGCGCCGATCAGGAAGCCCGCATTCGGGCGGTCAATGGCTTCACCCGCCCGGCCCATGATCAGCAGCGTCAGACCGACCGCGAGCAGACAAGACCCCAGAAAAACCACTTCTCTCAGCACCAGACTCCTGCCAGCTGACGAGGTTCGCACATTCTGAACAGCGATCATCGTGCCACACGCGATCATAACCAATGCCAGGGCTTTGGGTGCCAAACTAGGCGGCAGTCCAAAACTCCCTGCGTCATTGACCTGTGCGGGAATGAGCCAGAGGAACAGCAAAACACCAAAAAAGACGATGGCAAGACCGAGGAAGAAATCCTGAGAGAACCCGGCCAGCGTTAATTTGGCCGGGTCTTTTGAAGCGCCTTTCACCGGATTACTCCGAGATGACCTTGTTCATTTCGGAGTAGACCGCCGCATCGGCCTCCAGCGCAGCCTTGGTCTCCGCCCCCGTCAGGAAGCGTTCAACACCCCGGAACTTGTTGTTCACAAAGTCCACAAAGGCTTCTGACTTCACCGCTTCGGCCAATGCGGCCTCAAGCCTCGCACGCACGTCGTCATCCATGCCTTTGGGCCCAAAAAAGACGGCGGCGTCATTCATGAACACATCGTAGCCCAGGCTCTCCAGCGTCGGAATGTCCGGATGCTCGGAAATGCCGCCAGGGTTCATCGACGCGATGATCTTCATCGCACCGTCTTCATACATCGGCAGCGCGTTTGAGCCTGAAAAGCCAAGATCAACGTGGCCTCCTAACACCGCCTGGCGTGCAGCAGAACCACCGCGCGTGGGGACGATGTTGACGGCAATCTCTTCCTTTTTGCCGACATACTGAATAACCGCCCGATCTAGCGGAATGATCGACGCATAGTTGATCCAACCGCGATCCTTGGCGGCTGCGATCATGCCGGCCCAATCATCAAAAGGCGCATCCTTGGGGGAGGTGTAAACAACGCGGTACCCGTGCGTCGTGGCAATGTAATCCAGATCTTCGATACCGTAGGGCACACTGCCCGTCAGCGGCGTGTATGAGAATGTGGTGTTGACGGCAAAACCGATGGTATAGCCGTCCGGATTTTGGCCCATGATGTACTGAGCGGCCACAGCACCGCCAGCTCCGCCCCTGTTCTCGACAATGACCTTTTGGCCAAGCTGCGTTTCCAGTTCTGCAGCCAGGATACGGGCCGCAGCGTCGCTGCCGCCGCCTGCACGGAAGCCGACGATAAAGTTGATGGGCTTTTCAGGGTATTCTGCAAAGACCGGTGCTGCGAATGTCAGGGCGGCCGTTGCCGCTACGACATGTTTCAAAAATCTCATAATGTTGTCCTCCCATGCCGAGCCGAGTCTGATTGCCCGGCGTCCAAGTTAGCCTAGCGAGGCCACCACTTATTCGGAATTACAATGTTGTAATACTCATTATTGCGTTTCATTATGTATTTATGATCGACAACAAGCATATCCAAAGCTTTATCCGGGTTCTGGACCTGGGAAGTTTCTCGAAAGCGGCACAGTCGCTCAACATTGCCCAGCCTGCGTTGAGCCAGCATGTGCAAAAGCTGGAGGTGGCGCTGGGCGCGAAACTGCTGGAACGCAGCTCTCGGGGCGTAACACCAACCGCCGCCGGGCGTGAGTTCAGTGGACGCGCTCGCGAAATCCTCTCACTCGTTGATAGCGCAGAACGTCGCTTTCGCGCCGAAGAGCAACAGCTTTTTGGTGAAGTCCGGTTGGGGCTGCCGGGGTCCGTTTGTCCTGTCCTGGCACCCGAGCTTCTGGTCAGGGCCCGAAAGCAGTTTCCGGAAGTGAACTTGATCATCACGGAACTAATGAGCGGCGATCTTGCGGACATGCTCCGAGAGGGCCGGATGGACGCCGCCGTCCTTTTCAATGTGGAAGAAACCGAAGATTTTTCATCCGAACCCATTTTCGTAGAACGATTGCATCTGATCGGTGCGCCAGATGCCGACCTGCTCCAGACAGGCACGATATCCGCTTGCCAAGTGAGCAATGTACCACTTGTGGGAACCTACCCGCCACACGGACTTCGATTGTTGCTGGAAAGGTGGTCCAGCGAATTTGGCATACCACTCGCATTCGATTTCGAAGCGGACTCGCCCTCCGTGCTGGTCAGGCTGTCTGCGAAAGGCAGATGCTATTCCATCGTCGCAAAAGCAGCCATCGCGCACGAGATCGAGAGCGCGCTGCTCGCCTCAGCCGAGATTTCGAACCCTTGTATCGAACGAACTGGATGCATCTGCATCTCCAAGCGCATACCACCCGACAAAGCGCGCGAGTCCTTGGTCATGCTGGTCAAGTCAGTTGCGCGGGAACTGGCGGCGACCGGCCAATGGCCGGGCGCCGAGGCGATTCACTTTGAGTAACTGCTCATTTGCTTGAGCCAGCGGCAACTCAGGCATGAGGCCACTTTACTTCCTAAAATAAGCATGGAGAAACCCAGGCCGCTACCAGATTACGCTCGTGGATTTTTGAAGAAACCGGGTCTTGAATGCCCGGGTTCGCGTTCGTTTCGAATGTGCAGCGAAGGTCCGTTTTCTGCCCTTGTCGACAGACGAGGCGCGCAGATTGAGTGTCCGTTCTGGGCTCGAAGCAGTCATCCGACAGCTTTAGTCAAAGGACTGTTTTGCGGATGCAAGCGGTCATTGGGGCCGCTTGCGGGATAGATAGAGGTGACCAACTTTGAAGCAGGGCTCGATGCGTCTTAAAGCTCAACTCCGAGATTCTACCGCCGTCTGATCCGCTCGCGACGGCGCTCGCGACGTTCGATGTTTATCTGATGATCATGGCCTAGCGCCCGATAAAACCCCACTCCCTTGGACCAGTTCACAAAGTGGGCAAAGCTGTCGACCTGATCGTCGTTGCGTCCGCGTGGAAAGGATTGAAGCTCTCGTTTGAATACCGGCAGCCAGGGTACATCTGCAGGCAGATAAACCTTGCCCTCTTCGACAGGACCGCAAGCGGACTGGAACCGGGTTTCCTTGTCCTTGTCGGGTTTAATGCGTTCGTAGCGCCGACGGTCATCACGAAACAACTCGTCCAAAAGAGGTTTGCCTGAGGCCGCATCTTCGATCAGGACACGATCGGGATCCCAACGGCCGACAAGTTGCAGTGCCTTGGCTTTCAGGTCTGGGTAGTCCACCTGCCCACGCCAGACGTCGAGAAGGTACCACGCGTTTTCGCGGAACCCCCAAGTTGTGCAGACCGAGAAGTCGGACCGGGGGTCCGCAGACATCCCCGTATCCCAGCTTTGAACGACAAGCTGATACCAGCGGCGATCTTCGATGGTCTCGTAGGTGCCAAACCACTCCCAGCGCAAGGGCGACCCGTCGGGAGCAATGGGGTTCTGCTGATACTGGCAATTGAACACGGCCGCGCCCATTTCGCGACGCTTGGTATCCAGCGTTTGCTGATCCAAACGGGACGGGCACAGGAGATCACCCGGTTTGCGGCGCATGACCCTTCCACGCCCAAGAAGAACCACCTCATGGCCTTCTGCGATGGCAGGCAGATTCAGATGCCGGTAGGTCCCGCGTTCGAGCAGATAACCCGGCGGATCCATCTCGTGCAACCGTTGCGCAACCATAACCACACGCCCTTCGGCCGGATTGTCGAAGCGCGACAACAAGGTCCCCTCAATGAACTCCTGCGCCTTGACCAGCTCGGATTCGGAGCCGGCATCTCCGGCTTTCAGCAGGTCATCGATGATGATGTAATCGGCGCCATGACCGGTGACAGAACTTCCAATGGAGACAGCCTTACGGCTGCCTCCCTTTGTGGTGCGGATTTCTTCTGAGGTGTTGCCCTTTTTAGCCAAGACCGTTTCAGGGAACATTTCCCGGTACCAGCGCGCAGACATGATCCGACGACAATCTTCGGAATGTTTGCGCGCCAGATCCAACCCATAGCTGGCAACGATGATCTTGGCGCTGGGGTTATGACCGAGAAGATAAGCGACATATGCAACGGCCACGGTGACCGATTTCAGGCAACGTGGCGGGATGTTGATGATCAGTCGCTTGTTTTCGCCTCGACGGACATTGTCCAACTCATGGCACATGGCCCGCACATGCCAGGCCGGATCAAAGCTGCGGTCAGTTCCCTGGTGCAGCGTGCCAAACACACGCCACACGAAGGGAAAGAAATTGTCCCGGCAAACCTCGCGAGCGGCTTGCACGACGATTTTTGGATCAGGAGTCGTCATCTTCCGCCTCCTCGTTTTCCAGCTCACCGTCACCGTCCAGTTGGCTGGAAAAGAAATCCCGGAGGATGTCGTAGTCGACAGCGTCCGGCTCAACCGTACGGACGCTTTCTTGCGCGTCCAATTCACTTGCGTTGAACAGATCTGTGTCCAGCTTAAGCAGCGCCATCAACAATTTCGTGTCGCCCTTCAACGCGCCTGCCGTGAACCGCTTGGCAATTGCCTCAGCTTTGGAAATCCGGATTTCGTGGCTGCCTTCGCGAACCGTAATCTTGGTTTCCAATTCGCGTTTCAAGCTGGCATTCACCCCTTTGGCACCTTTCGGCCGCCCTTTCGGATTGCCAGAGCGGCCTTTCTTGAACCGGGTCGCTTTGGGCGGCTTGCCGTAACCCACCTCGTAGTCTTTCGTATCGTCAGACATGATCCGCATCCAGCTCTGAAGTGGCATCGGTTGACGCAGAACGCGCATCGAACGTCTGGCCGGTCACCGCGTGCACGGCGCTCTCGCCAGTCATCTCCTGCCAACGCCGAATGGCGACATCGACATAAGCCGGGTCGAGCTCAATCAGCCGCGCCCGGCGCCCGGTTTTCTCAGCTGCCAGCAAGGTCGCGCCGGACCCGCCAAAGGCGTCCAGCACGACATCGCCGCGGTGGCTCACATCCATGATGGCATCCGCCACCAAAGCTGTCGGTTTCACGGTGGGATGATCTGAGAGGTCCGCCTCGCGCCCCGCCCCAAAGCTGTTCACACCGGCGTAATCCCAGACATTGGTCCGGTTGCGCCCGTGTTTGCCCAGCTCGACGTTGTTGATGTGCGGCGCACCAGGCTTCTTGAAAATGCAAATCAACTCATGCTTGGAGCGATAAAGGCTGCCCATGCCTCCGTTCGTCTTATTCCAGACGCAGAGATTGATGAGGTCCAATCCAGCTGCCTTGCCCACTGCAATCAGTTCTTCGATATGACGCCAGTCCATGCAGATCATTGCAATACGCCCGTCTGGCAGACGGCCAAACAACTGGGTGATCACGCCTGAAAGAAAGCCGCGGAACTCGCTATCCGACATTTCCCCCGACGCCATGGCAAACTCGCGGTGTTCGGCGCTATTGCCGGACCGCACATGCCCATTGACCGGCACGTTATAAGGAGGATCGGTGAAGACCATCTGCGGGCGCTCGCCTTCCAGCAAGGTGTCGTAGCTCTGGGCTTGAAGGGCATCCCCGCAGAAGATGCGATGATCTCCGAGAACCCAGAGGTCGCCCGGCTCCGTGACTACGGGTGCCGCAGGGTCCGGCGTCTCAACAGTTTCCGCTACAGATTCCGTCACCTCACCGACGCTGTCGATAATGATGTCGATCTCCGGTGTTTCGAACCCTGTGATGTCCAGATCAAAGTTCAACTCGCCATCAAGGCTGAGATCCATCAGCTCGGCAAACTCAATCTGAAAGGTCGCTTCGTTCCAGTCGGACAATTCCGCCAGCTTGTTGTCCGCAATGCGCAGAGCGCGCACTTCCGCTTCTGACAAGTGATCCGCGACAACAGTCGGTACGGAATTCAACCCCAGGGCCTTAGCGGCCTCATAGCGGCCATGACCCGCGATGATGGTACCTTCAGCATCCACGAGGATCGGAGTGACAAAGCCAAACTGGGCCACCGATGCCTTAAGCTTGTCGATATTCGTGGCCGCGTGTACGCGGTTGTTGTTGGCGTAGGGCTTGATCTGGCTGATCTGGGATTGGGTCACTTTTTCGGCCATCCAGATAAGCGTATTGGACGCCAGACCGTCGCTCTGTGTGTTTTTGGCAGGCATAACCGCCTCCTTTTGCGTGACGCCGCGCGGACGTCGAGATGGAGGGATCGCGTTGGAAAATCGGAGAGAGCACAAATCGCAACTCCCCGGACCAATCGATCCGAGACGTTGCTCCTTTGAATGCTCTCTGCGGAAACCTGTGTTTCCAATGAGTGCTGCCTGCGGGAGCAGTTTCCCGCCCTGATAGTCCGGGCGATTGGGTTAAATGTAGGTGCCATCATTACAAGACACAACCCCCAAGCAAAAAGTAACCAATTAAGATTGTTGACGAATAATCGGGGGTACGGCAGCGTCGCACTTCAAAACACACGCCTCCAGTAATCGTTTCAGAAAGAGCTGGACTGTTGCCGTCAACCACGCATCACTGAACCCACGCCCGAGCCATTCGGGCGCTCCTCGGTACCGGGGTTCGGCATCTCGCTGACCCAAGATCAGAGGAGACAGTTAATGTCCAAACGGAAGCAAACCAAAATTGACAAGGTTCAAGCTTTGTTGCGTCGCCCGAGCGGCGCCAGCCTTGAGGCGCTCTGCAAAGCAACGGGGTGGCAGCCTCATTCGGTCCGAGCGGCTCTAAGCGGCCTGCGGAAAAAAGGCGTCACAATTGAAAGGCGGGCATCCGACAAACCAAATGGAGCATCCACATATCATCTGGCGGCGGGAACTGGAGAAGTGTCATGACCAAGACGAGCGATGTTGCCGATCTCGCCGCCATGGGTCGATCGGATCTGGTCACGCTTTGGCAGCAGCTGTTTGATCAGCCCGCCCCCGCCATGCTCAGCCAACCCTTCCTGCGCCGTTTTATCGCCTTTGAGATGCAGTCCCGCCGTCATGGCGGGCTACCCCGGCAGGTCAAAGCAACGCTGGAAAAGGGTTCCGAGAAAAAACCCCGGCCAGCCTGCCCTGCTCTTAAACCCGGCGGGCGCCTTCTGCGCGAGTGGAATAGCGTGACCCATGTGGTCGACGTTACAGAAGACGGCTTCACTTGGAACGGTCGGTCCTATCGCTCGCTCTCGGCCATTGCCCGAGAGATTACCGGCGCGCATTGGTCAGGGCCGCGTTTCTTCGGGCTCCCCGGCAAGGGGGCCAAATGAGCCCGCGCCGTAAAATCCGATGCGCCATCTACACGCGCAAGTCCTCAGAAGATGGTCTGGGCCAAGACTTCAATTCGCTGGATGCGCAATATGAAGCCTGCGCGGCCTATGTCGCCAGCCAGCGACACGAAGGCTGGACCCTGTTGGACGAGCGCTACGATGACGGTGGCCTGTCGGGCGGAACCCTGGAGCGCCCTGCCCTTCAGCGCCTGCTTGAAGAGATCGATGCCGGACGTATCGACATGGTTGTTGTCTACAAGATCGACCGGCTGACCAGATCGCTTCCCGACTTCTCGAAGCTGGTCGAACGGCTGGAAAAGGTCGAGTGTTCTTTTGTGTCCGTCACACAAGCATTCAATACCTCCTCATCCATGGGTCGGTTGACCCTGAATATGCTGTTGTCCTTTGCTCAGTTTGAACGGGAAGTCACCGCCGAACGTATTCGCGACAAGATTGCAGCATCGAAGAAGAAGGGGCTTTGGATGGGTGGTAACCTACCTCTGGGCTATGATCGCCACCCCGATCCGAAGGCAAGAACGCTGGTGGTGAATGAGGAGGAGGCCAGAACGGTCCGGCATCTCTTTGGGCTTTATGACGAGCTGGGTTGCCTGCGCAAAGTAGAAGAACGGGCAACGGCAGAAGGGCTGCGGTCAAAACGGTTTGTTCGGACAGATGGCAGTGTGAAGGGGGATTGTCCGCTGTCACGGGGTCAAATCTATTACCTGCTGCGCAATCCGGTCTATCTCGGAAAAATCCGCCACAAGGATAAGATCTGGGACGGACAACATCCGGCGATCATCGATCAGGACATCTGGGACCGGGTGCAGGAAAAAATGCGACAGGCCTCCAACCGCTCGCGGGCACGCGGCGACTCCGATGCGCGCCAACACTCCACTGACCCCGGGGCCTGGCTCACCGGTCTGCTGTATGACGAAACTGGTGATCGGTTGACGCCGACCCACACCACCCGCAAAGGCCGACGGTTGCGCTACTATATCTCCAATCGACTGATCTCAGGTGGCAAGGATATCTCTGGCTGGCGACTGCCCGGCCCGGCGCTGGAACACGCCGTCATGGATGTCATCGTCAGACATTTGCAAGACGCCGCCGCGGCGCACCAAGTACTGGCGCAGCCGGAGGCCGGGTCAGCCGAGGCAGTTCAGACTTCAGTTGCGGATTTAGTAACCCGGCTTCTAGGCCATGGCTGTCAGATCGGCGCTGCTCTTCTGGCCAAAGGCAAACTTGCACGAGGACAGATCGACCTCGAATTTAACCCCAAAACTCTGGCAAGCGCACTTGGCATCGCGGCCGATCATCTGCACCCGGATCTCACCCACGTCACCGCATCTTTCGATCTGCGCCGCCGCGGCGTCGAGGCCAAGGTCATCGCCGGAGACATGGCACCCCAACCTGATCCCCACCTCCGGTCCATGCTGATCCGCGCACATGGCTGGGCCCGTGATCTGAAGGCCGGAGTTCGACTGATGGAGATCGCACGCTGCGAAAGCGTCCCCGGCGCCTTCATCCGCACCCGTGCTCAGCTCGCGTTTCTCTCCCCGAAGATTCAGGCCGCGATTCTCGACGGCACTCAGCCGCCCGAACTCACACTCAAGCGTCTGGTCAGCGTGACCCACCCACTTGACTGGATCGAACAGGAACGCCTGTTCGGCTTCTAACATCTCCAGATCCTGCGTCCCTGATAAAGGGCTCACCCTCCCTGATCCGGCGGAACAACTCCCTGTTCCCGCGATAAAATTCCCTGTTCCACCTTTTAGGGAATTTGCAGCATAAACCTCTGAAAAACATACAGTTCTGATAGGAGAAATGACGGAAATCAGTCCCGGTTTGCGAAAATTCCCTGTAAATTGCCGTTTATCAGGGAAATCCAGCCCAAATCGACCCCACCAAATTGCGACACTGAGACTTGCGCCTGAATTGTCCTCTGAATGTACGGTTTGCTTCGTCTCTGATTGAAAGCGCATGCGCCAACGCGCGGGAATTGCGGCAAAATTTCGGGTCAGAAAACACAACTGAAGTGAGACAGGTATGAGTGGCGGGGAGACAGGGATTCGAACCCTGGGGACGCTCTCACGCCCAACGGTTTTCAAGACCGCCGCATTCGACCACTCTGCCACCTCCCCGTCGAAAGCCGGGTCTAAGGCCAAGTTCGATCAGAGGCAAGTCGAAAACGGGAAATCTTGCCGAAGAGTTTTCAGCGCTCTTTCCATGACCCTTCAGCCACGTTATGATTGGGTGTAAAGACCGTAACAGGCTGGCATACAGAACCAGCAGACCGGCAACGGGGTTCGTGAAACGAAACCCCTTCAGGCAAGGGATAAGCAGATGAAGCGAGCGATCGAGACACGCCCGGGGCCCAAAAGGCTGGCGTATCTGGCGTTGACTTTGACGATTTTGGCCGGATGTGAAGAGGCTTTGGGTACAGCTGAAACCGCCGAAAAATCCCAGGACAACGATGGGAAAATCGAACTTATACCCCAGGTGACCAGTGGTTCGCAGCGCGACGTAGAAGCACCGGACGTTTTCCGCGTTACCGAAGCGGGGCTTTGGGATGGGCGACCCTCGCTGGGGGGCATATGGGTGGCACATCCAGACGTGAACCAACCCGAGCGTGTTGTGATCAAAAACACCGCCAACA
Organism: Ruegeria sp. HKCCD4884; assembly: GCF_013110855.1. Taxonomy (NCBI): domain Bacteria; kingdom Pseudomonadati; phylum Pseudomonadota; class Alphaproteobacteria; order Rhodobacterales; family Roseobacteraceae; genus Ruegeria; species Ruegeria sp. HKCCD4884. The sequence goes on from NZ_WVRJ01000003.1 coordinate 24,603, forward strand.
ACAAATCCGTGACTGGTGCCTTGTTCCGGCGCGAGCGTAACTTGCCCGGTCCGGCGCTTCAGGTCTCATCCGCTGCAGCGGAACAGCTTGGATTGCTGGCAGGGTCACCTACAAAGCTTAGCGTTGTGGCGCTGCGTCGCGAGAAGATCGAAGAACCCACGGCTGAAGAATCACCACAAGCTGAGGACGTAACCGCAGAAACCGAGACCGCATCGGCAGATACAGCAGCCGATGGCCAAGCCACGAGTGATCCTGAAAAGCCCGCCAAACGGAAATGGTGGCAAAAGAAAGAGCCCGCAGTTGCTGCTGCCGGTACCGCCGCTGTTGTAGCAAGCGCCTCGGAATCCGAAGAGGACACAACAGCAGAAACGGAAACGGTCAGCGATTCTGCTCAGGAAACCGCAGAGGAGCAAACCGAAGCGCCCGCTGAAAAACCGGCCAAGCGGAAGTGGTGGCAGAAGAAAGCACCCGCTGCTGCTGCCGCTGGAACCGCAGCGGCTGCAACAGATGCAGCCGCAGATAGCGCCGAAGTTGCAACCGAGGCTGCTGCTGCCGTAACCTCTCCGGCTTTGTCAGATGCGCCGGTCGAAGCTCCGGCCGAGAAACCCGCCAAGCGGAAATGGTGGCAAAAGAAGGATCCCGCAGAGATCACTGAAACGCCACTGGACCCGATCGAAGGTGCCGCCGCCGCAATTGATGCGACCGAAGCAACACCAGCAGCGGCGACGGCTGCGGCTGCAGCGACCACCGCATCACCGCTGAGCAAACCGTTTGTTCAGATCGGAACCTTCAGCGTCGAGGATAACGCCAACTCTGCCGCACAGAAGGTGCGCAGGAACGGTATGTCCGCAGTTGTTCGGGAACTGAAAACCGCAAATAACACCGTCTGGCGGGTGCTGGTTGGCCCTGCCGCAACCCGGGCCGAACGCAAAGCCATTCAGAAGGACGTAAAAGACCTTGGCTTCAAAGACGCGTTCACCGTATCCGACTGAAACAGGGAGACGCAGCATGCTAGCCTCGATGCGCACATCCGTTCTGGCCATGGGGATTGCCCTCATGGGACTGCCCGCACACGCTTTTGATACCACAGCTCGCGCAGCTTATGTGATTGACCAGACCACCGGCACTGTTCTTCTGTCAAAAGACGCCGACCAGCCCCTGCCGCCCGCGTCGATGTCAAAGCTGATGACGCTGTATGTGGCCTTCGAGGCTTTGCGCGATGGCCGACTGACACTGAATGAAACCCTGCCCGTGTCCGAACACGCGATGAGCTATGGCGGCTCGACCATGTTCCTGAACACGCAGGACCGCGTCACCGTCGAAGACCTGCTGCGCGGCATCATCGTTTTGTCGGGCAATGATGCCTGCGTCGTTATCGCCGAAGCACTTAGCCCCGACGGAACCGAGGCCGGGTTTGCGCGGTACATGACCCAACGCGCGCAGCAAATGGGCATGAACAATTCCAATTTTGCCAACTCGAACGGCTGGCCTGCCGCCGGTCATATGATGTCAGTGCATGATCTGGCCGTTCTTGCGGATCGCTTGATTTCGGACTTCCCTGAATATTACCCTCTCTTCGCCGAGGAGGTTTTTGAATTCGACGGTCGCGCGCCGTCAAATGCCCGCAATCGCAACCCGTTGTTGAAGCTGGATATCGGCGCGGACGGTTTGAAAACCGGCCACACGCAAGAGGCCGGCTATGGCCTTGTCGGCTCTGCCAAACAAGGTGACCGGCGTGTCATTTTCGTCCTGACCGGGCTCGACACCACCGGCCAGCGGGCAGAGGAGGCTGAGGCCGTGGTTAACTGGTCGTTTCGAAATTTTGTCGAGAGGACAGTTGCCAACGCGGAAACGCCGATAGCCGAAGCCCAACTGTGGATGGGTGAGAAAAAGACCGTCGGGCTTGTTGCCGAAGGTGATCTGAACGTGCTGTTCCCGGTTCTGGGGACTCAAAATGTCGAGGCCGAAGTTGTGTATGACGGCCCAATCAACGCGCCTGTCCAGAAAGGCCAGCAATTGGCTGAACTGGTGATCAAGCCCGAAGGACTGCCCGAGATCCGGCGCCCGCTTGTGGCTGCCGAGGACGTAGCAGTAGGTGGCTTTGTCGTGCGGATGCTGACCGTTGGTGGCATCGTATTGAAAGACGTGATCAACAACCCACTGGAGTCGATGTGACGAAAGCAGGGTTATTTCTGACCTTCGAAGGCATTGACGGATCAGGCAAGTCAACCCAGGCGCGGATGCTGGCGGATCGTCTGCGCGCGCAGGGACATGAGGTCGTGCTGACGCGCGAACCGGGCGGCTCACCGGGGGCTGAGGAAATTCGCCGCCTTGTTCTGGAAGGCGACCCGGATCGGTGGTCGGCCGAGACAGAGTTGCTGTTGTTCACCGCAGCCCGCCGCGACCATCTGGAGCGCACCATCGAACCCGCTCTTGCGGCAGGTAAAGTGGTGATTTGCGACCGTTTCGCAGACAGCACACGTATGTATCAGGGCTTGTCACGCGGCGACCTGCGCAGTCTGGTAGACCAATTGCACAACCTGATGATCGGCCGCGAGCCGGATATGACGCTGCTTATCGATATGGACCCGGAAACGGGATTGTCGCGCGCTAAAGGCAGGCAAGGTACCGAAGAGCGGTTCGAGGATTTCGGTCCCGATCTGCAAAAGAAAATGCGCGCAGGGTTTCTGTCGCTGGCTGATGAATTCTCGGGCCGGTTTCGCGTCGTAAATGGCAACAGGGACATGGACAGCGTTGCGCAGGATGTGACAGATATCGTTCAAGCAGCTTTGCGGTAAACGATGAGCGACGATACTCCTTCTCCGGATCAGGTGCCGGGTGCACCGCATCCGCGCGAAACCGCGCGGCTATTTGGCCAGGACGCGGCTGAACACGCATTTCTGACGGCCTACAATTCCGACAGGCTGCACCACGGTTGGTTGCTGACCGGGCCGCGCGGCGTCGGCAAAGCGACGCTGGCCTGGCGGATCGCGCGATTTTTGCTGGCCACACCCCCGGCAGATGACGGCGGCTTGTTCGGAGCGCCGCCGCCGCCAGAAACGCTCGAAATTGATCCCGATCATCCGGTATCACATCGCATGCAGGCCGGAGCCGAACCAGGATTGGCTGTGGTCACCCGATCACCAAACGATCAAGGGCGGTTGCGCGGCGAAATTGTCGTGGACGATATCCGCAAGCTTGGAAAATTCTTTGGTCTGTCCTCGGCTGATGGCGGACGCCGGGTGGTGATTGTGGATTCGGCGGATGAAATGAACATCAGTGCTGCCAACGCGCTGTTGAAGATGCTGGAAGAGCCGCCTGCGCGCACCACGCTTTTGCTCGTATCGCACCAACCTTCGCGCCTGCTGCCAACCATCCGGTCGCGCTGCCGCACGCTGCGCCTTGGCCCGCTGAGTCCGCAGGACATGCAAACCGCCCTGTCGCAAACCGGAACAGAAGTTCCCGCCCAGACTGAACACCTGGCCGCACTTGCGGCAGGATCAGTTGGGGATGCTGTGCGGTTAATCAATCTTGGCGGTCTGGACATTTATGCCGAGCTGATCGCCATTCTGGGCACCCTGCCCCGTATGGACCGGCAACGCGCACTGGCGTTGGCCGAAGCCGCAGCACAGCGCGGTGCCGCCGAGCGTTTCGAGTTGTTGCTAACGCTGATCGACGTCGCCTTGTCACGGCTGGCTTTGACTGGCGCAACCGGTACACCCCCCGTTCCCGAAGCGGCCCCAAACGAAGGTGAAACGCTGATGCGTCTTTCGGCTTCCCCCGATCAAGCCCGCCGCTGGGCAGAAGTCGCCGCGACAATCACGGCACGCGCACGGCATGGTCAGGCGGTGAACCTTGACCCTGCCGCTCTGGTCCTAGATACGGTGTTCAAGATACAGGAAACCGCCGGTCAGAACAGATGAGCGACACCCCCCAGATTACCGACAGCCACTGCCATCTGGACTTCCCGGATTTCGACGGCCAGTTGGACGAGATCATCACGCGCGCAGCCGAGGCTGGCGTGACCCGCATGGTCACGATTTGCACCAAACTGCGCAACGAACCCAGCGTCCGTGCGATTGCCGAGGCCCATGCGCCCGTCTTCTATGCCGCCGGCACGCACCCGATGAGTGCGGCGGATGAGCCGATAGCGTCGGTCGACGAACTGGTTGCCTTGGCCCAGCACCCGAAATTCGTCGGCATCGGAGAGTCTGGTCTGGACTACCACTATACCGCCGACAGTGCGGAAGAGCAGAAACAATCCTTGCGCATCCATATCGAAGCGGCCCAGCGCACTGGCCTGCCCCTGATCATTCACGCCCGCGCAGCGGATGATGACATGGCCCGAATTCTGGCCGGCGAGTATCGCAACGCACCCTATTCCTGCGTTATGCACTGCTTCTCTTCTTCTGCCGAATTGGCCAAGGCCGCGCTGGATCTGGGCTTTTACCTGTCCATGTCCGGCATCACCGCCTTCCCCAAAAGCCAGGAGTTGCGCGATATTTTCGCAACTGCACCGGTAGACCGCATTCTGGTGGAAACAGACGCGCCCTATCTGGCCCCACCACCCTATCGTGGCAAACGCAACGAACCCGCCTACACCGCCCACACAGCCCGGAAAGGGGCTGAGGTTTTCGGCATGGATTATGCCGCTTTTGCAGCCCAGACACAGGTGAATTTTGACCGCCTGTTCACCAAGGCCGCGCTGTACAAGGCCGCTGCATGACCGGGATGCGTTTTACAATTCTGGGCTGCGGTTCCTCGGGCGGCGTACCAAGGCTGGGCGGTCAATGGGGCGACTGCGATCCTACAAACCCGAAAAACGTGCGCCGTCGCTGCTCGCTGCTGATTGAACGCGATGGGCCGGATGGAACGACCTCGGTTCTGGTCGATACCACGCCGGATATGCGCAGCCAGTTGCTGGACACCGGCACCGGGCGGTTGGATGGGGTGGTCTATACCCACTCGCACGCGGATCATGTGCACGGGATCGACGACCTGCGCATGATCGTGTTCAACATGAAAACGCGCGTACCCGTCTGGGCGGACGGTGACACGCAGAACGCCTTGCTGGGGCGTTTCGGATACGCGTTCATTCAGCCCGAAGGTTCACCTTATCCTCCGATCCTGGACCTCAAATCCATTGATGGCCCGTTCGACATCGATGGTCCCGGTGGACCCATTACGTTGCGCCCGTTCAAAGTGAACCACGGCTCAATCGACTCTCTTGGGTTCCGAATCGGTCAGCTGGCCTACCTGCCGGACGTTGCCGAGATCTACGACGACGCCTGGCCCGAGATGGAAGGTTTGGACTGGCTGATCATCGATGCATTGCGCCGCAACCCGCATCCCACGCACGCGCATCTGGAAAAGACGCTGGGATGGATCGAACAACTGCAACCAAAACGCGCCGTGCTCACCAATATGCATATCGATCTGGATTATGCGACGGTTGACGCGGAAACTCCCGACTATATCACCCCCGCTTTTGACGGGATGGTGATCTATCAGGCGCAATAAGCCCCTGCCCCGCGCGCTCAAGATATCACAGCGCGCCTGCCGCACGGGGGCCAAATGCTGCAAAGTCTGATCGACGTCATTCTTCCGGTCTTCCTTGTGATCGGTGCCGGATACACGGCGACCCGCACGGGCTATTTCAAACAAGAGCACGTCGATGGGTTGATGAAATTCACCCAAGGTTTTGCGATTCCCTGCCTGCTGTTCCTGGCCATCGCACACCTGGACCTTAGCGCCAGTTTCGATCCCCGGCTTTTGGCCAGCTTCTATTCCGCCGCTGCGTTGTGCTTCACTGCGGGTCTCTTTGGAGCAAGGATCATTTTTGGCAGGGACTGGGAAGACTGCGTGGCCATCGGATTCTGTTGTCTGTTTTCCAACTCGGTCCTGCTGGGCCTGCCGATAACCGAACGTGCTTATGGCCCTGAGAACCTGACGGGCAACTACGCGATCATCGCCTTCCATTCTCCGTTTTGTTACGGCGTTGGGATCACGGTGATGGAGGTCGTGCGCAATCACGGCAACGGCGGTGTACATATGGCGCGATCAGTTCTGTCAGCGATGTTCAAAAACGCACTGATTCTTGGTATCGCGCTTGGTTTTGCCGTCAACATAACTGGTCTGGTCATCCCAGCAGTCGTGGACGAAGCGCTTGAACTTGTTACCCGCGCAGCCCTTCCTGGTGCTTTGTTTGCATTGGGGGGCGTGTTGGTTAAATACAAACCCGAAGGCGACTTGCGCACCATTGGTTTTGTCTGCTGCATCTCTCTGATGCTGCACCCCAGCCTAGTTTGGTTATTCGGAACATCCACCGGCCTGCCGCAGGACCTGTTTCGATCAGGCGTGTTGAATGCCGCCATGGCACCGGGTTTCAACGCCTATATCTTTGCGAATATGTATGGCCGCGCCAAACGCGTTGCGGCGTCATCCGTTTTGATCGGAACAGCAGCATCTATAATCACCGTCTGGCTTTGGTTGAGCCTTCTGGGCTAACACAGGTGTTGACTTCGGTTTTCGCAGTAACACCTATCGCAGAACGCAGCAGGAGATCCGAATGCCACACGCCATAGTCGTCGCCCACGGCCAGCCCTCTGACCCAGATCCCGCTGAGGCCGCGCTTGCTGCATTTGCAGCCAAAGTCGACGCGTTGGCCGAACATGTAACGGTGAGTTCTGCGACGCTGGCCAAGCCCAGCGCGCTTGAGGCCAAATTGGACGGCCTTCCCGAAAATTCGGTGATCTACCCGCTTTTCATGGCGAAGGGGTGGTTTGTAACAAGTGCCCTGCCGAAACGGGTCGGAGATCACACAGCACGTATTTTGGATCCTTTGGGCATTGATCCCGATCTGCCCGCGCTGACGGCGAACGCGCTAGAAGCGAAGTTGCGAGAAGAGCATTGGGCGGCCAATGCGACGGATTTGGTGATCGCTGCGCACGGGTCGGGCCGCAGCCGGAATCCATCGGCGGTGGCCAATGAATTTGCGGACCGACTAGGCATGCAGGTTGCATTTCAATCGATCCGGGTTGGCTTTGTCGAAGAACCGCCCTCGATTGCCGAAGCCGCGCGAGATGCATCTAATCAAGCGATTTGCCTGCCGTTCTTCGCCTGCACCGGAGGGCATGTTCTGGAAGACGTACCCGAAGAGCTGGAACGCGCCAAATTCAAAGGTATCGTCATGCCCGTTGTCGGAGAGCTCGCGCCCATTCAGCGGCAGATCGCGCAAAAGGTCACCGAGGCGTTCGCATCTGCGTGACCCTTGGTGGATGTTCAGAATTGCGCCTTGCTCAGTGTCGAATAAAGCCGGTGGCACGATCGACCATCCCGTTTAGCCTGATACAATGCCAAATCTGCAGCATGTAAGATATCAGCCGCTTTGGGCACTTGAAACTGAGTGGACAGAGCCGTGCCGATGCTGGCTGACACCGTACATTGCTGGTTTTGAAACAGCATAGGTTCGTTCAAGCGTTGGATAAGTCGGTCAGCAATTGCCTTCAATCTGTCGTCTCGTGTCAGGTCTTTGAAAACAATGACAAACTCGTCCCCACCAACACGCGCAACCGTATCTTCGCTGCGCGTCTCCTCAATCATGATGCGGGCCGCCTGTTGCAGGACGAAATCACCAGCAGCGTGACCCAGTCTGTCATTCACAGATTTGAAGAAATCCAGATCCAGATGCATCAAGGCAAAAGTTGAATTACTTGAGATCAGGTGTGCCAGCACGTGATCCATGGCCCTGCGGTTTTTTAGCCCGGTTAATGTGTCGGTATAGGCCTGTTCCTCAGCGGCGAGCATGGCGCCTTGAAGCCTCAGGTTCAGCGACCGCGACGCCTCCATCGCGGCAGATTTGGCCTCGACCAGATAAAGCAGTTCGATGGCAAGGTCGGTGCCCGAGAAATCCGCACTTGTCAGCGCGTAATCCCGCACCGCATCCAGAATTGAAATCCCGAATGACAGGTTGATGACCGCACCACCGGACTGCGGCAAAGGGGCGACCAAGCCCTTGAGGGTCGTACGCGGTTCATCCTTGAACTTCAGGTGCAACTTGGCCCCGGCCATCGATAACAACGCCGGTATGGTTGTGACTGTTCTGGGACGGATCAGTTCAAACACTTCCAGAAACCCCTGCCCGGTCAGTGGCAATTCTGGTCGCAGTTTTTGAAGTGTTGGCCCCGCTTGTTGTATTCGTCCGTCTTGTTCGACCAACAGGAACATCGGACAAAGCGTTTCCAGAAGGCCCGCAAGTTCGTGAGTATCGGTCATCTGCTGTGCGCCCCCAAATCAAAGTGACGCCCTTCCGCGAAAGCGCTTTCAACCAACATGATGGAAATGACGTCACTGTCCTGCTGCTGCCCTTCATGTGACAGTATGACCAATGCGCCGTAGTCGTCTGCCATGGCACGCAAAACACCAACCATGACACTGGAATAGCCGGGCAAGCCTGGAAAGCAGCATAGCTGATACTCCGTGGCCGATAGCTCTCGCAGCTCAAGGGCCGGCAAAGTCAAATCTGACACGGCCAAACGCACCCTGTCGGCCAGATCGTCCAGCGAATGCAGAAACTCTACATAGCTTACGCCGCCAAACCTGAGCAGGCGACGCAGCCCTTCCATGTTCGGGTGGGACACAAGATATGTCCCCAAATCCTCAAGAATCTCGGCCTTTGGTCGGTTCAGATCGCAACTCAGCGCATCCAACACTCTTGTCGTCATGTCATCATCATAGATGAGCATGGCTTCAAACTCGCGAAACCCCAACCGCGCATCTTCGGTCACACGCAGCCAGCAGGCCTGCCCATAGGTAGCGCAGACAAAAGACTGTATCGCCCGATTGATCAGACCATGCATCGGAAACCCCAACTTGGTGTCCCCTGCACTCTGTGCTGACAAATCTTAACAAATAGACAAAATCCACCCTGAGTTGCAGCGAATGCAACCGGGTATCACTTCGACATTTGTCGATTGCTCAGAAATCTGTCGGCGCGCCACCCTCGGCTTTGCGGCGTTCCACAAACTCTGCCAGTTCTTCGCGAATGGCTTCATCCATTGGTGGAGCGTCAAAGCTCGAAATGATCTCTTTGAACATGTGGTGGGCGCGTTCGGCTGTCCAAATGCCACCAGCAACCTCCCACCCTTCATAGTTCTTCCAGTCGCTCAGGAAGGGTTGATAGAACGCGGTGGTATAACGGTCCTGTGTGTGCTGAATGCCGAAGAAATGACCGTCATTGCCAACTGAGCGGATCGCATCAAGCGCGATCTCATCAGGGCCGGTGGCAGTCAATTCCGGGTTCATATAACGCTGAATTTGTTGCAGGATTTCGCAATCCATAATGAACTTTTCCGGGCTTGCAATCAGGCCACCTTCCAGCCATCCAGCCGCGTGATAGACCATGTTGGTGCCCGATTGTACGGATGCCCAAAGCGAGTTCGACGTCTCCCAAATCGACTGCCCATCAGGCACGTTTGCAGCACAAACACCCGACGATCGCATCGGCAGCCCGTAGAACCGCGCCATCTGGCCGGTCATCTGGGTCGAGCGCATGTATTCCGGCGTCCCAAAAGCGGGTGCTCCGGTTTTCATATCGACATTCGACGTAAATGTGCCGATCACGCACGGAGTTCCCGGGCGCACATATTGGAACAGGGCTATAGCACATAGCGCCTCGGCCAGTGACTGGGCCACCGCACCTGCCATTGTCACCGGTGCCATGGCCCCGGCCAACGTAAAGGGTGTCACCACAATTGCCTGTCCACGTCGGGCCAGCCGTAGGCACCCGTCGATCATAGGCTGGTCATGCTTTAGAGGAGAGGTAGAGTTAATGTTGGTGTACATGCGTGGAGCGGCATCGAATTCTTCGTGGCTCAGACCGCCTGCGATGCGCACCATTTCCATCACATCCTCGACGCGCTCTTTGCCCAGAGAGTAAGCATGCATGGTTTTGTCGGTCAGCGTCAGCTTGTCGTAAAGGACGTCCAGATGCCTTATACTGGCGTGAATATCGACAGGTTCGACCGGATAACCTCCGGCGAAATGGATGCAGTTGAAATATTGCGTCAGTTTCAACAGATTTCGACACATCTCCCGGTTGCCGGGAACTTTTGTGCCGATCTCCATATCCCAATAATTCGGCGGCGATGAGACATTGCCGAACAGAATGTTCTTTCCACCAATCTCGATCTTGCGATCCGGATTGCGTGGCGTGATGGAAAATTGACTGGGGGCTTTCGCAATCATCTCCATGACAAAGTCGCGCCCCATGCGCACATTGTCACCTTCGATGGTGCAGCCTGCCTCACGCAGGATGCCTATTGCCTCTTCATTGTAAAATTCGATCCCGATCTCTTCCAGGATACGCATGGCCCCGTCATGGATCGCTTCGATGCCAGCCTGATCCAAGGGCTCTGTGGGATGGTCGAGGTTGATGGGCGGATCCCAGGGCATCTGATCGATCGCTGCAGTTCCTCTGCGCGCTGCGGCCCCAGCGCGGCCTCCGCCGCGACGCTTGCGTGTTGTTGTATCGCCCATCACGGCCTCCATTCCTGCTTTAAACAAGCAAGCCCGGAAGACACGATGATGGCCGCTCTGTCTGCGACAGAATATGTCGGTTTTCTATTTTGGCCGTCGATTGTCGGATTTAACCGTTTACTTGCTGGCTAACCATGCAGGGATATGTCCGATATCGGGCAGGACGACGTCGGCCATGGGCGCCAGCGCCTCTGCTTCGGCCAAACCCGTCAAAACACCTATCGTCGTCATCCCGGCAGCCCGCCCGGCTTGGAGATCATGAAGGCTGTCACCAACCATTGCGACCCGTGAAGGTTCAACCCCAACATGCGCGGCAAAGGCCAGCAGTTGACCAGGGCCTGGCTTGAACCCGTGACCACTGTCATACCCCGCAACAAAGTCGAAATGCTCCCGAATCCCGACGGACTCAAGATGCTGCAAGGCCGGATGTTCACTGTCATTGGTGGCCACACCCAGCTTAATCCCCGCATTCTGCAAACTTTCCAGAAACGGGACCAGAGGAACAGCAGGCGACTGAGGGGCAGCAGCTGCTTCGGCGTTCATCAGATCCACGATCTCATCAACGGTCATGCTGTCGACATGAGCGGCCAATACGTCGGCGATTTCTTCAACAGTCGCAGCGATAACGATACTGTCTGCGTTGTATCTCTCTTGCTCCAGGTCATAGCCGATTATCTGTCCAAGTTCGGCGGCGCGGGTTGTGTCACCATTAGTCAGTCGCAGCAGCAAAGAGCGGCCAAAGCCACCCCATGTGTTTGCAAAATCAAACAGCGTGCCGTCTTTATCGAAGACGATTGCATCTATCGGCATCAAGTTCTCCAGCGGAAGAGGATTTCAGGTCCAATGTACATCAGCGCCGCCGGACAAAACCGTCCGCGCCTGAGCAGGAAGATCATAGGCTAGCGCGTTGGCATCACAAAACGCCATGACCCACGAGTCGTCAAGTACCAGAAAATCCAGCACCGACGCCAGAAATTCCGGGTCTGCTGCACGCTCGCGGACATCTTGCACCGACGCGCCCGTCGAGCCCAAAAATACAGGAAAAAGCTCTTCATTTCCGGCCAACCAGCCCAAAGCTGTCAGAGCCAGTGTTTCCGCGGATTCGGATGATATCGACATAAACTGTGCTCAGATCCACTTTTGGAAAGGGTTTGTTAACCAGACTCATAAACACTTTGTTCACGCATGCAATCAACGGTGAACAACTATGTCTGTGCAGGGAACCATCCTTGTCCTCGACGGGGTAGCAACCAATCGCATCATGCTGAAAGTTCAGCTGACAGCTGCTTGGTATCACGTAGTCCAAGGTGAAAAGCTTGAAGGGCTGTTGTCGCTTGTGCGCCGCACCCAGCCTGATCTTGTTCTGACAGCTCAGACCTTGCCAGATGGAACAGCTGCGGATGTCAAAAAGGTGACCAAGACCGTTCCCGGGCTTGAAGATGTGCCAGTCGTTGTACTTGCCGCACAAAACGACAGAGACGCGCGGCTGCGTGCCTTGCAGGATGGGTTGGATGATGTGCTGACGCATCCTTTCAAGGATACCTTGCTGCTGGCGCGCATCCGAAGCTTGTTGCGTGCGCATGCTGCCACTCAAGATCTTCAGGTCAGCAACGGTTCGCAGCCGATCGGGTTCGGGGAACCGGCACCCAGCGTTATTCGCCCGCCAAAAGCCGCGAAAGTTCATATTCTGACACATGCTGCGCAAACCGGCGTCATGTGGCACAAGGCGCTCAACGATCAGCGTCAGTATTCTTTGTCCTGGCACCTGCAATCGAACCTTCAAAGCGTCCTGTCTGGCGCTGTCCCGGACGCCATCGTTGTCGAATTGGGCGCTCATCCGTCAGATCTGAATATTCTGGCTGATCTCAGATCACGTAACGTCACGCGAAACACGGTGTTGATCGGTGTGCTTAAAGACGACAATGCCGTTCAGGCTTCAGAGGCATTGGATCGAGGTGCCGACGCCGTTTGCCTGGATGGATTCTGCGCGCAGGAGATCCTGCTTCGGCTGGACAATCAAATCGCGCGCAAAGCCCGGCTGGATCACATGCGTGTATCTCTGAAAAAGGGACTTGCGGACTCGTGGATCGACCCGTTGACCGGGCTGCATAATCGCCGGTTTGCTATGCGAGCGCTGGACCAGATCGCACGCGAATCTGCGCGAACAGGAAGCAGTTTTGCTGTCATGCTGGCTGACCTCGACCATTTCAAGGCTATCAACGACGACCACGGTCACGCGAGTGGCGATCTCGTGCTGAAGCAGGCGGCAGAACGTATGCGTGGTGCCCTTGGCACCAACGGATTTGTCGCCCGTATCGGTGGAGAAGAGTTCATGATAGGCGTGCCAAATGTAACATCCAAACAAGCGATGCGGCTCGCTGAATCCCTCTGTGACAGCATTTGCAGTGCGCCGTTTCAGCTCTTGGATCAGGGACCGCAAGTCAACGTGACAGTCAGCGTCGGGATGAAAATGTCCCAAGGCCCGTTCCCCGACCAAGAAAGTCCCACGCCACATATTGAGAACCTGATTAAGTCCGCTGACACCGCACTTTATGCGGCGAAAAAAGCCGGTCGCAATCAGGTGAACGTCCGGCAAAACGCAGCTTAAAACCTATTAGTCCTTTTTCTTGTGTTTATGCGGACCGCGTTCGACAATGTCTTGCAATCGATCTGCATACGCCTGTCTCTCCTCGTCGCTCATGGCGGTAACGCGCGCCAACCATTGCGTTTGCAAAGCTTCTTGCAATGCAGCCGTCGCCTGTGCCTGCTGTAGCAACAGCACTTCAACGGCTCCCGGATCAAAGGGTACCGTGCGCAAAGCCTGGCTCATCGCCTCAAAATCCTGTTTGCGACCACTGGTCCCTTTTTTGTGCAGCCCCGACAGCTCACCCCGCATCGCTTTGCGGTCGTCTTTTGGCAACGCTCGGTACAAGGCCGGGCCAAATCCCGGCGGTGCTTTGGCGTGATCCCCGCCTTTCAGACGCAACACAGTGCCTACAGCAACGCCAACGATCAACAGATTCAGAGCCAGAGACACAACCAGGACAACGGGCATCCACCGGCGTTTGGGTTTGGGATCAGCGTTCATTCCGTGGTCTCCAGAAAACTCGTGTCATAGCCAAGGTCGGCCACAAGAAAGGCCGTCTCTTGCGTTGTCAGCAGGTTGGCGGGGTCAGGCAAAAAGGCAGGCGCGGAAAACCCGATCCAGACACCGGCCGCACTGGCCGCAACAAGGCCACTCAACCCCTGCCAGCCACCCAGATTGCGCACCAGCCTGTCCCACAGCGCAGGCCCCGGTTTTGGCGCGGATTTCATGCGGCCCAAGCGCACCGCCTCGGCATCCGTTTGAATGCGCACGGCCAAATCGTCTGGCAAGGCCGGCCGTTGTTGCCGCGCCTGAGCAAACAAATGATCCAGTTCCAGATCGTTATCCGCCATTGTCATACCCCAGTTCTTCGCGCCGTCCCGCCAGAATAGCGGCCAGACTTCGTTTGCCACGCGCTGTCAGACTTTCCACCGCTTCCACGGAAACGCCCATGATCCCGGCGATTTCGGGGTTGGGCAATTCTTCAATATGGCGCAGCACCACCGCTTGTCGCTGCCGTTCGGGCAATTCGGCCAAGGCGATCTGCAACGCGTCCTTGCGAGCCTCGTCCTGCATCCGGTCAACCACACTGGCTTGACCATCTTCAGGCTCGGGAACATCCGACAGCCTGTCGGGTGTCTTCTTGCGCCGGATGTCCACACACAGGTTTAGCGTCACCCGGTACAGCCAGGTCGAGACTTTGGCCTGACCCGACACCCAATCCGGTGCCATTTGCCACAGCCGCATCATCGCCTCTTGCGTCACATCTTCCGCCTCGGTCCGATTGCCCAACATGCGCAACGCGACCGAGTAACACCGTGGCCCAAGTCGGTCAGTAAGCACCCGCGCGGCCTCGGCATTGCCATCGGCAAAGCGCCCCAGCAACGCATCGTCGCTGAGGCTGCCCGCGCTGCACATCGCTTCGCCGGCATCTTGTGGGTGGGAGGTCAGATCCTCCATCCTGCATCAGCTATCGTCTGCGTCCGAATTGTGATGCTTCTTCTTGTGGTGCCGCCCCATCTTGTCTTTGGCATCGGCAAATTCCTGTTCCGAGATTCCGCCACTGTTATCCGCGTCCATCCGATCAAACATCTTGTCAGCCCGACGGGGTTTCGGCAACTCGTCCTGGCTCAGAAACCCGTCGTTGTTCGCATCGTTTTTTTCGAACATCTTGGCGACGCGGTCATTTGCCTTTTTCTGTGCAGCGGCTTGCATCTCGTCAAGGCTCAGCTGGCCATCACCGTCGGTATCCGCCTGCGTGAAACGCGCGGTGCGGTGGGCCTCCATCTCTTGCTGCGTCACCTGACCGTCGCCATCGGTGTCGAGCTCTTGAAAGGATACAGGCTCGCGCCCGCTTTTTCCGGCAGCCAGAACAGATGTGCCTGTAACGGCAACTGCGGACAAAACAATGGCCGTGATGAATGTCGCGTTTTTCATTTCGTTTTTCCCGTTTTGACGCGGCCCCAGTGCCGCTGCTCATATCAATTCAAACGCGGGGCAGCGGAAATTCCGTCGCAGAAAAGTGGATTTTATTAAGAATGGGATCAGAAGCGTTTTCGGCGCATCGGGTACTGAGCGTTGCAAAGCGACGCACCCCCCTTTCAAATCCGCCCGTTCAGGCGCATTATCGCGCAAAGATTAATGCGCGAGTTATATTATGACGGATCAGACGATCGACACAGCGACCGACACAGAGCGTGAAACATGGCCCGCCCTTGTCAAAGGGTTTCGGTGCAAGTGCCCCAACTGTGGTGAGGGCAAGCTGTTGCACAGCTATCTCAAGGTCAATGACAGCTGCTCGAATTGCGGGCAAGAGCTGTTTCATCACCGCGCCGATGACGGGCCGGCCTATTTGACTATCCTTCTTGTTGGTCACCTGCTGGCACCTGCATTGCACGTGTCTTACGTCCATTGGCGGCCAGACCCCTGGACCATGGCCATCGGTTTCTCAATCGGTTGCGTTGCTCTGTCGCTGTACCTGCTGCCCCGTTTGAAAGGCGCTGTTGTCGCGTATCAGTGGGCCCGCCGTATGCACGGTTTCGGAACCTCCAAGTGAATCCAACCGGCCGCGTGGCGCAGATATGACAGCAGACAAGACCGCCATCCGTGACGCCGCTACTGTCATCGTTTTGCGGGACAGATGGACCAACCCGTCGATCCTTATGGGGCAACGCGGCTCCAAAGCCGTGTTCATGCCGAACAAGTTTGTGTTCCCTGGCGGTGCCGTTGATCCGGCAGATTCAGAAGTGCCCCTGGCGACCAAGCTGCCCGATCTGTGCCGTGACCGTTTGGCAGAACAGGCCGAGTCCGGATTGCAACACGCGCTGGCCGCCGCTGCCATTCGAGAGCTCTGGGAAGAAACCGGGCTTGTTCTGGGCCAGCCGGGTGCGTGGCCAGGTCATGCACCTGACGACTGGCAGAGTTTTTCGGCCATGGGATTTGTGCCATCTGCAGCTGCATTGCAGTTCGTTTTCCGCGCGGTGACACCACCCGGTCGCCCTCGTCGGTTTGACGCACGGTTCTTTTTGGTCGACGCGGAAGCCCTGCAAGGTGATCTGGACGATTTCAGTCGCGCCTCAGACGAGCTGTCGCATCTGCAATGGGTGCAACTTGACCGCGCGCGAGATTTGGACCTGCCCTTCATAACCGAGGTTGTTCTTGCCGAAGTAGCGGCCCGGGTTACATCCCCCGAGCCTCCAGTGTCCGTTCCGTTTTACAAGAATGACGAAGAAGCCAACCTGTTCCTGCGCCTCAAGGGTTACCCGATGCCGGAACACGACTGACGGTACCGTGTCACCGCATCCGGCTGACAACCACTGTTACTTCGGGCTTCTTACCGATTTCCGCTTTGGCGGTCTGCCGCACGATCCGGCGCATCTCGTCTTCCAGCTTGTCGTCATCGCGTAGTGTTTTGGCTGCGGCCCGCATCAGGAACTGGTTCAGGTCCTCTTCCAGAACCTCCACCAAAGCGGCGCGCGAAGTTCCGATCTCAGGCAAGCCCATCGTATCGCACCAAGGTTCGCCCAACGCTTCGTCTTCCTCGTCCAGTACCACGGTAACGGTGACATGCCCGTTCAGAGCCATACGGATTCGATCCCGCACCACGCCGTCCAACGCACCGATCTTGACCGACCCGTCCAAATAGGTGCGCCCGGTTTCAACATAGTCGACAACAGCCGGGGCGTTACCGCTGAGATCCAACATGGTACCGTTCACTGCCAGCACACCGCCTCTGCCACCATTCTCGGCCAGTTTGACGTGCTCGCGCAGATGACGGTGTTCACCGTGCATCGGGATCACGACTTGCGGATCGATCAGCGCGTGGACCTTCTCAAGATCAGGCCGGTTGGCATGCCCTGAAACGTGATAGAGACCCGAGCTGTCATCCACCACATCGACGCCCTTTTCGCTGAGCTGGTTCATGATGAAGATCACGCCCCGCTCATTGCCCGGAATGGTTTTCGAGGAAAACAGGAACAGGTCGCCTTCGGCCAGTTCCAGACCACGGTACTTGCCACGGGCCAGTTGGGCGCTGGCAGCACGGCGTTCACCCTGGCTGCCGGTTACGATCAGCATCAGATTCTGGCGCGGAAGATCCAACGCCTCTTCCGCGCTGATCACCTTTGGGAAATCCGACAGGATGCCGGTTTCGGTTGCGGCCTCGATCATTCGGCGCATGGCGCGGCCCAACAGAACAACCGACCGCCCTGCCCGCTGACCCGCTTCGGCCAGTGTTTTGACCCGCGCAACGTTTGAGGCAAACGTGGTCGCCACGACCATGCCTTCGGCGTTTTCGACCAGTTTGGTGATTTCCGGCCCAACTTCGGATTCCGAACGGCCCGGATGGGCCGAGAAAACGTTTGTGCTGTCGCAGACCAGCGCCTTGACGCCGGGTTTGGCGACCTCAGCCCACAAATCTGGATCAAAAGCCTCCCCCACGACAGGCTGCGCATCCAGTTTGAAATCGCCCGAATGCACGACCCGTCCCGCAGGCGTATCGATGACCAACGCCGCGCTTTCGGGGATCGAGTGCGATACAGGCAGGAAACCAACCGTAAAAGGCCCGACCGCGACCTGTTCGGGCCAGGCGGATACGGTTGTTACGGCCTCGGTTGGGTGCGCGTGTTCTTCCATCTTGCGGCGGGCGATATTGGCCGTGAACGCGCGGGCATAAATCGGCGCACCCAAGGCTTCATAGCAATGCGCCACCGCGCCAACATGGTCCTCATGCGCGTGGGTGATAAAAACGCCGTCCAGCTGGTCTGCACGCTCTTTCAACCACGAAATATCCGCATAGATCAGGTCAACACCGGGTGTTGTGTCCATGTCCGGAAAGGTGACACCCAAATCAACAAGGATCAGGCGCTCCTGTCCGGGTTTACCATAGCCATACACATAGGCATTCATGCCAATTTCACCCGCGCCACCCAGCGGCAGGTAGATCAATCTTTCACTGCTCATTCGGAGCCATTATCCTTGTTATAGCGATGGATCACGGTCAAACCGTGCATCGTCAGATCATCTTCGATTGCGTCGAACCCTACGTCGGCCTGATCGAACAAAGGGGCCAGTCCACCAGTACCCACAACTTTCATCGGCATTCCGTATTCGGTTTTGATCCGGGCGATCAGCCCTTCGATCAGGCCGGAATAGCCCCAATACACGCCCGATTGGATACATCCAACCGTATTCGTCCCGATCACTTTATCCGGCCGGGTAATGTCGATATGCGGAAGCGCAGCCGCCCCCTGGTGCAGAGCTTCAAGGCTGAGGTTCACACCAGGCGCGATAATGCCCCCGACATAAGCCCCATCGGCGGCAACAACGTCAAAGTTTGTTGCTGTGCCAAAATCCACCACGACCACATTGCCACCGTGACGATCAAACGCGCCCACTGCGTTGGCCAACCGGTCAGGCCCAGGTACCGTGCCTTCATCAACACGAGGGGGCACGGGTAACAGACAATCCGGCTTACCCACCACCAGCGGCCGGCATCCAAAAAATCGATCCGCGAAGATACGCAGGTTAAACACAACACGCGGCACTGTTGAGGCGATGATGACATCCGTTATGACCGCTTCGATGCCATAGTGTTTCACTAGCGTCGAATACCAGGTGAAATATGCGTCTGCCGTACGCGCATGGTGGGTCGACGTGCGTAAGGTGCACAGAAACTTCTCGCCGTCCCAGATCGAGAAAACGGTATTGGTGTTGCCGCAATCAATGGCCAGAAGCATTTAACGCCCCTTTCAAAAATACACGTCTGCCGCAGGAATGCTCACGCGGCCTTTGGCGGTGTTTAAGACAAGGTTGCCGCTTGCGTCTACTGTTTCGAAGGTTCCAACCGTCTCTGACGTTCCGGTACGTGCGGTGATGACCTCTCCTAACCGCGCTGCGCGGGCCAGCCACGCGGTGCGGACCGGTTCGAACCCATAGGTGACGAATTGGGTTTCATACCTGGCATAAGCCGCAGCCAGTTCGGTCAGGAAATCTTCGGGCGATACATTTGAACCGGTTTCCGACAGCAATGAAACGGGCCGCATGGCACCAGGTTCGACTGCATCCGCGTCAGGTGCATTGGCCAGGTTCACACCGATGCCGATCGCCAGATGCGCAACACCTTGCCCCTGCCCGGTGCTTTCCAGCAAGATACCAGCCAGCTTACCCCCGTTCAGCAGAACATCATTGGGCCATTTCAGCGACAGCCCGGCCGTTCTTCCGGTCACAGCAACACAGGCGTCGAACAAGGCCAATGCGGCCACAAAGCTGCGTAGCGCTGCCTGTTCCGGCGCACCTTGCGGGCGCATCAGCAACGTCGCGGCCAGATTGCCCATGGGATTGGCCCAGACCCGGCCCCGCCGTCCGCGCGCCGCCGTTTGGTGATGTGCCATAATCCAAACGGGACCTCGGGCAGTGGGTGCAATCCGCGCTGCCTCATTGAGTGTGCTATCGACTTCCTGCAGCTCGTGCAGTCCATAGCCTTGGGGCCATTTGGTCATATCAAAAAGGCCCGGTCACGCGACCGAGCCCCTCCTTCTGAGTGTTCAAAACCTTCAGTTGACAAGCGTCGCTGCCGCAGCTGCCGCCGCGCCCTCGACACCAAACTGATAAAAGATACCGATCAGCATCAAGGCGGCCGAGCCCATCAAGGCGACCCACAACACCGGCGTCGACCGGGTTTCAATCGGGTCCTCGTTTTCAGCACCGAAATACATGTAGAACACGATCCGCAAGTAATAGAAGGCACCGATGACGGACGCGATGGCCGAGACGATCACAAGGCCGGTCAGACCCGCGCTGACACCTGCTTGCCAAACGCCAAATTTCGCAAAGAAACCCAGCATCGGTGGCACACCGGCCAGCGAGAACATCAGGATCAGAACGGCAAGGGCTTTGCCCGGATCGCGCTTGGAATATTGGCGCAGGGCGTCAATATCGGTGATCGGTTTGCCGTCCCGTTCCATCATCAGGATGAAGGCAAAGGTTCCGATGTTCATGGTCACGTAGATGGCCAGATACATCAGCATCGCTTTGATGCCCAACTCGGTACCTGCCGCCAGACCGATCAGAGCATACCCCATATGGGCAATCGACGAGAACGCCATCAGACGTTTGATGTCCCGCTGACCAATCGCGGCGACAGCACCCAGCAGCATCGACAGAACCGAAAGCAGGACGATCACCTGTTGCCAGTCTTTCACAATGCCGCCAAACGCGTCATGCATCAGTCGCGCAAAAAGGGCCATCGCAGCGACTTTCGGCGCGGTCGCGAAAAAGGCAGTGATCGGCGTTGGCGAGCCTTCGTACACGTCCGGTGTCCACATGTGGAACGGCACGGCCGAGACTTTGAAGGCCAGACCAGAGATCAGGAAGATCAGACCAAACAGCAGGCCAATCGAAACTTCTCCGGCCTGAACGGTTGTGATGATGCCTGAAAAGAGCGTTGTTCCAGTAAAGCCATAAACCAGCGACGCACCATAAAGCAGCAAGCCTGAGCTGAGCGCACCCAGAACGAAATACTTCAGACCGGCCTCGGTCGATTTCGCACTGTCACGGCGCAATGCCGCAACAACGTATAGCGACAGCGACTGCAGCTCGAGCCCCATGTAAAGCGACATCAGATCGCCCGCGCTAACCATCATCATCATGCCAACAGCAGCAAGTGCGACCAGCAGCGGATACTCAAACCGCAGCAAATCGCGGCGCGCCATGTAGTCCTGGCTCATGACCAGAACGGCACCTGCCGAAAGCAGGATCGCAACCTTGGCGAAACGGGCGAACCCGTCGTCGACGAACATGCCATTGAAGGCCACATTGGTCCCCTCGCCTTGTGTGGCGATCCAGATTGCCAGAAGAGCCATCAGACCAGCTGTGGTCCAAACCAGCAGAGGTGCCATGCCGTCTTTCGTCGTATAGACAGCCCCCAAGAGCGCCGCCATCGCGTAGAGCGCCAGAATGATTTCCGGCAGGATAATTGTCAGATCAGCCTGGATCATGTCTCCAAAGCTCCCTTAGTGCGAGGCGGCCGTCTGGGTCGCAGCCTCAGCTGCGGCCAGAGCCGTGTCATAGTTCGAAATCAGCGCGGCGGTGGATTGCCCGATTACATCCGTTACCAGCGACGGGTAAACGCCCAAAAGGATGGTCATCACGATCAGCGGGGCAAAGATCAGACGTTCGCGCGAGCTCATGTCGGTCATCGCCTTCAGGCTTTCCTTGATCAGGTCGCCAAAGACCACGCGGCGGTACAGCCACAGCGCATAACCGGCGGAAAAGATGACACCGGTCGCAGCCACAGCTGTCACCCAGGTGTTGACCTGGAACGCGCCCATCAGGGTCAGGAACTCACCAATGAACCCGGATGTGCCTGGCAGGCCGACATTGGCCATGGTGAACAGCATGAAGACCAGCGCATAAGCAGGCATCCGAATGACCAGACCGCCATAAGCCTCAATATCCCGAGTATGCATCCGGTCGTAGATCACGCCGACACACAGGAAGAGCGCCGCCGAGATGAACCCGTGGCTCAGCATCTGGAAGATCGCGCCATCGATACCCTGCTGGTTTGCCGCAAAGATGCCCATGGTCACAAAGCCCATATGCGCGACCGAAGAGTAAGCGATCAGCTTCTTCATGTCCTCTTGCACCAACGCCACCAGCGAGGTGTAGACAACCGCAATCGCAGACATCCACAGGACCAGATCGGTCATCACCGCCGACCCCACAGGGAACATCGGCAGGCTGAACCGCAAGAAGCCGTAGCCACCCATTTTCAGCAGGATCGCCGCCAGAACAACCGAACCCGCGGTCGGCGCTTGAACGTGCGCGTCAGGCAACCAGGTGTGCACCGGCCACATCGGCATCTTCACCGCGAAAGAGGCAAAGAAGGCCAGGAACATAAGCGTCTGCATACCACCGACAACATAGATGCCCAGCACGCTGAAGCTTTCCGATGAGAACTGGTGGCTCATCAGCGCCTCAATATCCGTGGTACCCGCGTCTGCGTACATCGCCACCATCGCCACCAGCATCAGCACCGAGCCGAGGAAGGTGTAGAGGAAGAACTTGAAGCTGGCGTAGATGCGGTCTTTACCGCCCCAAATGCCGATGATCAGGAACATCGGGATCAGGCCTGCCTCGAAGAACAGGTAGAACAGCACCAGATCCAGCGCCATGAACACGCCTAGCATCAGGGTTTCCAGCAGCAGGAAAGCCACCATGTATTCCTTGACGCGGTCGGTGACATTCCAACTGGCCAAAATGGTCAGAGGCATGATGAAAGTGGTCAGCAACACGAACAGAACGCTGATGCCATCCACACCCATCTTGTATTTCAGACCCATCAGCCACTCACCCTCTTCCACCATCTGGAAGCCGGGGTTCGAGGGATCAAAACCGGTATAGATGCCAATCGATACCAGGAAGGTCACGGTCGTCGCCAGCAGCGCAATCCACTTGGCATTGCGTTGGGCCGCAGCGTCATCCCCATGCAGGAACAGCGCCAGAATACCTGCTGCAATCGCCGGGATGAACGTAACGATGGAAAGGATATTGTCCATTAGTTGGCCCCTCCGCCGATAGACATCCACGTTACAAGGGCTGCGATGCCCAGCACCATCCAGAAGGCATAGGTAAAGATGTACCCGGTCTGCGCCTTGCCTGCGAGGCGGGTAAAGAAGGGAACAACGCCCATTGCTACTCCGTTCAGGAAGCCATCAATTGTATTTCCATCGCCGCGCTTCCACAGGAACCGGCCAAGGGCGATGGTGGGTTTGACAAAGATCACGTTGTAGATCTCGTCAAAGTACCACTTGTTCTTGAGGAACAGGTACAGCGGGCGCTGGTTCTCGGCCAACCGCGCGGGCAGCGTCGTGTTCACGATGTAGAACCAGTATGCCGCGATAAAGCCCAGGACCATCGCGACAAAGGGCGAGACCTTAACCCATTTCGGAGCGGCGTGCGCATCGTCCAACACGTGGTTGTCCGGTGCCATATACAGCGCGCCCTCGCCCGGTTTGCCAACAAAGGCATAGTGGTGATCACCACCATGAGCGTCTTTGTCACCGTGGCCGTCGTCCGCGTGACCATCATCCGCATGACCGTCATCCGAATGTGCGGCCTCATCATGCTCTTCTGCTTTGCCGTGATCACCGGCCTCTGCGTGCTCAGACGCTTCGGCAACCGGGATGCCGTAGAACTTACCAACCTTGTCGGCGTGGCCAAAGAAATTGCCGTACCAGATCATCCCGGCAAAAACCGCGCCCAGTGACAGAACGCCCAGCGGCACCAGCATGACCATCGGGCTTTCATGCGCGTGATCATGCGTATGTTTGTCGCCACGCGGCTCACCGTAGAAGGTCAGGAAGATCAGACGCCAGCTGTAGAACGAGGTGAACGCAGCCGCCACAACCAGCAACCAGAAGCCATAGCCCGAGCCGCCCGCATAAGCGCTCTCGATGATGGCGTCCTTGGACAGGAACCCGGCAAAGCCAAATGTGGTCAGCGGAATACCAACGCCGGTGATGGCCAGCGTGCCGATCATCATAGCCCAGAAGGTATAGGGGATTTTCTTACGCAGACCGCCGTATTCAGTCATCTCCTGCTCGTGATGCATGGCGTGGATCACGGAACCCGCACCAAGGAACAACAGGGCTTTGAAGAAGGCGTGCGTGAACAGGTGGAACATCGCCGCCGAGTACATGCCCACACCAGCAGCGACGAACATGTATCCAAGCTGAGAACAGGTCGAATATGCAATCACGCGCTTGATGTCGGTTTGCACCAGCCCCACGGTGGCCGCAAAGAACGCGGTGGACGCGCCCAGTACCGTGATGAAGCCGGTTGCGCCCGGCGCGAACTCCATCAGCGGCGACATGCGGCAGACCAGGAAGACACCCGCCGTCACCATGGTTGCAGCGTGGATCAGGGCCGACACAGGCGTCGGGCCTTCCATCGCGTCCGGCAACCAGGTGTGCAGGATCAACTGAGCCGATTTACCCATCGCGCCGATGAACAGCAGCACACAGATGACTTCAATTGCAGTCCACTCTCCCCACAGGAAGTGCAGCTTTTCTTCGGCCAGCGCCGGGGCAGATGCAAAGATGTCCGAGAAATTGATGCTGTCGGTCAGGAAGAAGATCGCGAAGATCCCCAGCGCAAAGCCGAAGTCACCCACCCGGTTCACGATGAACGCTTTCATCGCCGCCGCATTGGCCGAAGACTTGCGATAGTAGAAGCCGATCAACAGGTACGAAGCGACACCCACGCCTTCCCAGCCAAAGAACATCTGCACCAGATTGTCCGCTGTCACTAGCATCAGCATGGCGAAGGTGAAGAAGGACAGATAGGCAAAGAAGCGCGGCTTATAGCTTTCGCCCTCGCGCCACTGCGGATCGTGATCCATGTAGCCGAAGGAATAGAGATGCACGAGCGCCGAAACGGTTGTCACCACAATCAGCATGATCGCGGTCAGACGGTCCAGACGGATCGCCCAGCTTGTCGACAACGAGCCGCTTTCGATCCAGCGCATGATCTCGATCTGCTGGGTCACCCCATCAAATGTGAAGAAAACGATCCACGACAGCAGACAGGCCAGAAACAGCAAACCCGTGGCTGTCCACATGGCGGCTTTCTCGCCAATGAACTTCCAGCCAAAGCCGCAGATCAGCGCGCCCACGAGCGGGGCAAAGAGGATGGTGGTTTCCATAGTTCTCTTAGCCCTTCATCATGTTGACGTCTTCAACCGCGATGGTGCCACGGTTACGGAAGAAGCAGACCAGAATGGCCAGACCAATCGCCGCCTCGGCCGCCGCAACGGTCAGCACGAACAGCGTAAACACCTGCCCGACCAGATCGCCGAGGAAACTGGAAAACGCCACGAGGTTGATATTCACCGCCAGCAGCATCAGTTCGATGCTCATCAGCAGGATGATGACGTTCTTGCGGTTCAGGAAGAGACCGAAGATGCCGATGACGAACAGCGTCGCCGCCACAGTCAGATAATGTTCAAGTCCGATCATTTTCTTTCGGTCCCATTCGTTTCCTGTTCTTCGCTGCCCTATACCCGAACCAAGCAAGTATAAACGGCACCGCAACTAGTAGTTTCAGCAGCCAATACTCCGCAGGGAGTACCAGCGGCAAAGTCAAAGTCCCTGCCCCGGTTTCACGTCCTTCAACTCCATCGCCTTGGCCGGGTCGCGCATCATCTGGCCGACAATGTCCTGACGCTTGATGTCCTGACGGTGGCGCAATGTCAGCACGATGGCGCCGATCATGGCCACCAGCAGGATCAGGCCCGCCAGTTGGAACAGAAGGAAATATTGATCATAAAGGATGACACCCAACGCCTCGGTGTTGTGGCGGTCCGCTGGAACTGGCTGGGCCAGATTGGCCGCCGCACCCTGCGCGCTGTCCCAAGCGCCAAAGGCCATGACGAACTGCATCAGGATGACCAGACCGATCAGAAGGGCCAGCGGCATATAGCGTGCCATCTCGGCCTTGAGTTCGGCAAAGTCCACGTCCAACATCATCACCACGAACAGGAACAGCACCGCAACCGCGCCTACATAGACGATGATCAGCAGCATCGCCACAAACTCGGCCCCCAGCAGCACGAACAGCCCCGCCGCCGACAGGAAGGACAGGATCAGCCAAAGCACCGAGTGCACCGGCTGGCGGCTGATCACCGTGAACAGCCCGCCGGTGATGGCGCTGATGGCAAACAGATAGAAGGCAAAGACGGTCATTGATCCTCATCCTCGTTGCCGCCCATGACCTCTTGCGCCAGATCCAGCGCGCGGGTCATGGCCGGGATGCCGGCAAAGACCGACATCTGACCGATCGTTTCCACGATCTCTTGTTTCTTGGCACCCGCTTCCAGCGCGTGGCGCACAGTTTGGCGCACGGCACTATCCGCTTGCGCGCCCTGACAGGTCAGCCCGGCCAGCGTCAACAGCAGGCGGGTTTTGGCATCCAGCCCGTCTTTGTTGACGGTGTTGCCGAACATCATCTCCATGACCTCTTTCGGCATGGTCGGCCACAGCGCTTCGAACCCCTTGGGCGAAAAGCTTTCCATCGCCGGGTTCATCGCCTTGGCCATGTCCTGAGCCTGCTTCATCATCAGCTCGAACGGATTTGTCGGGCTGTCAGTCATCGATACGGCGCGTCCATTTCCAGATTGCGGGCGATTTCGGCTTCCCAGCGTTCGCCGTTATCCAGCAGTTTTTCCTTGTCGTAGAACAGCTCTTCGCGGGTTTCCGTGGCGAATTCGAAATTCGGCCCTTCAACGATGGCATCAACCGGGCATGCCTCTTGGCAGAAGCCGCAATAGATGCATTTGGTCATGTCGATGTCGTAACGTGTCGTGCGGCGGCTGCCGTCTTCGCGCGGCTCCGCGTCGATGGTGATGGCTTGCGCCGGGCATACTGCTTCACACAGTTTGCAGGCAATGCAGCGTTCTTCACCGTTGGGATAACGACGCAGCGCGTGTTCCCCGCGGAATCGCGGCGACAGAGGGCCCTTTTCATGCGGATAGTTCACGGTGGCCTTCGGGGCAAAAAAGTACTTGAGCCCCAGTTTCATACCGACCCAGAAGTCCTGTAGCAGAAAGTACTTGGCGGCGCGGGTGTAGTCGATTTGAGTCATAGAGAGCTAACCTTCTGATCATATCGCGTTCCACCGGCATTGGAGTAGTCACGCCAGTGCGTCTCGTAGTCACTTTGAAGAACCGTGTCCATGAGAGCCGCTTCGGAACCGCGCTGGATTTCATAGTACAAATAGACCTGCCCATCCGGGAGGGCATCGCCCAGGTCGATCCGTTGTTCTCCATCCGCCGGATCTTGTAGATCCAAAACCGCCTGGTGAAAGGCACGGCTGCGTTGAATCGCCTGGCACGTGTTGACCACGCAGCCCGCGTTCCGACGCCAGAACGAATAGACCAGTTCCGGATTGAACTGATACATCCCATGCCCGGCCCAGCCGTTCAGGCCATTCACCGAGATGAAATGCCCGCCGGGCTTCAGCATGTGAAACACGTTTTCCAACGCAACGGGGACGTTAAACACATGCTCAATCGTTCCACCGTCGAAGATGAAATCGAATTGACCCGCAAGTTCTTTCGGAATGGGGCGGTTTAGGTCCTGGAGGATCGTCGCGCCTTCGTGGTCCGAGAAATCCATAGTTTCGACTTCACCCAAACCCAGCTTGCGAAAGAACGTCTCGCTGTAGCCATCCGACTGCTGAAGGTCTTCCAACTGAATATGGTCCAGCCCCTCTCGGCGCAGTTTGCGCTGAAAGATCCTGGGGGGCCGCAGACGAACAAATTCCTGACGGCCCAGCATCAATGAACGGCCTTCCACAGAGTGCCGTGTCGAAAACTCGACAAGCTTGGAGAAGACTGTGAAATCGATACCCAACGCGTTAGCCCCCTGTGCTCCAACGGGCGAACGCACCCCAGAACCAGTCGAACTTTGCCGCGAAGGCCACAAAGACCACCCAGGCCAGCGAGAACGGCAGGAACACTTTCCAACCCAGCCGCATCAGTTGGTCATAGCGGTAGCGGGGCGTGATTGCCTTGACCATCGCAAAGAGGAAGAAGAAGAACGCCATCTTGGCGACCATCCACAGCACGCCATCGGGCAAGCCCGGGATCGGTGACAGCCAGCCGCCGAAGAACAGCAGCGTGGTCAGCGCGCACATCAGGAAGATCGCGATGTATTCACCGGCCATAAACAGCAGGAAGGGTGTGGCAGAGTATTCAACCTGGTAACCGGCGACCAGTTCAGATTCCGCTTCGGGCAGGTCGAAGGGTGGCCGGTTGGTTTCAGCCAGCGCCGAAATGAAGAACAGGAACACCATCGGGAAGTGCGGCAGCCAGTACCAACTGAAGAAGCCGAACGAGCCGTCCTGCGCGCGCACAATGTCACCAAAGTTCATCGACCCGGTCGAGATGATCACACCGATGATGATCAGGCCGATCGAAACCTCGTACGAAATCATCTGCGCAGCAGAGCGCAAAGACCCAAGGAACGGGTACTTTGAGTTCGACGCCCAACCGCCCATGATCACGCCATAAACTTCCAGCGAAGACACAGCGAAAACATAGAGAATGGCGACGTTGATGTCTGACAGAACCCAGCCGTCATTGAACGGGATTACTGCCCAGGCGATCATCGCCAGTACAAAAGAGGTGAGCGGTGCAAGGATAAAGACGGTCCGGTCCGCCCCCGCCGGGATGACAACCTCTTTGACCACATATTTCAGTGCGTCGGCCACCGATTGCAGCAAGCCGTACGCGCCAACCACGTTCGGTCCGCGACGCATCTGGACAGCGGCCCAGATCTTGCGATCGCCGTAAACAAGGAACAACAGCGAGATCATCACAAACGCAACAACTGCAAGCACTTGCGCCAGAATGATGATGGCTATTCCGCCTGGGGTGTTAAAGAAATCAGCCATTGGTCCTCACACCGTGGGTATTCCGTTTTCCGCGCGCGATGCAAAGGCCAGGTGCCTGCGCAAAGTGCGACTGGGTCGGCGCGTTGGTGTAAACAGCATCTGCCGCTTCAGCGCCACCCTTAATCTTCAGTTTCACACACAAATCCAGCGCGGCGAACTGCCACCCGGCAGCCGCCTTTGCTTGTGATATGAAACGGTTCCAGCTCATTCCGCCGCGATCTTTCCGGTCTGACGCGCCTGCGCCTGTGCCGAAAGTTCGGCCATCAGTTGAGACGCACGGGCAATCGGGTTGGTCAGATAGAAGTCCTTGACTGCATTGCGGAACGTGGCCTGACCCAGCGGCGCTGCGTCGAGCGTTTGAACTTCATTCTCAAGCACCTCATCGATCCGGGCCAGATGCGGCACAGCTTCAATGAGTGCGGTTCGCAATTGCGCAAGCGAGTCGAATGGAAGTGTCGCGCCCAATTCGGCCGACAATGCCCGCAGAATTGCCCAGTTTTCCTTAGCGTCGCCCGGCGCAAAACCGGCGCGCATCGCCAATTGCGGGCGTCCTTCAGTGTTCACGAACAAACCGTTTTCTTCGGTATAGGCCGCGCCCGGCAAGATCACATCGGCGCGGTGAGCGCCACGGTCTCCGTGGCTGCCCTGGTAAACGACAAACGCGCCTTCGCCGATTTCAACCTCATCCGCGCCAAGATTATAAATCACGTCGGCCGCGTTGACCGCATCCATGCCACCTTCGTTGGTCGCATTTACATCCATCGCACCCACGCGCGAAGCCGCTGTGTGCAAAACCAAAAGCCCGCTTTCAGTATTGGCTGCAATGGTTTGTGCGGACGCCAGCACAGCAGCGCCGTCCGCTTCTTGCAGGGCACCCTGCCCCACGATCACCAGCGAGGGCTTGCCCTTGATGGCGTCGTCACCCCCCATGTCGACGACCTTCTGCAAGGCCGCGCGATCATCGCCCATGTGATGGTAGTCATAGGTCAGATCTACTGCCGGACCGACCAGAGCCACCTCGGCACCATGCGCCCAGGCTTTGCGGATCCGCGCGTTCAGTACCGGAGCCTCATCACGCGGATTGGTCCCGATCAACAGAATGCGTTCAGCCGAGTCGATGTCTTCAATCGTAGCGGTCCCGGCATAAGCCCCGCGGTTGCCAGCAGGCAGCTTGGCACCATCGGTACGACATTCGACAACACCGCCCTGCCCTTCGATCATCTGCTTCAAAGCAAAGGTCGCTTCGATCGAGGCCAGATCACCCACGATCCCAGCAGGTTTTTCGGCGCTCTTCAGTGCCTCAGCAGCTTTGGTCAGCGCCTCGGGCCATGAAGCCGGGCGCAACTTGCCGTTTTCGCGAATGTAGGGCTTGTCCAAGCGCTGACGACGCAGGCCATCCCAGACAAAGCGGGTTTTGTCGCTGATCCACTCTTCGTTCACGCCATCGTGGTTGCGCGGCAGGAAGCGCATCACTTCGCGCCCTTTGGTGTCCACGCGGATGTTCGAACCAAGGGCGTCCATGACGTCTACGCTCTCGGTCTTGGTCAGTTCCCATGGGCGAGCGGTAAACGCGTAGGGTTTCGACGTCAGTGCACCCACCGGGCACAAGTCGATGATATTGCCCTGCAGGTTCGATTGCAGTGTTTCGTTCAGGTACGAGGTGATCTCGGCATCCTCGCCCCGCCCAGTCTGACCCATCTGTGTGATCCCGGCGACCTCGGTCGTGAAACGCACGCAGCGGGTGCAGCTAATGCAACGTGTCATCGCCGTGCCAACCAGCGGGCCAAGATCCAGATCATCGACTGCGCGTTTGGCTTCTTTGAAGCGCGAGCCGGAGACACCATAGGCCATCGCCTGATCCTGCAGGTCGCACTCACCGCCCTGGTCGCAAATCGGGCAATCCAGCGGGTGGTTGATCAGCAGAAACTCCATCACCCCTTCGCGGGCCTTTTTGACCATGGGCGAGTTTGTCTTGACGACCGGAGGTTGACCTTCCGGCCCCGGGCGCAGGTCGCGTACCTGCATCGCGCACGAAGCTGCCGGCTTGGGCGGGCCGCCCACAACCTCGACCAGGCACATCCGGCAGTTCCCGGCGATCGACAAACGTTCATGATAACAAAAACGCGGCACTTCTACCCCGGCTTGCTCACAAGCCTGGATCAGGGTCATCGCGCCTTCGACTTCGATTTCCTGCCCGTCGATATTGATCTTGCGGAGGTCAGACATGATTTCGTTAGCCTTTCAGGAATGCACCGATCCGGGTGCCGTTGGCAATCTCGCGTTGGCCAGCTGCGCAGAACGTGTCGGGCTGACCCACGACAACACCGCTTTGCTGGATGTATTTGATTAGGTCGTCCTGCGCGCGCTTACGCGGAATGGCATCGGCCAAATAGCGCAAGTCGCTTTCTTGATAACCCTTGGCCTTGAGCTCGGCGTCCAGCGATTTCATCTGCGCCTGCGCCTCGGGTCGATTAAACGAAATCGCCTGGCATTCGCCAGCGATTTGCTCAGCCACGGCAGCAGAGAACGCAAAGTCGTACAGTTCCGGTGGCAGCTCGGCGCGAAACTCTGCCCGAGAGGCGGCAGTGTCGGTCGCAGAGCTGGTTGGCGTTTCGCACGCCGATAATGACATCAGCAATGCCACACCAACTGCCCCGGATCTGAGAACCTGAACGCCCATCCGTCAATCCGCCCTCAAGTAAACGCCAATGGCGCTGTTTCGTTGAATTTCCTTTTGGCCCAACGTGCAAAACGTGGTGGGGTTTTCATAAGTCACCCCGTTTGAGGCCAGATAAGCCTCACCCTTGGCGCGCATGCGGTCTTTTTCTGCGTCCGACTCGACATAAGACCGGATTTCCCGGTCTGTGTATCCCAAGTCGTTCGCTTTGGAGCGCAGCCCCCACATCACGCTGATCGCCTTCAGTCGTCGCCCGCTGATCGAGGGGCAGTATTCCGAAATCTCGTTTGCGATGGCGATGTAATAGAGTTCATTGTCGATCTCTTTGACATCCCTCAAGGGCGGCTTTGCCTCTGCTGCCGCAGGAACAGCCATCAAGGCAGCCATAGCGATTGTTTTTGCATAGGACATAGGTTTTCCTTTCGTCTTGGAATTTCCAAGACGAAAGGATGCGCGTTTGCTAGGCAATAACGCCCTGCGCGCCCTTTCGTGATATGCAAAAACACTGGACATCATGGGCGTTTGCAGGTTCCTGCAAATGTGAGTTGATCATCCGCGATGGTAAGCTGTTGCGGTTCCGTGTCCGGCCCCACTTTCCAATCAATCCGCGACGATCCGAAGTTTTGCACACAGAACTTTGTGCCTTCGTGGCGCCCGGCCTCACGCGCGCCATCCAATGACGCAGACACACCTTTGACGACCACAGTAAAGTCAGCGGGCGACTTCTTCTTGTCGACAGCTTTGGCCTTGGTCCGGAACGCCTGACCATCGAACAAAAGCCGGTCCTCGGACGGTCTGATCAATCCGCAGGCGGATACACTGACCAAAGCCAGAACAACAACCAGGGTCTTCGAGATCTTCATACTTTCCCTCATTGCAGTCTTTACCGCCGCCTTGCCGTTAAAACGCCGCCACCAAGGCCATAAGGCCGATTACAAACATGCAGGCCCAACCCAGCACATACAGCACGGACCGCAAACCGCTGTTCGGCTTGCCGATCCCCCTAAGATGCACCACCAGCATGAGCAAGCGCGCAACCAAAGCAACTGACGCCAGAAGGTTGACCCAGAATGGGCTAACCCCCAGCAAAATTGCTGCAACTACAACAGTCAGAAACGCCGGAAGCGTTTCAGTTCCGTTGAGGTAGGCCCGGTTCAATCGATAGGCTTGATCACCGTAGTCTTGTTCAGGCGTCGCACCCGGTGCCAGTCCCTTGCCCTGCTTGGCCAGCGCAGAAAACGGGGCCAAAAACAGAACCACCAACGTGAAAAACACAACGGATGCTATGGCGTGTGAATATTCAGCAAAGGCTTCCATTCGGTTTACTCCGCTGCCATCGCACCCATGCGGCCCGACTTCTGGGCCTTGATGCGGTCCTCGATCTCTTCCCGGAAGTTGCGGATCAGGCCCTGGATCGGCCAAGCGGCCGCGTCACCCAAGGCACAGATGGTATGGCCTTCGACCTGTTTGGTCACATCAAACAGCATGTCGATCTCTTCCAATTCGGCCTCGCCGCGCACAAGACGGTCCATAACGCGCATCATCCATCCGGTGCCTTCCCGGCACGGCGTACACTGGCCGCAGCTTTCGTGCTTGTAGAACTTCGACAGCCGCCAGATCGCCTTGATGATGTCCGTCGACTTGTCCATTACGATCACCGCAGCAGTACCAAGGCCCGAGCCCAGATCATTGCGCAGGTAATCAAAATCCATGATCGCGTCGCGCATGTTTTCACCGCGCACGCAAGGAACAGAGGACCCACCCGGGATTACCGCCAACAGGTTGTCCCAACCGCCGCGAATGCCGCCGCAATGAGTTTCAATCAGCTCTTCGAATGAGATCGACATGGCCTCTTCGACGACACACGGGTTGTTCACATGGCCCGAGATCGCAAACAGCTTGGTGCCCGCGTTGTTCTGACGGCCAAAGCCTGCGAACCAGTCCGCGCCACGGCGCAGGATGGTCGGCACGACAGCAATGGATTCCACGTTGTTCACCGTGGTCGGGCAGCCATAAAGGCCAGCCCCCGCCGGGAACGGAGGTTTCATCCGTGGCATACCCTTCTTGCCCTCAAGGCTTTCGATCAGGGCGGTTTCCTCGCCGCAAATATAGGCCCCGGCCCCGTGATGCAGGAAGATATCGAAATCCCAACCCGAACCAGCGGCGTTCTTGCCCAAAAGACCAGCGTCATAAGCCTCGTCAATCGCGGCCTGCAGCGCCTCGCGCTCGCGGATGTATTCGCCGCGCAGGTAGATATAGCAGGTGTGCGCGTTCATCGCGAAAGAGGCTATCAGACAACCTTCGATCAGCGTATGCGGATCATGGCGCATGATCTCGCGGTCTTTGCAGGTGCCGGGTTCGGATTCATCCGCGTTCACCACCAGATAGGCCGGACGACCGTCGCTTTCCTTTGGCATGAACGACCATTTCAGGCCCGTCGGGAAGCCCGCGCCGCCGCGACCGCGCAGACCTGAGTCCTTCATCGTCTGGATGATCCAGTCGCGGCCCTTTTCGATCAGGCCAGCAGTGCCGTCCCAATGCCCGCGGGCCTGTGCGCCTTTCAGCGTGCGCTCATGCATCCCGTAGATGTTGGTAAAGATCCGGTCCTGATCCTTCAGCATCGCGTGTTACCTTCAGCTGTCCTGACGCATGCGCCAGAGTTGAAAAATGTTGATGCCTGCATAGATGAAACCCGCCAAGGCAGCGAGATCAAACAGCAAGGCGTGCCGGGTGGTCAAACCCAGCGCGGGGCCGATGAACAGGTTCATGGCAAGCCAGATCAGCATGGTCACGGCGATGACCACTCCGATGTGTCGACCCTTGCGGGCTATGGCCTGTTCCTTATCTTTGTCCATCTTTCCCTGATGCCCCGGGTGGGCATCTGCTTAGTCTTCGTAGGTGCCGTCTTCCTTGGCACGTTTGGCGAATTCGGTTTCGTCACCCACCGCAAGCTTGGCCGCCTGT
Organism: Ruegeria sp. HKCCD4884; assembly: GCF_013110855.1. Classification (NCBI taxonomy): domain Bacteria; kingdom Pseudomonadati; phylum Pseudomonadota; class Alphaproteobacteria; order Rhodobacterales; family Roseobacteraceae; genus Ruegeria; species Ruegeria sp. HKCCD4884. Next base: position 58,817 of record NZ_WVRJ01000003.1, read on the forward strand.
TCGATCCAGCCGTCGCGTTCGATCCGGCCTTTGAACTTCAGACGTGCATCAACCCAGGCCACATGTTCGGGTGTCCAGGCCGCGATTTGGTCGTAGTGATAGAAACCCAGCTCATTCAGCGTTTCTTCCAGCTTCGGCCCCACGCCTTTCAACAGCTTGAGGTCGTCCGGCAATCCGCCACGCGCCTCGGTCAGCGTTCTGGGCGCGTCTTCTTTGACAGCTTCCGGCTCAGCCTTGGCTTTCGCTTCTTCCGCCTGCTTCACCGCAGGTTTCGCAGGTTCTGGTGCTTTGGGAGGCTTCGCCGCAGCCGAGGCTCCGGCCTGCTTGCCATCCTTGCCCAACCAAGGCGTCAGGATCGGCACTTCGGTGCCGTCGATGCGCTTGACCGTGTCGCCCAGATCCGTCGCCAGCTCAACGCTTGCGTTGTATTGCGGCTTGCCAGCTTCATATTCCGACAGGCTGCTCAACCCCTTCAGCGGCTCAGCCGCATAGCGCCCGTTCTGCGGTCCGGGTGTCGGTACCTTGCCAGCGGCCAGATCATCGATGATCTTACCAAAACTCTCAGCCGTCAGGTCTTCGTAGTAATCCTTGCCGATCTGCGCCATCGGCGCATTGGTGCAAGAGCCGAGGCATTCCACCTCTTCCCAGCTCAACTTGCCATCAGCGGACAGCTCATGCGGCTTGACGGCAATCTTTTCCTTGCAAACTGCAATCAGATCCTCGGCCCCGCAGATCATACAGGAGGTCGTGCCGCACACCTGAATATGCGCCACCGAACCAACCGGTTGTAGTTGGAACATGAAGTAGAAGGACGCAACCTCAAGCACGCGAATGTAGGCCATGCCCAGCATGTCGGCGACGGATTCAATCGCCGGGCGGGACAGCCAGCCTTCCTGCTCTTGCGCGCGCCACAGCAGCGGGATCACCGCGCTGGCCTGACGGCCTTCGGGGTATTTGGTAATCTGCGCTTCGGCCCATTGCTTATTGGCAGCGGTGAAGGCGAAGCTATCGGGTTGTTCGGGATGAAGACGGCGGAGCATTAGCGGTCAATCTCTCCAAATACGACGTCCATGGTGCCGATGATGGCGGCGACGTCGGCCAGTTGGTGGCCTTTGGCAACGTGGTCCATGGCTTGCAGGTGCAGGAAGCCCGGCGCGCGCAGTTTGGCCCTGTAAGGCTTGTTGGTGCCGTCCGCGACCAGATAGACGCCGAACTCGCCCTTGGGGGCCTCGACAGCGGCATAAACCTCGCCTGCGGGGACGTGGAAACCTTCGGTATACAGTTTGAAGTGATGGATCAGGCTCTCCATCGACGTCTTCATGTCCGATCGTTTCGGCGGGGTGATCTTGCCACGGGCCAGAACGTCTCCGGGGCACTCACGGATTTTGGCAATGGCCTGACGGATGATCAACAGCGACTGGCGCATCTCTTCCATCCGCACCAGATAGCGGTCAAAGCAGTCGCCGTTCTTGCCGACGGGGATCTGGAACTCGAACTCGTCATAGCATTCATAGGGCTGCGCGCGGCGCAGGTCCCATGCCAGACCGGACCCACGGACCATTACGCCCGAGAAGCCGTATTTCTGAATGTCATCTTCGGTCACGACGCCAATATCGGCGTTGCGCTGTTTGAAGATGCGGTTTTCGGTCAGCAGACCGTCAATATCATCCAGAACGGCTGGGAACTCGTGGCTCCACGCCTCGATATCGTCCAGCAGTTCGGGCGGCAGGTCCTGATGCACACCACCGGGGCGGAAATAGGCGGCGTGCAGCCGGGCACCACAGGCGCGCTCATAAAACACCATCAGCTTTTCGCGCTCTTCGAACCCCCACAGAGGCGGGGTCAGCGCGCCAACGTCCATCGCCTGCGTGGTCACGTTCAGCAGGTGGTTCAGGATGCGCCCGATCTCGGAATACAGCACCCGGATCAGCGACCCGCGGCGCGGCACCTCAACACCGGTCAGCTTTTCGATGGCCAGACACCAGGCATGTTCCTGATTCATCGGTGCCACGTAATCCAGACGGTCGAAATACGGCAGGTTCTGCAGGTAGGTCCGGCTTTCCATCAGCTTTTCGGTACCACGGTGCAGCAGGCCGATATGCGGGTCGCAGCGTTCGACGATCTCGCCGTCCAGCTCTAGCACAAGGCGCAGAACCCCGTGCGCCGCAGGGTGTTGCGGGCCGAAGTTAATGTTGAAGTTGCGGATTTTCTGTTCTCCGCTCAGCGCGTCCGTGCTGCCGTCATCGTATCTTGAGCCGTCCATCAACGCCCTCGTTTCTTCTTCGCTTCGGCCCGAACCCGGACCTTTTCGGCCTCGGCCGCCTTGGCGGCAGCCCCAGCAAGCAAAACTCCAAGCGCCCCGAGCATGATCAGTTCTCCCAACATCTCAGCAACGCTCCATCATCAGTTTCAGCTATCCTGCTTTTCATCGCCCGGAAGGATGTAATTCGCACCTTCCCACGGGGACATGAAATCGAACTGCCGATATTCCTGAACCAGACTGACCGGTTCGTAGACCACACGCTTTTGCGCCTCGTCATACCGTACTTCGGTAAAACCTGTGGTCGGGAAATCCTTGCGCAGCGGATAGCCGCGGAACCCATAGTCGGTCAGGATACGCCGCAGATCCGGGTGGCCCGAGAACAGAATGCCGAACATGTCGAATACCTCACGCTCGAACCAGTTGGCCGAGGGGTGAACGTCAACGATGGACGGCACCATGTCTTCCTCGCGGATCGAAACCCGCAGGCGGATGCGCTGATTTTGGTACATCGACAGGAAATGATAGACCACATCGAACCGCTTGGCGCGTTCGGGATAGTCGACACCGGTGATGTCCACCAAAGATGAGAATTGGCAGGACCGGTCGGTTTTCAGGAATTCGACAAATTCCACCAGGTTCGACGGGGCCACATCCACGTTCAGCTCGTCATGGGTCACATCCCAGGACAAAACACAATCTGCCCGCTTCAGCTCCAGCTGTGCGCCGAGTTCTTTGAGTGCTTCGCTCATCGGCTCTCTCCTCAGCGGACGATGGTGCCGGTACGGCGGATTTTGCGTTGCAGCTGCATCAGGCCATACAGCAGCGCTTCAGCGGTCGGAGGACAACCGGGCACGTATATGTCCACAGGCACAACACGGTCACAGCCACGCACGACCGAATAAGAATAGTGATAGTAGCCACCACCGTTGGCGCAGGAACCCATCGAGATCACATAACGCGGCTCGGGCATCTGGTCGTAAACCTTGCGCAGCGCGGGGGCCATCTTGTTGGTCAGCGTTCCGGCCACGATCATCACGTCCGACTGGCGAGGGGATGCACGCGGCGCGATGCCAAACCGTTCCGCATCGTAGCGCGGCATTGAGGTATGCATCATCTCAACCGCGCAGCAGGCCAGACCAAAGGTCATCCAGTGCAGAGAACCGGTGCGGGCCCAGTTGATAATATCCTCGGTCGAGGTCAGCAGAAACCCTTTGTCCTGCAGTTCCGCGTTCAGGGCCTGAGTGGCAACTTCTTTGTCGACACCGGCGGTGTTTGCACCCGTCATCACTCCCATTCCAGGGCCCCTTTCTTCCATTCATAGGCAAAGCCAATGGTCAGAACGCCCAGGAACACCATCATGGACCAGAAGCCTAGATCGCTGATGTCCTTAAAGCCGACGGCCCATGGAAACAGGAAGGCAATTTCCAGATCGAAAATGATGAAGAGAATCGACACCAGATAAAACCGAACGTCGAATTTCATCCGCGCATCGTCGAAGGCATTGAACCCACATTCATATGCGCTGACCTTCTCGGGGTCGGGATTGCGGACGGCCAGTACCACAGCGGCCAGAATCAAGACGATCCCAAGGCCCACGGCAACGGCCAGAAACACCAGAATCGGGAGGTACTCCCGCAGCAGGTCTTCCACGAATAGCTCCTTTCCTGCGCATATCCCAAAAGGGTGCGCCGTCAATTGGCGTGTTGACTGGACATTCTCTATCCGTGCGGGGTCAGGTGGTCAACCGAACACAATGCCCCACGACATCAAACATGCACTTGACAGCGCGGCATAGAATCGCAGCGCTGGTGTTCCAGAACAAATAAGCAGAGACCGCTTATCCCGCGTTGTTCCAGGATGGGCTACGTTTCTCAAAAAACGCCGAAATCCCTTCCCGTGCCTCTTCGGTTTCCCACCGTTCGACCAGCGCATCTATTGTCTGATCGATCACAGCATCGTCAATGCGCGGCCCGAGGCTTTGAACAAGCGCCTTCGCCGAAGCAACAGCCCCTGGCGCGCAGGTCAGATAGGGGCGAATTTCCGTCTCGACAGCAGCTGACAATTGATCCGCTGATACACTTCGCGCCAACAATCCCAGATCAACGGCTTCAGCGGCATCAAACAAACGGGCCGACATAAAAACGCGTCGTGCGCGCGCCTCACCCATACGGGCGGTGACGTATGGCCCGATTGTTGCCGGGATCAGACCCAGCCGCGTTTCCGTCAATCCCATCTTCAGGCTGTCGACGCCAATGGCGACATCGCAGACAGCCGCCATCCCAACGCCACCGCCAAAGGCGTTGCCTTGCAATGCCCCGATCAAGGGCTTGGGCATCGTATTCAGGGCTTGCAACATCTCGGCAAGCTTGCGGGCCTCGGTAAAGCGCGTCGCTTTATCCGCTGCCATCTGGTCCTGCATCCAACCCAGATCACCACCAGCACAAAAGCTTTTGCCATGCGCCGCAAGGACAACTACTCGAACATCAGCATCCTGACCCAACTGTCCTGCGGCTTGGGTCAATTCGGTGATCATCAGACCTGACAGGGCATTGTGCTTCTCTGGCCGATTCAGAGTCAGAGTGGCAACACCACGTGAATCGGACGCAATCGCGAGTGTTTCAAACATGTCAGCCTCTTAGCGCCTTTGCCATCTGTGCAGCTTCTTCAATCACAGCCAGATCCAGCCCCGTCTCGTATCCAAGTCTCTGCAAATGGGCGGCGACGGCTTCGGTCGCCACGTTGCCTTCAGCCCCCGGCGCATAAGGGCAACCGCCCAACCCGCCCACGGCCGCGTCAAACACGCGCACGCCCAGCGCCAGCGCCGCATCGATATTGTCAATTGCACGTCCATTGGTGTCGTGGAAATGCCCCGCCAGCCGCGTTACGGGAACTCTTTCACGCACCGCCAAAAGCATATGGGCGATCTTGTCGGGCGTCCCCTGCCCGATCGTATCGCCTAACGAGACCTCGTAGCAGCCCAGAGCAAACAACCGGTCTGCCACCTCGGCCACCTTCTCGGGCGGGGTCGGACCATCGTAGGGGCAATCGGTCACGCAAGAGACGTAACCACGGACCGGCAGGTCGATGTGGCGCGCTGCTTCAAGAATCGACGTGAACCGCTCTATCGATTCCTCGATTGAAGCGTTGACATTGGCTTTGGAAAAACCCTCGGAGGCCGAAGCAAACACGGCAATCTCGTCTGCCTTGGCCGCCAGCGCATCCTCATACCCGCGCATATTGGGCGTTAGCGCCGCGTAGCGGATTCCATCCACACGGTTGATCCCGGCCAGGACTTGCGCCGACCCGGCCATCTGCGGCACCCATTTTGGGGACACAAAGCTTGCGACTTCAATCCGGCGGAACCCGGCCCGGCTGAGGCTGTTGATCAGAGCAACCTTGTCAGCGACCGGTATCTCATTTTTTTCGTTCTGCAGCCCATCGCGCGGCCCTACCTCATAAATCTCGACCTGATCACCCATGTCTGCGCTCCTCCCGGCTTATTCACTTTCCACTACGGATTGCCCGACCGTGCCACGTGCGACGTTGCGGGTACAGATCACTCTTCCTCCAAACGCACCAGCGCTGCCCCGGCCTCGACCTGAGTACCCTCTTCAACCAGCACCTCGGCGACAACGCCGTCACGCGCCGCCAGCAGGGAATGCTCCATCTTCATAGCTTCAAGAATGGCCAGGCGATCACCCTCTTGCACGGCCTGACCCGCTGTCGCAAAGACCGCTTTGACCAGACCTGGCATCGGGGCCTCGATCACGTTGGTGTCGCCTGTGGCACTGGAATCCCTGTCCAGCGGGTCGATCAGGTCGAAGCTGCGGCCATAGTCCGAGAACACGGTCAGGGTCGACCCAATTACGGAAACGTCTGGCATCGGCGCACCGTTCAGTGTCCAGCGATCCGAGGTCCGCTCGGCCAAGACGCGATCCTCTCCCATTTGCCAAATCTGACGATCCGGTCCGTCGACTTGCACATCCAGATCCAAGGTTTCGCCCTCAGCGGAGAGTTGCACGGCGCGATGTAACGGAGCCCAAAGACAGAACCCGGTTTCAGGTGCGACATTCACCAGCTCCAAAGCTGTCATCGCCGCAGCAACAACTGCCTCGACTGAAGGTTCTGGTTCCTGAACCAATGTCTCAAGGTCCCGCCCGATCAAACCCGTATCCACATCGCCCGAGGCAAACCCCGCATGACGGGTCAACGCCCCCAAGAAGGCAAGGTTTGTTACGGTGCCCCCCACTTTGGTTGTCTGTAACACACGGTGCAACGTCTCAAGTGCGACAGAGCGGGTCGGCCCTTGCACAACCACCTTGGCAATCATCGGGTCATACCAGGGACTGATCGTATCCCCGGCCCGCACGCCACTGTCAGCGCGACAATTGGATGGGAAACTCAGATGTGTCAGCGTTCCTGTCGCGGGCAGAAACCCTTTCGGGACGTCTTCCGCATAAAGCCGTGCCTCGAACGCATGGCCCTGAATTGACAAGTCTTCCTGTTGCTTCGGCAAGCTCTCACCCGCCGCGACGCGTAGTTGCCATTCGACAAGATCAACACCAGTGATCGCTTCGGTCACGGGGTGTTCCACCTGCAGGCGTGTGTTCATCTCCATGAACCAGAACCTGTCCGGGCGCAGGCCGTCCGAGGCGTCCACGATGAATTCAACCGTGCCCGCGCCTTTGTATCCAATCGCATCGGCAGCACGCACGCCCGCCTGCCCCATCGCCTCGCGCATTTCAGGCGTCATGCCGGGGGCCGGAGCCTCTTCGATCACCTTCTGATGTCGCCTCTGCAGAGAGCAATCGCGTTCAAACAAATGCACCGCATGGGTGCCGTCACCAAAAACCTGCACCTCGATATGGCGCGGTTTGGCGACGAATTTCTCGACCAATACTGCGTCGTTGCCGAACGCTGTCCTTGCCTCGCCCCGGGCGCTGTCCAAAGCAGACGCGAAATCCTCGGGCCGCTCGACAAGACGCATCCCCTTGCCGCCACCGCCTGCCACGGCTTTGATCAGAACGGGATACCCGATGGTATCCGCTGCGCCCGCCAAGTGTTCAGGGTCCTGATTGTCACCGTGATAGCCCGGAACCACCGGAACACCGGCTTGCTCCATCAGAACCTTGGCCGCATCTTTCAGACCCATCTTGCGGATCGCATCCGCTGACGGACCAATGAATGTCAGCCCTGCGGCCTCGACCGCATCCACGAAATCCGGGTTTTCGGACAGAAACCCATAGCCGGGATGGATCGCCTGCGCACCCGTATCCAACGCGGCCTGAATGATCACATCGCTTTTCAGATAACTCTCAGCCGGGGCCGCACCGCCGATTTGCACGGCCTGATCCGCCATCTGCACATGCTTGGCCGCGGCGTCCGCGTCCGAATACACCGCAACGCAGGAAACGCCCATCTTCTGAGCGGTTTCCATCACGCGGCAGGCGATCTCTCCCCGGTTGGCAATCAGGATTTTGTTGAACATCTTTTTCACCCTTCCAAGGCCAAGTCTTTCACCAGTCGAAACCGTTCGCACACGAGTTTCATCTCGGGATCAAACCCACCGTTTCGTTGGAAATAGCGACGATGATGGTCTTGCCATTCTTCGAGCGTTTCAGTCTCACCTTCCGCCAAAGCGAAATCCTCGGTCACATCGCAGTACCGCTGAATTGAAACATCCTGGGTTTCAATGACCAATGCCGGTGTATCGTCCCAGTTCAGCGCAATATCGCAGCGACCCGGCTTGGGCATTTCTAAGCTGCCTTCAGGATAGTTACTCAGCGCGTCGCAGGTCGCTGTTTTGCGGCCACTGCGAACCAATGCCAGAAGTTCGGCGCTCAGCTCTGCGTTGTCGCCAAATTTGAATGTCTGAGCGCCGGGATAGCGGGCCGTAAGGGTTTTCAAGCTCACGCTCATCTTACATCCTGAACACGCCGAAACGTGTCTCCTCAATAGGTGCGTTCAGCGCCGCACTCAGCGACAGGGCCAGTACGTCGCGCGACTTGCGCGGATCGATGATGCCGTCATCCCAGAGCCGCGCCGAGGCGTAGAGCGGGTGCGATTGTTCTTCGAACATCTCCAGCGTTGGGCGTTTGAACTCGGCCTCTTCTTCGGCCGACCATGTGCCGCCTTGCCGTTCGATCCCGTCACGTTTGACTGTGGCCAAAACCCCTGCCGCCTGCTCACCGCCCATCACGGAAATGCGCGAGTTCGGCCATGTCCACAAGAACCTTGGCTGATAGGCCCGACCGGCCATGCCATAGTTCCCAGCCCCGAACGAGCCGCCCACCAGCATGGTAATCTTGGGTACCGAGGTCGTCGCCACCGCCGTTACCATCTTGGCCCCGTGCCGGGCGATGCCTTCGTTTTCGTATTTCCGTCCCACCATGAAGCCGGTGATGTTCTGCAGGAACACGATCGGCGTCTGTCGCTGCGAACACAGCTCCATAAAATGCGCGCCCTTCTGAGCGGCCTCGGAAAACAACACACCATTGTTGGCAATTATGCCGACCGGGCAGCCTTTGACATGGGCGAACCCGGTTACCAACGTGTCGCCAAAGCGCGGTTTGAACTCATCGAACCGAGAGCCATCAACCAGCCTCGCAATGACCTCGCGGATGTCGTAGGGCGTGCGCAGATCGGCGGGGACGACGCCAAGAATCTCTTCGGGGTCGTAAGCAGGCTCTTCAGGGGATTCAAACTGTAGGCCGGACTTCAGCCCGGCACCGCCCAACGACGCCACGGCCCGCCGTGCGAGCGCCAGCGCGTGCGCGTCATCCTCGGCCAGGTAATCCGCCACGCCGGACAAGCGGGTGTGGACGTCTCCCCCACCCAGTTCCTCGGCACTGACGACCTCGCCCGTCGCGGCCTTAACCAGAGGTGGCCCAGCCAGAAAAATCGTGCCCTGCTCTTTCACGATGATCGTCACATCAGACATCGCGGGCACATAAGCCCCGCCCGCCGTACACGACCCCATCACCACCGCGATCTGAGCGATCCCCTTCGCGCTCATCCGCGCCTGATTGTAGAAAATGCGGCCAAAGTGGTCGCGGTCAGGGAAGACCTCATCCTGATTTGGCAGGTTCGCACCGCCGCTATCGACCAGATAGATGCAGGGCAGATGATTTTCCTCGGCAATCTCTTGCGCGCGCAGGTGTTTCTTCACCGACAGCGGGTAATACGTGCCGCCCTTTACAGTGGCGTCGTTGCAGACCACCATGACCTCACGCCCCTGCACCCGGCCGATGCCGGCGATCACCCCAGCACAAGGCGCGGCATCGCCATACATCCCATGCGCCGCCGTAGCACCGATTTCCAGAAACGGAGAGCCCGCGTCCAAAAGGTTCGCGACCCTGCGCCGAGGCAGCATCTTGCCCCGTGATTCATGCCGCGCGCGAGATTTCTCGCCCCCGCCCATGCGTGCCGCTTCGGCAGCAGCTGAGATTTGGGCCAGCGCGTCGAGATGGGCCGCGCGGTTTGCTTTGAAGCCTTCAGAGGTTGTTATTGCTTTACTCGTGAGCTTCATTGGCTCTCCTCCCTCTTTTCCACCCAATCGGCCAAAGACACCGCTCCCAGGTAACGTCCGAAAGACACTAAGGCAGCACATTCCGTGTCAAAGCTTGGTGTTTCACAACGACTGGCAACGCTTGTGTTGTTCAAAAGCTCCAATCGCTTTTGATAGAAGTGTTTTTGCTGGGACAAAGCCTCCAGGTTTTCTGGAAGACCATCCACATTTGCTTTGGACCGGTCTACGAAATTTGAAGCCAAGTTTTTAAAGCAAGAATGACTGTCTGTGGAAAATCGACAATAGCCTAGGATCACCGCTATACACTCTTGTGTTTTTCCAGCCTGATCCAGTTTGCCTTCTGCACTTGCAAGGCAGCGTTCTGTCCAAGCATAGGGACTACTTTGGTCTGCCAAGCTCACAGCTGGCGCTGCAATGCAGGCAACGACGAACGAAGTCGCGACGTATAAGCTCTTCATCATAGCACCCCTTCCCCCGCCGCACGCGCCTTCAGTTCCTTCCGGATCACCTTCCCCGTCACCGTCATCGGCAGTTCCTCCAGAAACGCCACCTCACGCGGGTAGGAGTAATGCGCCAGACGATCTTTGACCCAATCCTGCAACTCACGCTCTGCAGCCGCAGCCCCCGGTTTCAACACCACATACGCCTTGACGATCTCGGTCCGCAGCGGGTCGGGTTTGCCGACCACACCCACGGTCGCCACCGCCGGGTGGGTCAGCAGGCAATCCTCGATCTCGGCAGGGCCGATGCGGTATCCGGCTGAGGTAATTACGTCGTCGTCGCGTCCGACAAAGCGCAGGTAGTCGCCCTCCCAAACGCCGCGATCTCCGGTGATCAACCAATCGCCTCGGAATTTCTCAGCCGTCGCCTCGGGCCTGTTCCAGTATTCCAGCAGCATCGAAGCCGAGCCGCGCCGGATCGCCACGTCGCCTTCCTCGGTCGTTGGGTTGCCTTTCTCGTCAATCACCGCCACCTCATGCCCCGGCACGGGTTTGCCGATGCAGCCGGGCTGCACTGGGAAATCCTCGGCGCAAGAGGACACGACCATATTACATTCTGTCTGGCCGTAGAATTCATTGATCGTCAGACCAAACGCCTTTTGACCCCAGGCCAGCATCTCGGCCCCCAAGGGCTCGCCCCCGGACGCGACCGAGCGCAGGCCGGGAATGCCCTGATCTGCCGCTTTCAGCATCCGCAAGGCTGTAGGAGGGAAAAACACGTTGCGCACCCCGCCGCGTGCGACAATATCGGCGCAGGCTTCGGGCGTGAATTTCTCAAGCCGCGCCGCGACCACGGGAATACCAAGCGCCAGGCCCGGCATTAGCACATCGAACAAACCGCCGATCCATGCCCAATCTGCCGGAGTCCACAGGCAATCGCCCTCACGCAAATGGTTATGACTGATCGAGACACCCGGCAAATGCCCAGTCAGCAGCCGGTGCCCGTGCAAAGCCCCCTTTGGGCTGCCGGTGGTGCCCGAAGTATAGATCAGCACCGCCGGATCATTGGGGCCTGTGTCGGCGAACGGCAGGGATTGGCCCGCCTCGCCTACTTCAGATGCAATCAAAGCCTCGGCCAGATCGCCCAGCAGATCAGCGCCTTCGGCATCGGTCAGCACAATTTTGGCTCCAGCATCGCCGACCCGCGACCGCAGGGCATCTTGTTTGAACAGTTTGAACAGCGGAACTGAGATCGCCCCGATCTTCCAAATGGCCAGATGGGCGGCGGCACACCAGGGGGACTGGCTGAGCAACACGCCGACGCGATCTCCGGGCTGTACGCGGCGCAACAGCGCGCGGGCAAGATCATCCGCCATCTGATCCAGTTGGCCATAGGTGACATTGCGGGGATCCGAACCAGTCAGATCAACAACCGCCACCTGATCTTTTGCATGGCGCAGGCATTGCTGCGCCATGTTGAGCCGATCTGGCAGGTCCCAGCCGCCCCCTGGGCGCAAACCCGGTATGCGCTCAGGGGTTAGCACGGCAAATTCTCCTTATTTTGCTGTCACTTCCCTGAATCTCGTCGCCACCAGCTTTCACAGGAATTTGATGCAGATCAGAGTGCTCAAGGCTCTGTTCTGCGACGTCAGACGCATCAACAGAACCAAAGGCAAAACAATGACCAAAAAGCTCGCCGCATTGACCCTGTCCACCGCGCTGGTTGCAATGGCCGCCCCTGCGTTTGCTCAATCGCAAGGTGACTGGACCGTCGGCGTCGGTGTGGGTTATCTGGACCCGAAATCCGACAACGGCACGATTGCAGGTGCACCTGCCACCATCGACGCAGATACGCGCCCGATCTTCACCGCTGAATACTTTATCCGTGACAACCTGGGTATCGAACTTCTGGCCGCAACCCCGTTCAAACACACAATCGCCTTGGGCGGTGTTGATGCGGCTACGGTCAAGCACCTGCCCCCCACCCTGTCGGTGAACTATCACTTCCCGACCAATAGCGCGTGGAAACCCTATGTTGGTGCCGGCCTGAACTACACCATCTTCTTTGACGAACAGACCGCTCTGGGCGATCTCAAGGTCGATGACTCCTTCGGTGTTTCGCTGCAGGCCGGTCTGGACTACATGGTCAGCGACAATGGCGCGGTCCGTCTGAACGTACGTTGGTTCGACATCGACTCGGACGTGACTTTGAACGGCGCCCCAATCGGCACCGCGGAAATCGATCCGTTCCTTGTCGGCGTTTCCTACGTCCATAAGTTCTGATCCTGTCTTTCAAGCGCCCTGCGGTTCCCTCGTCCGCAGGGCGTTTTTTGTGTTCAGAGCATTTCAGCCATCAGCTCACGACCAATCAGCATCCGGCGAATCTCGCTGGTGCCCGCGCCGATCTCCATCAGCTTGGCATCACGGAAGATCCGGCTTACTGGCGCATCGGACAGAAAGCCAGCCCCACCCAGCGCCTGAACCGCCTGATGCGCCTGCGCCATCGCCTGTTCCGAAGCGTAAAGGCAACACGCCGCCGCATCCTGACGCGTCACATCCCCCCGATCACACGCCTTGGCGACCTCGTACACATAAGCCCGCGCCGAGTTCATCGCCGTGTACATGTCGGCGATCTTGCCCTGCATTAACTGGAAGCTGCCGATGGGTTTGCCGAACTGTTTGCGCTCGGCCAGATAAGGCATCACCTCATCCAGACAAGCGGCCATGATACCCGTACCGATCCCAGCCAGGACCACGCGTTCATAGTCCAGCCCCGACATGAGCACGGCCACGCCTTTCCCCTCTTCACCCAGCACGTTCTCGAACGGCACCTCGACGTCTTCAAAGATGAGTTCAGCCGTGTTCGACCCGCGCATCCCCAGCTTGTCGAAATGAGGTGAGGTCGAGAACCCTTTCATTTCTTTCTCGATCAGAAAGGCCGTGATCCCCTTTGACCCGGCATCCGGATCTGTCTTGGCGTAAACGACCAGAGTATCTGCGTCCGGCCCGTTGGTGATCCAGTATTTGTTCCCATTCAGACGGTAATGATCGTTCCGTTTTTCCGCCCGCAGCTTCATCGACACCACATCAGACCCGGCCGAAGGTTCAGACATGGCCAACGCGCCCACATGCTCGCCTGAGATCAGTCGCGGAAGATATTTCTGCTTCTGCTCTTCGTTACCGTTCAGCTTGATCTGGTTCACGCAGAGGTTCGAATGCGCCCCGTATGACAGGGAAACCGATGCCGAGGCCCGCGCGACCTCTTCGACCGCGATGGTGTGCGCCAGATAGGACATACCCGCACCGCCATATTCTTCGGGCACAGTAACACCTAAAAGGCCAAGCTCTCCCATCTCTTTCCACAACTCGTTCGGAAAGGCGTTGGTAAGGTCGATCTCAGCCGCCATCGGCTTGACCCGTTCCTGTGCCCAGCGATGCACCATCTCGCGCAGGGCATTCACATCCTCACCCAGATCGAACTTCATCGTGGCCATGAACATCTGTGCCCTCCCTTCGCGTTAATGAACAAGTGTTCAATAAACGATTACCAGCGAATCCGAGCCCGGTCAATCTTTGTGAACCAGCCAAAACGCAAAACGCCGCCCATACGGGCGGCGATGCAATAGATTGAGCGTGCGCAGCAAGCGCACTCCACATGGTTACGATTGGTAGACCGCGCCGACCTCGGCCCGGATAATGCGCGCAATCAATTGGCAGTCTTCCAATGAAAACGTCAGAGGTACACGCATGTCCATGACACCAGCCAGAACTCGATCACTTTCCGGCATACGCTCACTGTCGAAATAGCGCCAACTGTCATACCGTGACGTGAACCCGGTTGGCTCTGCCCCCCCAAACCATTTCAGCTCGACCCCACGCGCCGCGCAACGGCTGATCACGTCGGCGATCCGTTCGGGCAACCAATCCAACAGCAGGAACTGGATCGAAGACCCTACATAGGTTTCCTCCTCGGGCCGCTCAACCATGGTTAAACCCGGTGTGCCACGCAACCCGGTCTCGATCTCGCGATAGCGCTCATTCCAACGCTCCACTTGACGGTCCAGATCCCGCAATTGCGGACGCAGGATCGCAGCCCGCAAATTGTCCATGCGACCGGAAACGTTTGGCGTGGTGTATTTGATCCGATCGAACACCTCGGGCCCCGGCGCGGCCAGGTGGCGCTCGTACAGCATGTAGGACCCTGACAGCATCGTGGCTTTGGCCGCCAATTCTTCGTCATCGGTGACAAGCAAACCGCCCTCACCCGAGTTGACGTGCTTGTACGTCTGACAGGAATAGCAGCCGATTGCGCCCTGCCGCCCCGACAACTGGCCGTGCCAGGCCGCGCCCATCGTGTGCGCGCAGTCTTCAATCACGATCACCCCGGCGGCGTCGCACATCTGCATAAGTCGGTCCATGTCACACAGATGACCCCGCATATGGCTCAGCATCAGCACGCGCGCCTGCCCCAGCTTGCGCTCGAGGTCGTCCAAATCGATGGTCAGGCTTTCCGTCACGCCCACGAAGATGGCCCGCCCACCAACCGAAGCAATCGACCCTGGCACCGGGGCCAGCGTGAAAGCGTTGGTCAGAACGGGATCGCCGGGCTGAACCCCAACCGCACGAAGGGCGGTGGCCAGCGCATAGCCGCCAGACGACACAGCCAGACAGTATTTTGCCCCCATCTGCGCCGCGAATTCCTGCTCCAGCAAGGCCGTTTCGCCCAACTCGCCCGCTGCCACGTTATATCGATGCAGACGCCCGTGGCGCAAAACGGCCAAAGCCGCCTCAATCGCGTCCTCGGGAAGGGGTTCCTGCTGCGTGAAATTGCCTGAGAATTTTTCGGTCATGATCTCGTTCTGAGGCTCCGACAAGGTTCGGTCAAGACGTTACGCCGCCGCACCAATCAAGGCAGGCACAAGGGAAGGTAAATCGTCAAAATGATGCAGCAAGGCCTCGGGTTCCAATGCCGCCATGTCATCCCCTGACGGGCCGAAGGTCACGAGGACCGACGGAACACCTGCGGCTTTGGCGGTGTTGCGGTCCGTATCCGAGTCTCCGATCAGCACGCAAAAATCAGGGTCGCCCCCAGCGCGACGTGCAGCCTCACGCAGAGGGGCTGGGTCAGGTTTGCGGACCGGCAACGTATCTGCCCCGACCAACGAAGCAAAACGGTCTCGCACCCCCATGCGGGTCAGCAACAATTCAGCCAAATGCTCCGGTTTGTTCGTGCATATGCCAACACCGTATCCCGCGTTGCTGAGCATCTCGACCGCCTGCAACGCGCCCGGGTAAAAGCTGGTATGGGTATCGATATCCTGAGCATAAGCTTCAAGCAGCACCGGGTAATAGGCGTGGACCGTATCCTCATCAAAGGCACCAACGCGCTTTAGCCCATGGGTCAACATCATGCGCCCACCGCGCAGCGCGATACCAGAATCCTGTCCCTGGACCAGCACGTCACCGTGCCCCATTTCGCGAAAACAATGGTTCGCCGCGGCCAGCAAATCGCCCGATGTATCCGCCAAAGTGCCGTCCAGATCGAAAATGACTGTACGCATTTAGCCTCCTTATTCGGCAGGTTTTCGCCGTGTCCTGTTTCAATCGGCAATCTTGTTTGATGGCCGAACGGCTTGCGCCTTTGCCCTCAGCGGATAAAACGGTCGGCACCAAAACACAAAGAGAAAACGATTTCATGAGCATTGCCCTTGTCATCCTTGCCGCCGGAAAAGGCACCAGGATGAATTCGGATATTCCCAAAGTCCTGCATCCCATCGCCCAAGTGCCGATGCTTGTTCACGCGATGCGCGCCGGGTCCGTGCTGTCGCCCGAGCGTACAGTGATCGTCACCGGCCACGGGTCCGAAACTGTGGCAAAGGTGGCGCAGGGCGAAGACGAAGAGACGCAGATCGCCGTTCAGGAAGAACAGCAAGGCACTGCTCACGCAGTTGCTCAGGCGCGGCAAGCGCTGGAAGGGTTTGAGGGCGATGTTGTGGTTCTTTACGGCGACACCCCGTTTCTACAACCGGACACGCTGGAACGGATGATCGAGGCGCGGTCGCGGAACGATCTGGTCATTCTCGGGTTCGAAGCTGCCGACCCCGCACGTTATGGTCGGTTGGTGATGAAGGGCGACAGCCTGGAACGCATTGTCGAATTTAAAGACGCCACTGATGAAGAACGGGCGCTAACCTTTTGTAACTCGGGACTTCTCGCCTGTGACGCGCAGCTGTTGTTTTCACTGATCGATGATGTCAGCAACGACAACGCTTCGGGTGAATACTATCTGACAGACGTGGTGGAAATCGCAGGTAAACGTGGGCTGAACGTGACCGCCGTCGCCTGTGACGAGGCACAAACGCTGGGTGTGAATTCGCGCGCGGATCTGGCCGCGGCGGATGCGGTGTTCCAGTCACGTGCCCGCGCTGAGCTGTTGGACATGGGCGTTACCTTGATGGCCCCTGAAACAGTGTATCTGGCCTCCGATACCGTGATCGGGCGCGATACGGTGATTGAACCCAATGTGGTTTTCGGGCGCGGTGTTACGGTAGAAAGTGGTGCGACGATCCGGGCGTTTTCGCATCTGGAAGGATGCCATGTCAGCCGTGGCGCTATCATCGGGCCCTACGCTCGTCTGCGCCCCGGTGCCGAGCTTGCGGAAAACACACGCGTTGGCAATTTCGTCGAAATCAAGAATGCTGAAATTGCCGAAGGCGCGAAGGTCAACCACCTGAGCTACATCGGCGATGCATCGGTGGGGGCTGCGACAAATATCGGCGCTGGTACGATCACCTGCAACTATGACGGCGTGATGAAGCACAAGACCACCATTGGTGAGAACGTCTTTATTGGGTCGAACACCATGCTTGTGGCCCCTGTGACCGTGGGTGATGGCGCGATGACCGCAACGGGCACAGTCGTGACCAAGAATGTGGAACCTGACGCGTTGGCTGTGGCTCGCGCCAAGCAGGAAAACAAACCCGGATATGCGCGTAAATTGTTTGATATGTTGAAGGCGAAGAAGGCTCGCCGCGATAAAGAGGCCTGAGGTTATGTGTGGAATAGTAGGTGTTCTGGGGCAGCACGAGGCGGCCCCTATTCTGGTAGAGGCTTTGAAACGGCTGGAGTATCGCGGCTATGACAGCGCCGGGATAGCAACAGTCAATGATGGCGCGTTGGGTCGACGGCGCGCGGTCGGTAAGCTGGTTAACCTCAGCGATCTGCTGGTGCATGACCCGTTGCCCGGCAAATCCGGCATCGGCCACACCCGTTGGGCCACACATGGCGCGCCTTCGGTCAACAATGCGCATCCGCACAAGGCGGGGCCTGTGGCCGTGGTGCATAATGGCATCGTTGAAAACTATCGTGAGTTACGGGCCGAACTGGCGGAACATGGCGTCGATTTCCAGACCGAGACTGATACGGAAACCGTAGCCCTGATGACCGAGCATCACCTCAACGCGGGCCTGTCGCCGGTTGAAGCTGCGTTCAAGACTATCGAGCAGTTGGAAGGGGCGTTTGCACTAGCCTTTCTGTTCGACGGTGAAGACGACCTGATCGTGGCCGCCCGCAAGGGATCACCGCTGGCCATTGGCCATGGCGATGGTGAGATGTATGTCGGATCTGACGCCATCGCGCTGGCGCCGTTGACCAATCAGATCACGTATCTTGAGGAGGGCGACCGTGCGGTTCTGACCCGCACTTCGCTGGAAATCCGAACCGAAGCTGGCGAGTTGGCCAACCGCGAAAAGCGCAAGATCAAGCTGGATCATACACGCGCGGACAAGGGCGAACACAAGCACTTCATGGCCAAAGAAATTGCCGAACAGCCCATCGTTGTGGCCGAAGCAATCCGGTCCTACCTGCCCACCAGCGGAGACCGGGTGGTGTTGCCCGATACAGATCTGGATTTCAGCAAGCTGGACCGCCTGACCATGGTAGCCTGTGGCACTGCTTTTTATGCCTGCTTGACTGCCAAATACTGGTTCGAGCAACTGGCCAAGATGCCGGTTGAGGTCGATATCGCCAGCGAGTTCCGCTATCGCGAACCTCCGATCACCGACCGAACTCTGGCGCTGTTTGTCAGCCAGTCGGGCGAAACCGCCGACACGCTGGCCGCATTGCGTTATTGCGAAGGCAAGGCCGAGAAGATCGTTTCAGTTGTGAACGTCCCGGAAAGCTCGATTGCGCGCGAAAGCGATATCGCTCTGCCGATCCATGCCGGTGTCGAGATTGGTGTGGCCTCGACCAAGGCATTCACCTGTCAGTTGAGCGTGCTGTTGATGCTGGCTTTGAAGGCCGCTGCTGACCGGGGCACGATGACAGACGAAGAAATTGCCGATCACGCTGCGGCGCTCCGCGGATTGCCAACTGTTCTGAACGCGGCGCTGGACCAGAACCGGGCGATCCGCAAAGCCGCCCAGCGCTTGTCTGAAGCACGTGACGTTCTGTTTCTGGGCCGTGGCCTGATGTATCCTCTGGCTCTGGAAGGTGCGTTGAAACTGAAGGAAATCAGCTACATTCACGCCGAAGGTTACGCGTCGGGAGAGCTGAAGCACGGCCCCATCGCCCTGATCGACAAGCACATGCCTGTGGTTGTCATGGCCCCGCGGGATACTGTGTTCGACAAGACCGTTTCAAACATGCAAGAAGTCATGGCGCGCAAAGGTAAAGTGATCCTTGTGTCGGATGATGACGGTATCGCCGAAGCCGGGGATGAGGTTTGGAGCAAGATCCGCATGCCCCATGTCCATCACAATCTGACACCGATCCTTTATTCCGTTCCTGCACAGCTGCTGGCCTATCACACTGCCGTCGCCAAGGGCACCGATGTGGATCAGCCCCGCAATCTGGCAAAATCAGTAACGGTAGAGTGAACCATGGCCAAACAATTCCCTCAGCTCGAAGATGCGCACCGGAAATTCATCGAAGATCAGCATATGTTCTTCGTCGGCACCGCCGGAGCTGAGGGACAGGTCAATATTTCCCCGAAAGGGATGGACTCGCTGCGGGTATTGGGGCCCAACCGCATCGTCTGGATGAACCTTACCGGCAGTGGCAACGAAACAGCAGGCCACCTGATGCAGGTCAACCGCATGACGCTGATGTGGTGTTCGTTCAGCACCCGGCCCCTGATCCTGCGCACCTATGGAACGGCGCAAACCCTTCATGTCGGGGATGAAGGTTGGGACGAACTGGCTGACCTTTTCCCACATCATCGCAGCGCGCGGCAAATCTATGACCAGTCCATAGAAATAGTTCAGACTTCGTGTGGCTATGCCGTTCCATTCATGGAGTTCCAGTCCGAACGCGATACAATGCAGAAATGGGTCGACGGAAAATCCGACAACGAAATCCGCGCCTACTGGGCAGAGAAAAACGGGCAGACAATCGACGGCAAGCCCACCGGCGTTCCGGTCTGATCTGATGTCCGCCAGGCTCCTCGATCAAATCAAAGCCCATGCCGACGCTGAGCGTGCGGATCAAATGGCCAGCTACCACAAGGTGGATCGCGTCTATCTTGGTGTCGCGAACCCCGTTTTGAACGACCTGAGCAAAGCATGGCGAACAGAACTGGACGTCGCCGCGCGTGTCGAAGTGGCAAACGGACTGTGGCAGACCAACATTCACGAAGCTCGCGTTTTAGCGGCCAAGTTGCTGACTCAGGCGCGCATCCGGCCAGATGACGCGGTTTGGGACCTTTTGCAAAGCTGGCTGCCTGATTTCGATGCCTGGGCTATCGCCGACCACGCCAGCACAGCAATGCAAAAGCGGCTTTCAGCTAACCCTGATCGACTGGACGAAGTTGAACAGTGGGCCCTATCTGACCATATGTGGACCCGCCGCGCCGCGCTGGTTGCAACTCTGCCCTGGACAAAACAGAACCACCCCAAGCCGGAAGACCTGCAGCGCCGCGATCGGATTCTAAGCTGGGCTGCCGGATATGTCCCAGATCGCGACTGGTTCATCCAGAAGGCCATCGCTTGGTGGCTGCGTGAGCTGTCCAAGCATGACCCAGATCGCGTGATTGCATTCCTGGAAGAATACGGCAACGCGATGAAGCCATTTGCCCACCGTGAAGCCGGCAAGTATCTGAAGGATCAGTTGGCGTAGACGTCGACCTCAACCAGTTCATCCAGCGGCACCAGCAAAGCTCGCATGGCGTCCAGCGACAACCGGCTGCCACCGCTGGCAGGGCCCGGGATCGGAACCAGAGTGATATAGGCTTGTGCCCCAGTTCTTGGCACCACTACGCGCGCTGTTACCTCGCTTTCGACCAAGGGTGTCTGCATCCAACGCCCCGGCGTGGTCGGGTCTCCCAACCCGGCAATAGTGGTTCTGGCCCCAGCCCAACTGGGGCGCGCTGAAACAGGTTCCGGCTGCAGAACTTCCTCGGAAACAGCGGTCGCGGTCTCATCCTCGGCAACGGTCTGCTCGGGTGCGTCGCTTCGTCCGAAGACGCGGTCGGTGGTGGACCGGACTGTATCGCAACCGGCGGCCAACACACACAGAATTACAAGTGCTTTCTTCATGCCCAAATCCTACAGCCCTGCGCGCATCTGTACCAGCGCAAAGCACAGTTCACCCTTGTCGGGACCCGGTTCCGGCTTTACCTATTACGCCATGACAGCTCCGCTTATCGACCCGTTTGCCCGCGCCATCACGTATCTCCGCGTTTCCGTCACGGACCGCTGCGATTTCCGCTGCGTGTATTGCATGTCCGAGAACATGACCTTTCTGCCCAAGAAAGACCTGCTAACGCTGGAAGAGCTGGATCGGATGTGCTCGACCTTTGTGAAGATGGGTGTGGAGAAGTTGCGCATTACGGGCGGAGAGCCCTTGGTCCGCCGCAATATCATGACTTTCTTCAACGCCATGACCCGTCACCTGGACAGCGGCGCACTGAAAGAACTCACGCTGACCACAAACGGTTCGCAATTGCATCGCTTCTCAGAGGACCTCTATGCCGCAGGTGTGCGGCGGGTGAATGTTTCGCTGGATACGTTGGACGATGACAAATTCGCCAAAGTCACGCGCTGGGGGCGCTTGAAACAAGTCCTGAACGGCATCGACGCCGCGCAGAAAGCAGGCTTGCGGATCAAAATCAACGCGGTTGCATTGAAAGGGTTCAACGAGCCCGAGCTGCCAAAGATTACCGAATGGTGTGCCGAACGCGACATGGACCTGACCTGGATCGAGGTCATGCCCATGGGCGACATCGGCAACGAAGACCGTCTGGATCAATATTGGTCGCTTAAGGACGTGCGCAAAGAATACGAAAACCACTATTCCGTTACCGACTTGGCCGAACGCACCGGTGGCCCGGCCCGCTATGTTCGCCTAGAGGAAACAGGCCAAAAGATCGGGTTCATCACACCGCTGTCTCATAACTTTTGCGAAAGCTGTAACCGCGTGCGCCTGACCTGTACCGGCGAGCTGTATATGTGTTTGGGCCAGGAAGATATGGCCGATCTGCGCGCCCCGCTGCGCGATCACCCCGAAAGCGAAGCGCCACTAGAGGACGCAATTCGGGCCGCGATCAACCTCAAGCCAAAGGGTCACGACTTCGACTATTCCCGTCAGGCTGTCGATGGCCAGATGAGCCGTCACATGAGCCATACAGGCGGCTGACATGCCCGGCGCAGACGACCGCCCGACGCTGCTGTACAGACTGTACTGCGGCTCTACTGCTCTTGTGCAACCTTTGGCATGGCGAACCGTGCGCAACAAGCTACGCGCAGCCGATGTACCTGAACAACGAGAAAGAGAGCGGCTTGGCCACGCAAGCCTGCCCCGTCCATCTGGGCGTCTGATCTGGTTTCATGCCGCCAGCGTCGGCGAAAGCCTGTCGATCCTCAGCCTGATCAAACGGTTGGCTGACCGTCTACCGGATGCCGAGTTCCTGATCACCTCAGGTACGCCCACCTCTGCCGCACTGATCGCCAAACGTTTGCCGCCCCGAACGCGGCATCAATACCCACCGCTGGATTCCGCAGGCCCCGTAACTCGCTTTCTCTCTCATTGGCGGCCCGATGCGGGCATCTTCGTCGAAAGCGAAATATGGCCTCGCCTGATCGTGGAAAGCCATCGGCAGAACATCCCGCTGGCACTTCTAAACGCCCGCCTGTCTGAAAAATCTGTCAGAGGCTGGAAAAAACGCCCTAACACCGCGCGTTTCATTTTATCCAAATTCCACCTGTTTCTGACCCAGAATAACAAAACCGCAGCCAATCTGATCGACATCGGTGCAACACCAAGCCGCGTACAGCCGGGCACCAATCTAAAGGCAATGTCCGATCCCCTGCCGGTGGATCAAGCGACATTGCAGGACATCCAAACGCAGATCGCAGACCGCCCGGTCTGGATCGCGAGCTCAACCCACGCGGGCGAGGAAGAAACGATTCTGACCGCGCACAAGACACTGCTTGAGCGCTGGCCGAACTTGCTCTTGCTGTTGATCCCACGCCACCCAGAGCGTCGAGACGACGTTGCAACGCTGATCAAAGATGCCGATGTCCCTGCATCCTTCCGATCCAGGGGCGAACTGATCAGAGAAAACACCCAAATTTACGTCGCTGATACACTAGGAGAAACCGGAACCTGGTACGCCTTGTGCCCGATTGTATTCCTCGGCGGCTCACTGAAAGAAATCGGGGGCCACAATCCTTTTGAGCCTGCTCAAGCCGGGGCTGCGGTGATCACGGGTCCGGGGTACTTTAACTTTGCCGAGACCTTTGCCCCGCTGATTAAATCCGGCGGCGCAATCGAGGTTCAAACCGCGGCTGAACTCTCCCAAATCGTGGCGCATTGGTTGTCAGACCAGAGCGCCCTGCAATCTGCACAAAAAGCCGCGCAATCTTGCGTACACATGCAGTCAGATGCTCTTGAATCCGTCATCGAAACCCTCTGTGCAGAGCTTGATCTGCACTAACAGGATCCTTCTTCATCTGGCTGAAAATACCTCGGGGGTGTGGGGGCAGAGCCCCCACGCTGTTCATCAAGCGGCCGGCATCCGTTGTTCAACAATCTCTGCCCACCAGCTACAACCGGCCGGGATGGCCTCGTCGTTGAAATTGTATTCCGGGTGATGAACCATGGCTGTGTCGCCGTTACCCACAAGGATATAAGCACCTGGACGCTCTTCCAGCATGAACGCGAAATCCTCGCCGCCCATCACCAACGGGGCCTCTTCACAATCCCCGGATACTGACTTTGCCACATCCGCTGCAAACGCGGTCTGCTCGTCGCTGTTCACCATTACTGGATAGCCACGGATATAGGTCACGTCCGCGGTGCCTCCGAACGTTGTTGCCACGCCCGCGCAAATCTCATTGATCCGCTTTTCAGCCAGATCGCGCATATCCTTGCTCATGGTACGCACGGTCCCTTTGATCTGCACAGTTTGCGGGATCACGTTGAAAGCCTTTGATGAGGTTTCAAAAGACGTCACCGACACAACGACCTGATCAATCGGATCCGCATTTCGGGACGCAATAGTTTGCAAAGCCAAAACCGCCTGCGCCGTCATCACGGTCGTGTCCACCGTCTCTTGCGGTTTGGCTGCGTGCCCGCCGCGACCTTCAAAGGTGATGTCGAACTGATCAGTAGCTGCAAAGAAAGAGCCAGGACGAATGGCAAAGCTGCCAACCGGTTTACCCGGCCAGTTGTGCATTCCATAGACTTCCTGGATGTTCCAGCGGTCCATCATGCCGTCTTCACACATTTCACGGCCACCACCGCCGCCTTCTTCGGCGGGTTGGAAAATCACCACCACAGTGCCATCGAAATTGCGTGTTTCAGACAGGTACTTTGCCGCCCCCAACAGCATCGCTGTGTGACCGTCATGACCGCAGGCATGCATGGCACCCGGTGTTTTCGAGGCATAATCCAGCCCGGTCGCCTCATGAATCGGCAGCGCATCCATATCTGCGCGCAGACCAATCACCTTGCCCCTGCTGTCCGACTTGCCCTTGATCACACCCACGACACCGGTGCGTCCGATGCCGGTGACAACCTCATCACAACCGAACTCTTTGAGTTTCTCGGCCACAACTGCGCTGGTACGGTGGGTTTCAAACAGGATTTCCGGGTTTTCGTGCAGATCCCGTCGCCAAGCGGTGATCTCATTCTGTAATTCGGCAAATCGATTTTTAACTGGCATTTCTTCTCTCTCCTAATTCAAGCCGCCGGCATCCGGCGCTCGACCATTTCCGCAAACCACGAGCACCCGATCGGGATGATCTCGTCGTTGAAGTTGTATTCCGGGTGGTGCAACCCGGCGCTGTCTCCGTTGCCCAGAACAATGAAGGCTCCGGGCCGTTCTTCCAGCATGAACGAGAAGTCCTCGCCCCCCATCACCATCGAAGCCTCGACACAACTGCCACCAACAGAAACAGCGGCCTCTTCGGCATAACCTGTTTGCTCTTCAGCATTGATCGTCACCGGTACACCGCGCGTGTAATTGACGTTCACCGAACCACCGAACGTCGCGGCGATCCCTTCGGCGACCTCTTTGAGGCGTTTCTCAATCAAGTCGCGCATCTCGTTCGAATGCGTGCGCACCGTACCGCGCATCTGCGCCGATTGCGGGATCACATTGAACGCTTTGGACGAGGTCTCGACCGACGTTACAGACAGGACACCCTGCTGAATCGGGTCTGCGTTGCGTGACACAATGGTCTGCAAAGCCACGATCAATTGCGACATCATCACCGTCGTATCCACAGTCTCATGTGGTTTCGCCGCGTGACCGCCCCGCCCTTCCAGCTGAATCGAGAACTCATCCGCTGCCGCGAGCAATGGCCCCGACCGGATCGCAAACTGCCCGGTGGGCAGGCCCGGAACATTGTGCATGGCATAGACTTCCTGAATGCCGAACCGGTCCATCAAACCGTCTTTGCACATGGCTTCTGCGCCATTGCCGCCTTCTTCGGCGGGTTGGAAAATCACCACAGCGGTTCCGTCGAAATTGCGGGTTTCAGACAGGTATTTCGCTGCGCCCAAAACCATGGCCGTATGCCCGTCATGACCGCAGGCATGCATCGCGTTTTCTGTTTTCGAGGCATAGTCCAACCCGGTTTGTTCCTGCATCGGCAGCGCATCCATGTCCGCGCGCAGCCCGATCACGCGGCCCTGCGTGTCGCTTTTGCCGCGAATGACCCCAACCACACCGGTCCGACCAATGCCAGTGACAACCTCATCACAGCCGAACTCCTTCAGCTTTTCGGCAACCAGTGCGCTGGTGCGGTGGGTGTCATACAGAATTTCCGGATGTTGGTGAATGTCACGCCGCCAACCTGTGATTTCATCGTGCATCTCTGCAAGGCGGTTTTTAATCGGCATGTCATTCTCCCTGATTTATGCGACGGGCAATCGTCGTTCCACAAGCTCGGCAAACCAACTGCAGCCGGCGGGAATGGCGTCGTCATCAAAATTATATTCGGGGTGATGGCACATGGCCGTGTCCCCGTTCCCGATAAAGATGTAGGCTCCGGGCCGTTCTTCAAGCATATAGGCAAAATCTTCGGACGGCATGATCGGGTCCGTGCTGTCGTTGACCTTACCCGAGACAGCTTGGGCTGCCTCGGCTGCGTACGTTGTTTCGGCATCCGAGTTCACGGTCACAGGGTAACCAGGCTCCCAAACTACCTCTGCCGTGGCTCCAAAGGCCGACGCCGTATCCTCGGCAATCCGGCGCACCCGCTCTTCCGCGATTGCGCGGTATTCAGGATCCAGCGTCCGAACTGTTCCCTGTAAACGCACGGTGTGCGCAATCACGTTTGACGCCACACTGTCCGTTTCGAAAGTTCCAACTGTCAAGACAACACGCTTGATCGGGTCAACCGTGCGCGACACCACGGATTGCAACGCAACAACGATATGCGAGGCAACCAGCGTCGTGTCCACCGCATCATGCGGCGCGGCGGCGTGCCCGCCCTTGCCGGTGACGGTAATTTTGAACTCATCAGATGAAGCCAACAGCGCACCCGGTCGAATGGCAAACTCACCCACGGGAAGACCGGGCATGTTGTGCATGCCATAAACTTCCTGAATGCCCCAGCGGTCCATCAACCCGTCCTGACACATGGCCAGTCCACCTGCGCCACCTTCTTCGGCTGGCTGAAAGATTAGAACCACGGTGCCGTCGAAATTGCGTGTCTCGGCCAGATATTGCGCTGCCCCCAACAGCATTGAGGTGTGACCGTCATGACCGCAGGCGTGCATCTTACCTGAAACGGTTGAGGCATAGTCCAGCCCCGTTGCCTCTTCAATCGGCAGCGCATCCATATCTGCCCGCAGGCCAATGACACGCCCCTGCGTATCCGTACGCCCTTTGATCACTCCAACAACACCAGTTTTGCCAATCCCCGGAGTAATCTCGTCTACACCAAATTCTTTCAGACGGTCCGCAACAAATGCTGCGGTTTCGTGAACGTCATACATAAGCTCAGGATGTGCATGTAGATAACGGCGCCACTTGGTAATCTCGCCATGCATTTCCGCAAGTCTGTTTTTGACCGGCATCTCAAAACCTCCCCTTCGGCTGCGATTACCGCTTTACGTCGGATCAGGTGCCCAGCTTTTCAACCAAGCGCTGCATGAACTTTTGCCCAGCTTCGAACTGCGCGACCGAGATGAACTCGTTCGGCTGATGGGCCTGCGCAATATCGCCGGGGCCGCAAATCACCGCCGAATAACCAGCTTCCTGAAACTGCCCCGCCTCAGTTCCATAGCTGACAACATGGCTGGCATTGTCGCCCGTCAACGCGCGCACCAGAGTTTCCGCTTCACCATCCTGTTCAGGCACGAGTCCCGGGATAGAAAAGTTTTCGGAAAGTTCGATACGGGCCTCGGGGTGCACTTGCTGCATACGGGCCTCAATCGCGCGGACCTGCTGAAAATAAGCATCCTGCCATTGCGCCTTGGATTCATCCGGCACGGTTCGGAAATCCATCATGAACTTGCAGTCCTTGGCGGTAATATTGTGCGCTGTGCCACCTTCAATCATGCCAACATGGCAGGTCGTCCATGGCGGATCGAACACGGCGGCAACCGGGCTGGGGTCCGCCGCCATATTTGCTGCGTTCTGCCGGTTCGCCCAATCGATCAGAGGCGCGGCCTCCATAATCGCGTTGATGCCTGTGTGCATGATCGAGCTATGAACTTCGAATCCCGTGATGTGGGTATCAAAGCCGAAACCACCTTTGTGCCCTGTCACGGCCTGCATCATGGATGGTTCACCCACGATCACGGCGGATCCTTTGGGCAGAACTTCCTGCATCGCCTGGATCATAGGCGGCGCACCAGTGCAGCCGACCTCTTCATCAAAGCTGAGCGCAAGCTGCAATGGCCGTTTGACCCCGGCGTGATGCGCTTCGACAAGGGCCCAAATGGCCAAAGCATCGAAGCCCTTCATGTCGCAGGTGCCCCGCCCAAAATACTTGCCGTCTTTCTCGGTCACGGACAAGGGATCCGTATCCCACGGCTGACCATCCACCGGCACGACGTCAGTGTGACCAGACAGAACCACTGCGCCTTCTTCGATTGGACCAACATGCGCGAAGATCGCAGCCTTGTGCGGTTGGTCCGGGTCCGGCCAACGATGCGATTCGATCCCGTGACCTTGCAGATATTCCTCAACCCAATCCACCAGTGGCAGATTGGTTTCGCGGCTTACAGTCGGGAAAGAGATCAGCTTGGTCATGATCTCAAGCGGCGTCAGGCGTTTTGCCATTGGTATTAGTATCCGCTGTCCGTCGTCAGGATGAAGTGACCCGGCTCAACCTCTTGATATTGCGAAGGTTTCGGCGTGTGGCCCACAGGATGAATCGGAGACGGAATCGGCTTGAAGTTCAGGTCTTTTTCGGACTTCCGCTTGTTGGGGTCCGCGATCGGAACTGCCTTCATCAGCGCCTGCGTATAGGCATGCTGGGGGTTTTCGAAGACCCGGGCGCGTGGGCCAAGCTCGACGATGCGACCCAGATACATGACCCCGACATAATGGCTGACCCGTTCAACCACGGCCATATCGTGGCTGATGAACAGATAGGACAGGCCCAGCTCGGATTGCAGTTCCATCATCAGGTTCAGCACCTGTGCCTGCACCGACACGTCGAGGGCCGAAACGGCTTCATCCGCGATGATCAGCTTTGGGTTAAGGGCCAAGGCCCGGGCAATGGCGATCCGTTGACGCTGACCACCTGACATTTCATGCGGGAAACGGCGCATGAAACTGCGGGGCAGCTGCACCTTGTCGAACAGCTGTGCGACGCGGTCTTGCAGCTCTGATCCAGACGCAACCCCATAGTTGCGCATCGGTTCAGCCACCTGATCCACCAACTGCATTTGCGGGTTCAGCGACGCGAAGGGATCCTGAAAGATCATCTGCATGTCCAGCCGCGCCTTGCGCAGGCCGGACGGATCCAGCTTCATGACGTCGACGCCGTCCAGATTGACCTCACCCGCCATGGGCTCGACCAGCCGCAGGATCGAGCGTCCGGCCGAGGATTTGCCGCACCCGGATTCACCCACAAGGCTGAGGGTCTGGCCCTTGTTCAGAGTGAATGAGACGTCTTCAACTGCATGGACGTTCGAAATCGTGCGCCGCAACAGCCCGCCTTTGACCGGAAAACGCGTCGTCAGATTCTTGACGGTCAGCAGAACCTCTTCGGTGCCGGGGATGGGGGCAATATTCTGCCCCTCCACCCCCAATAGCTTCATGGGCTCGGGTGCGGATTTACCCCGCATCTCACCCAGCTTTGGCACCGCGGCCAGAAGGGCCTTGGTATAGTCGTGCTGCGGGTTCTCGAAGATTTCCTTGACGGTACCCTCTTCGACCTTGTTGCCGCGGAACATAACCACCACGCGGTCAGCCATCTGGGCAACGACAGCCATGTCGTGGGTGATGAACATCACTGCTGTGCCGGTTTCCCGCTTGAGACGGTCCATCAGAGCCAGAATCTCGGCCTGAATGGTCACATCCAAAGCCGTGGTGGGTTCATCCGCGATCAACAGGCGCGGTTCGCACGCCATGGCCATCGCGATGACCACACGCTGGCGCATCCCACCGGACAGCTCGTGCGGGTATTGCTTAAGGCGGCGTTCCGGTTCCGGAATGCGAACCTGACGCAGCAGTTCCAATGCCCTTTCTTCAGCCTGCGCTTTCGACATCTCCTTGTGGATGCGCAGCCCTTCGGTCAACTGGCGGCCGACAGTAAACACCGGGTTCAGGGCGGTCATCGGCTCCTGAAAGATCATCCCGATCTCGTTTCCGCGAATCTGTTTCATCAGATCCTGGTCGGCATTGGAAAGGTCCATCTCTTCGCCATCGCGGCGATCAAACAGCAGTTCGCCGCCCGCAATCTCGCCCCCGCCGAACTCGACCAACCGCATCAGAGACAGCGATGACACCGACTTTCCAGAGCCCGATTCACCAACGATACAAACGGTTTCGCCCGGATTGACCTCGAACGAGACGTCTTCGACGCCGACGACAGGGCCGTCCTTGGTCTGAAATTCCACCCGCAGCTTTTTGATTTGTGCAATAGGCTGATCCAGCACGCGCACGCTCCCCTGACGTTGTCATTTTTGTTCTGAGTGCCGAACGCTACGGCGGGCTACCGGGAAAAGTCAAACGCATTACACATTTTCGCGACGGCACCACTTGCATTTTTTGCAAGTTCTGTTTCGATACCCCTCGTAACTGCTTTGGGGAGAGCGCGCGCTGAAAAACGTTAGCGCTATTATCTTTATCGATCAAAACCTTGCCCCAAAGCGGCAACGCCAAGTCCGCAGGCCATGCGGAAATAATCGAGACACAAACGTGTCCAATTCGGGAGTAAATTATGAAAATTAAAACCCTTTTGCTTGGTGCGATTGCAAGCACGGCAATGGCTCCGATGGCCTTCGCCGAGCGGGGATCGGACGGCAACGTCAGTATCATTTATTGGCAAGCTCCGTCGATCCTGAACCCGTTCCTATCGGGTGGTACGAAAGATGTGGAATCAGCCTCGTTGGTGATCGAACCGCTGGCGCGTTATGACCAAGACGGCAACATGGTTCCTTTCCTGGCCTCTGAAATCCCGACTGTTGAAAACGGCGGTGTCAGCGAAGACCTGACCTCGATCACTTGGAAAATCGCACCCGGCATCACCTGGTCGGATGGCACCCCATTCACCTCGGCAGACGTGAAATTCACTGCTGATTACTGCATGCACCCCGAAGGCGGCTGTGCGCAGGTCACAAAGTTTGAAGGCGTCACCTCGGTCGAGGCTTTGGACGACCTGACTGTTAAGGTCACTTTTGACGCGCCCACCCCGTTCCCGTACGGACCCTTTGTAGGTGGTGAAAGCCCAATTATTCAAGCCGCTCAGTTCGCCGATTGCCTGGGTGCGAAGGCTCCTGAGTGCACCGATCAGAACTTCAACCCGATCGGGACCGGCCCGTTTGTCGTGACCGAGTTCAAACCGAACGACGTGATCACCTTCAAAGCCAATGACAACTATCGTGATCCGGCCAAACCCGCCTTCGCGACCGTAACCTTCAAAGGCGGCGGCGACGCAACCGCTGCCGGTCGTGCCGTTATGGAGACAGGCGAGTTTGACTATGCCTGGAACCTACAGCTGGCGCCTGAAGTGATTGCTCAGATGCAGGAAGGCGGCAAGGGTACGCCGGTTGCAGGCTTTGGTCCGCTGGTCGAGCGCATCATGCTGAACCAGACCAACCCGTCACCGGACCTGCCGGAAGGCGAGCGTTCGACGGCCAAACATCCGCACCCGTTCCTGCAAGACCCTGCGGTCTACAAGGCCCTGTCCATGGCAATCGACCGCCCGCTGCTGGTTGAGATCGGCTATGGCCAGGCGGGTAAAGTGACCTGTAACTGGGTTCCGGCTCCTGCTGCGTTCAACTCGACTTCAATGACTTGCGACACGCAGGATATCGAAGGCGCGAAGAAACTGCTGGATGACGCTGGCATCGTTGACTCCGATGGCGACGGCGTTCGCGAAAAAGACGGCGTTCCGCTGAAGATTGTCTATCAGACATCGACCAACGCCGTTCGTCAGGACTTCCAGGCGCTGATCAAAGAATGGTGGAGCCAGATCGGTGTTGAAACCGAACTGCGCAACATCAATGCGTCGGTCTTCTTTGGTGGTGACCCGGGTTCGCCTGACACCTTCCAGAAGTTCTATGCTGACGTTGAAATGTACGCCAACACCTTCAACGGCACGGACCCGCAGTCTTACCTGGGCAACGGCCTGTGCGACAAAGCACCGAAGCCGGAAAGCCAGTGGCAGGGTGAAAACATCAGCCGCTTCTGTAACGAAGAGTTTGACAGGCTGCATGGTCAGCTGGCCGAAACTGCGGGTCTGGAAGCCCGCGCTGAGATTGCGAAGCAGCTGAACGACATCATGGTTCAGAACGGCGGCATGATCCCGCTGGTCCACCGTGGTCGTCTGTCGGCACACGCAAACACGCTGGGTGGCGTCGTCCTGAACGTTTGGGACAGCGAGCTGTGGAACATTGCGGACTGGTACCGCAAGACCGGTTCCTAAGCATTAGTCTTGCAAAGCCGCGCCCCGACCCGTATCGGGGCGCGGTCATTTGCAGACCACTCCAACAAAAAGACGCATCAACAAAGGCGCCTTTGAATGCTCAACTTTACAATCAGACGACTGGTGCTGGCCGTACCCACGCTGCTGTTCATCAGCCTCGTCATTTTCCTGCTGCTCGAGCTTGCCCCCGGCGACCCGATGGCGCAGGTCCCGCTTACCGTCCCGCCCGAAGTCAAAGAGAAGATGCGCGAAGCGCTTGGCCTTGGCCAACCGATGCATATCCGGTTCTGGAAATGGATCGTGCAATTCTTCTGGATCGAACCGCAGGTTCTGATCGACCACATGTTTGGCACCACCTTTTCCGAAGGTGACCTGCGTGTGATTTCGTGGCAGACCCGCTCGCCCGTTATGGACATCGTCGTTCAACGTATCCCACAGACTCTGTGGGTTGTTGGCACCGCCTATGTGGTCGCCATTCTGATCGCCCTGCCCATCGGTATCTATTCCGCTTATCGCCAGTATTCTTGGTTCGACCAGATGGGCACCTTCGTGTCGATGGTCGGCTTTTCGGTCCCGCCCTTTTTCTCGGGCGTTCTGGTGATCGTGATCTTCTCGGTCCAGCTGGGTTGGTTCCCGTCGATCTATGACACCACCCATGTGGTCAACAGCTGGGACAGCTTTGTTGTACAGCTAAAACAGATGATCATGCCGGTCATGGTTCTGGCCTTGCAAATCACGGCACAGCTTTCACGCTTCATGCGCGCCTCGATGCTGGACAACCTCAATCAGGATTACGTCCGCACCGCCCGCGCCAAGGGGCTTAGCGAATACACCGTGGTTATGGTTCACGTCCTGCGCAACTCGATGATCCCGGTGGTCACTGTGATTGCGCTGGGTATCCCGGCCATCTTTGGCGGCGCTATCATCACCGAGCAGGTGTTTAAGGTGAATGGTATCGGCCAGTTGCTGATCGGCGCAATTCAGGCCAACGACTTGCCGATGGTGCAAACCCTGACCTTCATCTTCGCCGTGCTGATCGTGCTGTTCAACCTGATCGCCGATGTTCTGTACGGCATTCTGGACCCGAGGATTCGCTATGACTGATGCCGACAAATCAGACACGCTGATCCCGGATGAAGGACTAGCACCTGCTTCCACCGCGTTGCCAACCGCTGACGTGATGGAGGAACTGACCACCCCACCCCGCAGCCAATGGCGCGATGTGTGGGATCAGTTCAAAACCCATAAGGGCGCGATGATCGGTGCGATCCTGTTCATCTTCATTGTGGCTGGCGTCTACTTGGGGCCGTTACTATGGAGCATTGATCCAACGCAGATCGACATCCGTGCGCGCAATCAAGGGCCAAG
The DNA here is from genome assembly GCF_013110855.1 of Ruegeria sp. HKCCD4884. NCBI lineage: Bacteria > Pseudomonadati > Pseudomonadota > Alphaproteobacteria > Rhodobacterales > Roseobacteraceae > Ruegeria > Ruegeria sp. HKCCD4884. Next base: position 91,967 of record NZ_WVRJ01000003.1, read on the forward strand.
CTGGGCACATCCGTTTGGAACCGACCAGTTGGGCCGGGACATTCTGGCGCGCATGATGTCAGGCGGGCAGACCTCGGTCTCTGTCGGTATTACGGCAATGCTTCTGGCGCTTTTCCTGGGGTCGTTTATCGGTGTCTTGGCCGGGTTCTTCAAACGGCTTGACGGACCGCTGATGCGCCTGACGGACCTGTTCCTGGCCCTGCCCCTGCTGCCCCTGCTGTTGGTCATGATGCTTCTGTTCCGCGAGCCATTATCGGCTGCCTTTGGGTTGGAGCGGGGCATCTTCATCCTGATTGTCTGCGCTATCGGCATCACCTCTTGGATGCCAACCGCCCGGATCGTGCGGGGCGACGTGCTGGCCATCAAGGAACGTGAATTCGTTCTGGCGGCGCGCTCTATCGGCACCAGCAACAGTCAGATCATCACTCGGCATATTCTGCCCAACGTGCTGTCGCCGATCATGGTGTCCGCGACACTGGGGATTGCCACGGCGATCATCACCGAAAGCGCATTGTCCTTCCTTGGGCTGGGCTTCCCGCCTGATTTCCCGACCTGGGGTCGGCTGCTGTTCGACGGTGTCGACTACTTGCAGCAATACCCCGAGCGCGTGTTCTGGCCCGGACTGGCAATCTCGTTGACCGTGCTCAGCGTGAATTACCTGGGCGATGGTCTGCGCGACGCGCTGGATCCGCGCATTCGCGGACGTTAAGCAAATTCAGTCGGCGCGCCTTAGCGCGCCGGCCAATACAATGATCAGGACCGCCAACGGCAACAACACCGAGAATGCCAGATGCAGGCCAAACAATTCCGCTAAAAAGCCGATCAATGGCGGCCCGATCAACAGCCCCCCATATCCCAAAGTTGCAACACTGGCGATGGCCTGCCCCGGCGGCACATCTAGGTCACTTGCAGCCCGACTGAATGCCAGCGGCATTATAACGGCATAGCCCACCCCCATCAGGGCAAAGCCCGCCAAGGCAAGCTCTGGCGCCACCGCTGACACCACGCCAAACACGCCCAAAGCGGCACAGAGCCCACCGAACCGGGCCGTGGCAACCGGGCCGAAGCGCGTAATGACAAAAGCACCGGCAAGGCGAAACGCCACCATTGTCACGGAAAAGACGGCATATCCCAGGGCCGCAACGCTTTCAGTCGCATTCGTGATGTCACGCAAATAGATCGCGCTCCAATCTGCAACGGCACCTTCGCCCAATGCCCCGCACAATGCAGTAAACCCTACCAACACCAATATGCCGGACGGCAACGCAAAGACGGACCCTTGCTCCCCTTCCGAGCGTTTTGAAGTCCAGTGCACCCAAGACAAGGTCAGCGCAAAGCCCACAACAATCCCACCTGCCGTTAGGAAGTGCGCAAGAACGCTCAACGCCATCTGAACAGCAGCGTAGCCACTCAGCGCACCAAGACCCGCGCCAAGGCTCCACATCGCGTGGAAAGAAGACATCACAGGCTTGTCATATGCCTGTTCAACCTCTGCCGCCCAGGCATTCATCGCCACGTCCATGGAGCCATGGAAAGCACCAAAGATGAACAGAAAGACCGCCAGCCCCCAAAATCCCCCGGCAATGGCCAGCAGGATCAGCGACAGGGTGTAGAGCACCGCAATGACGCGGGTGATAGCAACAGCGCCGAACCGATCCGTAAGCCGCCCGGTGATGGGAAAAGAACATACAGCACCAGCCGCCATGAACAGCAACCCGTAGCCCAGTTCTTCATGAGACAGGCCCAACCGGTCGCGCACGGCAGGAATGCGCGAGGCCCATATCCCGAACAAAGCACCATTCAGAATGAACATGGCGGCAACAGCCCGCCATGCTGCACCTAAAGAAATCACAGGAAACCCTCGCGTAGCTCGCCAAACGCCTTTGTTCTACAGGTCTTTCCAAATTTGGCAATTGACCTTCAGCCAAGCCGCTTGCGGATCCGTCGAATTGCGAACCATACTCCGGCCACAACGGGAACTGTAACCGCCGCCGTCAACATGCCCTTGCTGATCCCCGAAGCCGTCAGCGGATACAGAAGATAGCTCACCAATGAAACCGCGTAGTAGCTGATGGCAACAACGGACAGCCCTTCGACAGTATGCTGCAGCCGCAAGGCCAGATCCGCCCGACGGTCCATGCTTTCCAACAATGCCTGGTTCTGCGCACTGCGTTCCACATCCACCCTGGTTCGCAGCAACTCGCCCGCGCGGATAGCCCTGTCAGACAAAGCCTGAAGACGGCGTTCAGTGGACTTAACTGTCCGGATCGCAGGGTCATAGCGCCGCATCATGAAATCGGCAAAGTTCTGACCGCCCTGGAACCGCTCTTCCCGCAACACTTCAATCCGCTGATTGACGATAGCTTCATAGGCACCCGTTGCCCCGAACCGGAACGAGCACCGGGCTGACAGAGTTTCAAGTTCAATCGACGTCGACAGCAGATCCTGCAAAAGCGAGTCGGGCTGCGCCGAGTTGTCGGTCATCTGTCCCATCAACCGGGTTAACTGCCCATCCAACTCTCCGATACGCGGCATCAACTGCTTAACGCGCGCAAAACCCAACATGGACATCGCCTTATAGGTTTCAATTTCGCACAAGCGCTGGACAATTCGCCCCGTTCGGCGGCGACCTGTTCCTTCGGCCACGAACAAAGCAAACCGCATATGGCCTGCCGGATCGATGCGAAAATCGCTGGCGCATACGGCGGCATCATCCAACACCCTGGCCACGGCCAGGCTTTCAGGCTCGAACCAGTCCAGCAATTTGGACTTAATCGCGTCGTCACTTTCGCGCTCTACGACACGAACCATCACAGATGTGACCCTTTGGCCCGGACTGGCCATCAACCAATCAAGAGGAAAAACTTCGAAATCGGCCGGGTTGAACGCACGGTCGCTTACGTTCTGCGCGATTGCCGTGTAGGTGACAAACTCGGTGTGTTGTTCCCATTTTAGCCAATGACGGCCGATCTGACCGGCGTAATGCGTGGCATCAGGCTGAGGGTGCTGCGCGCCATGGCGATCCAGAAGATTGATCAAATGGGCCAAATCCTGACTACGATCGCGCGCAACCGCAGCCTCGGGTTTCTTGATTGCCAAAAAAACCACTGTGCATGGCATGGACGCAACCGGGAATGGTCGTGCGTGCAGTTCATTGGCCAGCGCATAGCGAAGGGGATGGTCGTCAATCGGTGTCATTCAGGGCTCCGCCTCGTCACGCGCACTATACGACACATATCAGTTACATCAATTCTCTTTTTGTTTCATATACTTACATGGATACTAAGGTATACAAGCCAGCTATCTCATTGATTTGGCTGCCACAGCTCGATGGGATTGCCCTCGGGATCGTGGACGCGCGCGAATTTCCCAACCTCGCTGTCCCAGTCCGAATGCGTTTCAACGGCGATTCCAGCCGCCTCCAGTTGCTGAGTCATGGCCTCCAGATCATCGACACGGAAGTTGATCATCCATTGCTGATCTTCCCGCCCGAAATACTCGGTGTCCTGCGCAAACGGAGCAAAGACAGTATAGCCTTCGCGTTGTTTCCAAGGCACGGGATCGTAATGATCGACGCCCAGGTGTTCCGCGTACCACGCGCTCAAAGCTTTTGGATCGCGGGCGCGAAAAAACACGCCTCCTATGCCATTCACCTTCTGCATCACAAACCTCCTGACCAATCCATTTTACCACAATCCGCTGCTTCATCTGGCTAAAAATACCTTGGAGGTCAGGAGGCAAAGCCTCCTGCAATACAAAAAAGAAAAGGGCGCCCGAAGGCGCCCTTTGCAATTGGATTAAGCCTTTTGATCAGTCGATCATGGGCAGCAGTTTGTCGAGCGACTGTTTCGCGTCGCCATAGAACATGCGTGTGTTCTCTTTGAAAAACAGCGGGTTTTCGATGCCCGAATAACCCGTGCCCTGACCGCGTTTCGACACAAACACCTGCTTCGCCTTCCAGCACTCAAGAACCGGCATCCCGGCGATGGGGCTGTTGGGATCTTCTTGTGCGGCCGGGTTCACGATGTCATTTGAACCGATCACGATGGCCACGTCCGTGTCAGGGAAGTCGTCGTTGATCTCGTCCATTTCCAGCACGATGTCATAAGGCACCTTTGCCTCGGCCAACAGCACGTTCATGTGGCCCGGCAGGCGGCCCGCAACCGGGTGGATTGCAAAGCGCACCTCTTTGCCCTTGGCACGCAGCTTGCGAACAAGCTCGCTGACTGACTGCTGCGCCTGCGCCACGGCCATACCGTATCCCGGGATGATAATGACACTGTCCGCGTCATTCAGAGCAGCCGCAACGCCGTCCGCTTCAATGGCGATCTGTTCACCTTCAACGGCCATCTGTTCCCCCTGCGGGCCACCGAAGCCCCCAAGGATCACGCTGACAAAGTGACGGTTCATCGCCTTACACATGATGTAAGACAGGATCGCACCGGACGAGCCCACCAGCGCACCAACCACGATCAGCAGGTCGTTGCCCAGCGAGAAGCCAATCGCTGCCGCCGCCCAGCCCGAATAGCTGTTCAGCATCGACACAACCACCGGCATGTCGGCGCCACCGATGCCCATGATCAGGTGATAGCCGATGAACAACGCAGCCAGCGTCATCAGGAACAGCGGGAAGAACCCGCCGGTGCTGGTGTACCAAAACAGGCAGATTAGCGAGAGGCCCGCAGCAGCCGCGTTCAGCGCATGCCCACCGGGCAGCTTGGTCGCCGCGCTCGTCACTTTGCCCGCCAGCTTGCCATAAGCCACAACCGAACCGGTAAAGGTGATTGCACCGATGAAGATGCCCAGGAACAGTTCCACGTGCAGAATCGCCAGTTCCGCAGGAGTCTTCTTGGCGATCAGCTTGGCAAACGCGCCCAGATCGGACAGGTCCGCCTGCCCGGCACTGTCTTTAATCGCCATGACCTGCGCCACGTTGCCGATCTCGAAATGCGCGTTGAAGCCCACGAACACAGCCGCCAGACCCACCAGCGAGTGCATCGCGGCCACCAGCTGCGGCATCTCGGTCATCTGCACGCGTTGCGCCACATATTGACCGATAAAGCCACCGCCCGCGATCAGCAGCAGCGACAGCAGCCACAGGCCCGAGCCCGGACCAACCAGCGTGGCAAAGACCGCCAACGCCATACCGACGATGCCATACCAGACCGCGCGCTTGGCGCTTTCCTGGTTCGACAATCCGCCGAGCGAAAGAATGAATAGAACAGCCGCAACGACATAGGCGGCAGTGGTGAAGCCAAATTCCATGTGCCCGGCCTCCTTAAGATTTCTGGAACATGGCAAGCATGCGCCGTGTTACGAGGAAGCCGCCGAAGATGTTGATCCCGGCCATGAAGACAGACAGCGCCGCCAGCAGAATGACCAGGAAAGACCCCGATCCGATCTGCATCAAGGCCCCAACGATAATGATCGACGAGATCGCGTTGGTGATCGCCATCAGAGGTGTGTGCAGTGAATGCGCCACGCCCCAGATCACCTGGAAGCCCACAAACACGGCCAGCACAAACACGATGAAGTGCTGCATGAAGCTGGCCGGAGCAACCAGCCCCACCAGCAGCATGAGCGCGCCACCGACACCCAGCAGTGTGAACTGCTGCTTTGTTTGCGCCTTAAAGGCCGCAATCTCCTGCGCCTTTTTCTCTTCCGGGGTCAGTTCTTTGACTTCCGGCTTCTTCTGCGCCGCAATCGCCTGCACCTTGGGCGGCGGCGGCGGGAACGTGATCTCACCCTCATGGGTCACGGTTGCGCCGCGGATCACGTCATCTTCCATGTCATGGTTGATCTGACCGTCCTTTTCAGGCGTCAGGTCAGTCATCATGTGACGGATGTTGGTCGCGTACAGAGATGACGATTGCGCCGCCATCCGGCTGGGGAAGTCGGTATAGCCGATGATGGTCACGCCATTGTCGGTAACAACCTTCTCGTCCGGCACAGTGCCTTCAACGTTGCCGCCCCGCTCAGCCGCGAGGTCAACGATGACCGAGCCCGGCTTCATCGCCTTGACCATATCCTCCAGCCACAGCTTCGGTGCCGGGCGGTTGGGGATCAGGGCGGTGGTGATGACGATGTCCATCTCGGGCGCCAGCTCTCGGAACTTGGCGAGCTGCGCGTTGCGGAACTCTTCGGACTGAACGCTGGCATAGCCGCCAGTGGCCGCGCCATCCTGCTGTTCTTCTTCAAAGTCCAGATAGACGAACTCGGCCCCCATGGATTCGACCTGTTCGGCCACTTCCGGGCGCACATCAAACGCATAGGTGATCGCGCCCAGAGACGTCGAGGTCCCGATGGCGGCAAGTCCAGCCACACCCGCGCCCACGATCAGCACCTTGGCAGGCGGTACTTTACCGGCGGCAGTCACCTGACCGGTGAAGAAGCGACCAAAGTTATTACCAGCTTCGATAACCGCGCGATAACCTGCGATATTGGCCATCGACGACAGCGCATCCATCTTCTGCGCACGGCTGATACGCGGCACCATCTCCATCGCGATCACATTCGCGCCCTTGGATTTGGCCAGCTCCATCCCGTCTTCATTGCCCGCCGGGTTAAAGAAGGAAATCAGCGTCTTGCCCTTGGTCAGACGCTTCATCTCGGTCTCAGTCGGGATACGCACCTTGGCGACGATGTCCGAACTCTTCCACAGGGACGCAGCCGTCTTCACGATTTCAACGCCCACGGCTTTGTACGCCTCATCCGAGAAACCGGCGGCTGCACCTGCCCCTTTCTCAATCTGGCACTCATAGCCCAGTTTCTGCAACTGCACAGCAGAGTCCGGCGTCATCGCGACCCGGTTCTCGCCATCCAATATTTCCTTCGGTGTGCCTATCTTCACTGGCAGTCCCCCTAGAGTCTAAGGCCGAGCAGGTCCTCGGGTATGGTTTGTTAAGAAAAGATGTATCTTGCGTAATTTTATTTCGCAAGCGCAGCATCGGTTACGTTGTGTCATGAGCCAGCCCCTCTTACACCCACCGACGCGTTTTGCGCTCATAGCGTGCAAAATCTGCGCGGAAGGTGCGACGCAGGCGATCCTCTTCAGGCAAAATGAACCGACGTTCGAGCACCCACACAAAGACGGGCACCAGCACCAGCGAAAGGACAGCATCAAACCGCAGGATCAGACCCGCCAGGATCAGCACATCACCCAAATAGATTGGGTTGCGGCTGCGTTTGTAAATTCCGGATTGCACCATCGCACTTGGTGTTTCATGCGGAATGACAGTGGTCTGATGTCGGCGGAATTCGACAACTGCCATAACCGCCAACAGGACGCCACCTCCGATCAAAACACCACTGATCAGGTCGGTCAGCCCGCCTTCAAGCGACAGGCCCAATCCCACGTACCAGCCCTGCAACCATGCCAGAAGGACAAAGCCCGCAAGCCACACAGGGGGAACATCGATCCAGCGCATAGTTGGTCCTTTGTGGATGACGTAACGTAAAGATACGTGTCGTTTCTGGGCGCTGTCCTATCGTTTTCAGAACAGAATAGCAAAACCCCACGATGTCGCATCAGTGGACAGGTTAGTTTGGATCGGGTACGCCCGAGGGCAAACAGCGACAGACAAACACAAAAAACGAGCTTTCATGACCGATTTCGCCGCAACCAAAGCCATGTTCTCTCTACCCGAAGGTATCCTTTATCTTGACGGCAACTCTCTTGGGCCTCTGCCTAAATCAGCGACCTCGCGCGTACAGGAGATGCTGACAGATGAGTGGGGGCAGATGTTGATTACCGGTTGGAACAAGGCCGGTTGGATGGGATTACCCACCGGGCTGGGCGACCGCATCGGACGTCTGATCGGTGCCGAACAGGGCAGTGTTGTCACAGGCGACACCTTGTCGATCAAAGTGTATCAGGCCGTCGCCGCCGCGCTTGAGCTTAACCCCACGCGCAAAGTGGTTCTGTCAGACAATGGCAATTTCCCATCTGACCTGTACATGGCCGACGGTCTGCTGCGTTCGCTGGGTGAAGAGTATGAACTGCGCGTTGTAGATCCCGAGGACGTGGCCGCTGCTATCACGGAAGAGATAGCGGTCTTGATGCTGACCGAAGTGGATTACCGATCGGGCAGAATGCATGACATGAAAGCCCTGACCGAATTGGCTCATGCCAATGGCGTCGTCACCGTATGGGATCTGGCACATTCGGCCGGGGCAATTCCGGTCGATCTTGCAGGCTGCAATGCCGACTTTGCTGTGGGTTGCACATATAAATACCTCAACGGCGGTCCCGGTGCCCCGGCCTTTATCTATGTCGCGCCACGACTGGCGGAAACAGTGCGACCTGCCCTGTCCGGTTGGCTTGGACACGAAGCCCCGTTTGCCTTTGATCTGGACTATCGCCCCGGCAACGGGATCGAACGCATGCGCGTGGGCACGCCCCCCGTGATCCAAATGACGGCGTTGTCCGCGGCCATGGATATATGGGATATGGCAGAAATGACCGATGTCCGGGCAAAGTCCATTGAATTGACCGAGTTATTCATCAGCCGTGTTGAGGCAACCTGCCCCGAGTTGAAACTGGCCAGCCCACGCACACCAGAGTTACGTGGCAGTCAGGTCTCATTCCGTTTCGAGGAAGGCTATGCCGCAATGCAGGCCCTGATCGCGCGTGGCGTGATCGGCGACTTCCGTGCGCCAGATATCATGCGGTTTGGCTTCACGCCGCTCTATATCGACGAAGGCGATGTGATCAAGGCAACCGAGATTCTGACCGATGTCATGCAGAACAAGCTGTGGGACACGCCTGAATACAAGGTTCGTCAGCGCGTTACCTGACCTCAAGCCCCGCACCAAAAAGGGCGGCAACCTGCGCCACCTGCTGTTCGTAGACCTCTGCCCCTGCACCGATCAGCTTTAGCCCCTTGAGCGTGGCCGCGATCGTTCGTCCGGTCTCGGCCGCGTCAGCCAGCAGGCGCACGCGGCCCGCCTGTTCCTGCTGCGTCAGCCAGTCTGCGTATAGTCCCGCCAGCTTTGCCTCACCCGCCGCGATGATTTCAGAAGACAGAGATTTGGTGTTATCCAGTATTTCAAGCCCATGTGGCGAGGCCAGAATTTTCGCCATCCCGTCCGTCTGAGCCTGTATCGCGCGGATCAACACCTCGGGCACCGATCCTTGTGTCGCCAGTGCCTGCGCCACAGCGACGGTTTTTTCGGCATAGTATAACTCTGTCAGCTTGCTGACGATTGCCTCTTTGTTTTTGTAGTGCAGATAGACTGCAGGCCGGGACATCCCCGCACCGCGCGCAATATCGTCCATCGAGGTCTTGCGATACCCGTACGTAGAAAAGGCTTGAAACGCCGAGTTCAGGATCGCCTTTTGCCGTGAATCGTCAGTCGTGTCTTTCATGTCTGAAGAACTGACACTTTTTGATTAAATTGTCAATTGACACCCTGACACTTTTCGCTAATTATGTCAGAAACCAGCCACAGCAACGAGAGGTGCGCCATGGCGACGGCCCTTAAGATCAATGGAAAACAACATCAGGTAGACTTGCCTGATGACGTCCCCCTGCTCTGGGTTCTGCGGGATGAGGTCGGGTTGACCGGCACCAAATTCGGCTGCGGCGTTGCCGCCTGCGGAGCATGTACCGTTCATATCGACGGCGAGGCCGTGCGGTCCTGTCAGGTCGCGTTGTCGGATGTTTGGGGCGACGTGACCACAATCGAAGGCATTGGTGCACCGGACGCATTGTCCGCGCTTCAACAAGCCTGGGTCGATCATCAGGTTGCGCAATGCGGCTACTGCCAGTCTGGACAGATCATGCAGGCTGCCGCCTTGCTGGCAGAAAACCCTTCGCCCACCGATACTGACATTGACGACGCGATGCAGGGCAACCTCTGCCGCTGTGGAACATACCCCCGAATTCGTGCAGCGATTCACGATGCCGCTGGCAAGCTGAAGGAGGCGTAAGTCATGGGTAAAGTTGGTAAGATCCTCCGCCGCACGTTCCTGATCGGCTCTGCCGCAATTGTTGGTGGCGTAGCCTTTGGCGCGTATTACGTCACCCGTCCAGCCGCCAACCCGTTGAAACCCGGCGAAGGTGAAGCGGCGTTGAACCCGTTTGTGCTGATCGACCAGAATGGCGTCACCCTGTTCGCCCCCCGCGCTGAAATGGGTCAGGGCGTGAAAACCACATGGGCCGCGCTGATCGCCGAGGAACTTGACGTCGATCTGGATCAGATCACCGTTCTGCATGGCCCGGCGGCAGCGGCCTATTACAACTCCGCCCTGGTGGGCGAAGGATTGCCCAACAAGGGTTATGACATCTCGAATTTCCAGCACAATCTGGGTGAGGCACTGGGTGTTCTGGGCAAGACGCTGAGCCTGCAGGTCACCGGTGGTTCGACCTCGATGAAAGACGGGTTCGAGCGGATGCGGCAAGCAGGTGCTTCGGCGCGCGAAACGCTGAAACGTGCGGCCGCAGACCGGTTAGGCGTTGACCCTTCTGACCTGCAAACAGCCTCGGGCCATGTTATTGCACCCAACGGCGACAAGATCGCCTATTCCGAACTTGCCGAAGATGCGGCTGGATTGGAACCGGTTGAAGTGTCTCTGCGCGATCCGTCCGAATGGCGCTATCTGGGCCGGACGCAACCGCGTCTGGACATGGTTGGCAAGGTTACCGGCACCGCCGAATTCGGCGTTGATGTCCGCCTGCCGGGCATGAAATTCGCGGCCGTGCGCATGAACCCCAAACTGGGCGGCGCGATGAATGGCTTTGATGACAGCACTGCAAAATCCATGCCGGGGGTCGAGAAAATTGTCGATCTGGGTACAGGTGTGGCCGTGATCGCCAACAACACCTGGTTGGCAAACCAGGCGGTTGAGGCCATCGACGTTGACTGGGGCGATGCGCCCTACCCGCCGGACACCGACGGTATCTTTGCCAAGATAGCCGAGGCGTTTGACAACGCGCCGAATTCGACCATGCGCGACGATGGCGATGTCAGCGTGACCCCCGAGGGCGCGACGGAAGTCACCGCTGAATACCAAGTGCCCTATCTGGCCCACGCCACGATGGAGCCGATGAATGCCACCGCGCTATATACCGGAAACACAGTGGAGCTGTGGTGCGGCAATCAGGCCCCGACCCTGATTCAGTTCCGCGTCGCGAACACCGCCAATCTGGACACCGAGGCAGTGCAGATTCACACCACCTATCTGGGTGGCGGATTTGGTCGCCGGGGCGAACTGGACTTTGGTGAAATCGCTACCAAGGTTGCCATGGCCTTGCCCGGCACGCCGGTTCAAACGACCTGGAGCCGTGAAGAAGACATGCGCCATGATTTTTACCGCCCCGGGGCCATTGCCCGGATGCGCGGCGCGGTTCACGACGGCAAAGCCGTTCTGATCGACGGCAAGGTTGCTTCGCAATCCCCAACCCAGCAGGCGGTTGAACGCTACACCGGCTTCCCCGGTGGCGGCCCCGACAAGGTGCTGGTCGAAGGGTTCTTTAACCAACCCTACGCCGTGCCGAACTATCGGATGAGTGGTCATGTCGCGGATCTGGCCGTCCCGGTGGGCTTTTGGCGCTCGGTCGGCAACAGCCACAATGGTTTCTTCCATGAAACCTTCATGGATGAAATGGCCCATGCAGCTGGGCGCGATCCGCTGGAGTTCCGGCTTGAACTGATGAAACCCGAACACGCCCCGTCTGCCGGATGTCTTGAAGCCGTGAAAGAGATGTCGGGCTGGACCGGCAAAACGCCTGATGGCGTAGGCCGGGGTGTCGCCTTTGCCTACAGCTTTGGCACACCCGTGGCACAAGTGATCGAGGTCGTCGACGAGGACGGCACCATCCGCATCAACAAGGCTTGGATCGCCTGCGACATGGGGCTGGCGCTGGATCCTGACAACGTCAAGGCGCAGATGTTCGGCGGTATGATCTATGGCCTGTCCGCTGCATGTTACGGCGAGATCACCTTTGCAGACGGTGAAGCCGAGCAGTTCAACTTCCCTGACTATGACGCCATGCGCATGCACACGACCCCGCAGGTCGAGGTGCGCGTTCTCGAGACCAACCGCCACATGGGTGGCGCAGGAGAGCCCGGCACGCCCCCCTCGATGCCCGCGCTCGGAAATGCCCTGTTTGATCTGACCGGAGAACGCGCCCGCAGCCTGCCGCTGATCAACCAGTTCAACCTTCTGGTTTGATCACAAAACGCCGGCTCAGTGACATGAGCCGGCGTTTTTACTTTTTGCACTTAGCATCAGAAATTGACTGAAAGGAAAATCGACGCTTCCGTTGCGTCCAGATCATCCTCGAACAAACTCAGATAACCCAGCGTTGCTTCGAAAAAGACGGCTTCACTTGCGCGTCCGCGAACCCCGACGCGTGTGGCCCAGGTCAAATCAGTCTGTGATCCCCCGCCAATGCCAATATTGTCACGGTCCAACCAGTACGTTGCGCTTAGCGTCGCGAATGGAGATACAATCGATCGTGACGTGACAAATGGCCTGCTAACTTCCAACTCAGGCGTCAAGGCGCTGTAAGTCGCAGAAGCAACTTCACCAATGATGTTTACCGGAACCCCTGCCAAACTACCGCTCAGATCATAGTCTTCCGCGCTGTAATTGTAGTAGTCAAAGGCAACCGACGGGCGCAGCAGGAATCGCCCGGCCTCATATTGGCCAACAGCTTCCAGATTGGCACGCCAACGCGTGCGATCAAAATCACCAGTCAATCCCAAGACGTTTGCATCCGTTGAAAACTCTCCAACAGTCGCCAACCCGTTCAGCACCCACCTCTCGGACATACGCCAGGCAAAATATGGCCCGACGGCCAACCCTTTGGTGTCTTGTCTGAACTGGCCCTGGAACCCTTCGACATCAAGGTCTTCGTATTCAACCTGAAATCCAATGACCAAGTCCGGCGTGACAAGCCTGTCGAAACCTGCCGCAAAATAATTGTCGTTTACGTCGACTTCAGTGACCCCGCGCGTGTCTTCGATTTCGGTATAGGTGAAGTCTGTCCACACATTCCAAGTGGATGGCGGTGCAAGATCACGGCCCTCTGTCAAAGGAGGGCCTGCGAGGGGCGCTGTTACAGTGGGATCACAAAGTGCCGCGTCGAGTTTACCTGTCGCTGCGTCAACGCACTCTACGCCGACAGCATATGCCCCTGCAGAATCACCTTGGGGTTGCGTATGAGGCAAGGTAGCCGTTGCTCCACCTCCACCAAAACCACCACCGGTCCCGCCAGAACCGCCGCCACCGCCAAAGCCGCCGCCGGATCCACCAGAACCGCCGCCACCACCAAAACCACCTCCGGAACCGCCAGAACCACCGCCGCCTCCAAAACCACCTCCGGAACCGCCAGAACCACCGCCGCCGCCAAAGCCGCCGCCGGATCCACCAGAACCGCCGCCACCACCAAAACCACCTCCGGAACCGCCAGAGCCACCGCCGCCTCCAAAACCACCTCCGGAACCGCCAGAACCACCGCCGCCTCCAAAACCACCTCCGGAACCGCCAGAACCACCGCCGCCGCCAAAGCCGCCGCCGGATCCACCAGAACCACCACCGCCACCAGAGCCACCACCGCCACCGGGCAAGCTCCAGTTTCGTTGTTGATTTTGCGTATCAATCAGGCAATCCCGGCCATTAGGTGCTCCGCCAACTGCAAACAACCGGTGCACTCCACCGTTTCCATTCGAAACAAAGGGCGAAAAGCTTAGATGAACACCTCGACGGGACTTGGTCCAGGTGTCTACTGTTGTGTTCCGTTGCGCAGCTTCGAGGCGATAGTCGCCTTGCTCTGTCGCCGACAACCACACCGAAGAGGATGAGTCGGGCGTGCGCCCAATATAGAACAATTCTCCCAGAGAGCCACATTGCTGCGCGACCGCCTCAGCCGCGAAACCGGAAAACACTATCAATGTTCCCGCAAGCAGCCTTGTCCGGCCTCTTCGCCTTTGGGTTGACTCGCTCATCGCTCGATCCTGCCCTGTTTCATGTCAACAGCGACAGGCTCTCAGACCCGCTGGTTAGCTCAAAAGGTTATTCGACGGACCTCAGAAATAAATATTTGAATGTTGCGATGCAGTGACGTGACTCAAGAGACCAGCGGGCAAGTACAGTTAAGCGGATTGCTTGATCGCAGTACAACCACCACGATTCCAAACCCGGACAGCGTTTCCAAAAGCCTCGAACAGAGGGCGCGACACCGGGTCGTTGATGGCATCCCATTCCGGGTGCCACTGAACAGACAGCGTAAAACCAGGCGCGTCCTTGATAAAGATCGCCTCGGGCGTGCCATCAGGGGCGTGACCTTCGATGACGACGCGTTCGCCAATGGTCTTGATGCCCTGCCCATGTAGGGTGTTGGTCATGACCTCGGTCGCGCCAAACACTTTATGGAACACTCCGCCCTCATCCAGTGTCACCACATGTCGCAGCGCAAACTTCTCTTCCAGCGTACCGTCGGGCGGCATCCGATGATTCATCCGGCCCGGTAGATCGCGAATTTCGGGATACAGTGTTCCACCCATCGCCACGTTGACCTCCTGAAACCCGCGGCAAATGCCCATAAAGGGCTGCCCACGTTCCACACAAGCCCGAACCAGTGGCAGGGTGATGGCGTCGCGTGCCCGGTCGAACTCTCCATGCGCTTCGGTTTCGGGTTCGCCGTATTCTTCTGGATGAACATTCGGGCGTCCGCCGGTCAGCAGGAAGCCGTCGCATACCGACAGCAACTCATCAACCGTCACATAGCGCGGGTCCGCAGGGATCAGCAGCGGCAGACATCCCGACACATTGGCAACCGCGTCCGAGTTCATCGTCCCACCCGCATGTGTCGGGTATTGGTCATTCATGAGATACGAGTTGCCGATGATACCGACGACAGGACGAGACATTCCGCTTTCCTTGTTGCTCCATTGCTTAACATGGAAGCTAGCGGCAGCCTCTCAGACGTGCAAGAATACACGCCCTGCATGACAGCGCAGGGACGTGTTCAGGGGTGCACAATACAATCCCTCAAAAGTCATTTTGTATGGAATTATTTCCCGAGAAAATCTATCAACCGGGAAATAATTCCAAAGTTTTGGCATTGGCAGGACAAACCAAGCGGAGACTTAAATCTCACCAATCAAACCGGCTGCCTCAATTCCAGCCATTGCGGCAATCGCATCATTGTCCGAAGTGTCACCTGTTACTCCGACAGCCCCGATGACAGCGCCTTTTCGGTCGCGTAACAGAACACCACCTGGAACCGGCACAACCTGCCCGCCATAGACGCCATTCACTGCGGCCATGAAATAGGCCTGCGCCTCGGCGCGTTGCATCTGCGCGGTCCCGGCCATGCCCAACATGACCGAGCCGTAGGCCTTGCCATGCGCAATCGCGAAACGACCCGGGGCGGCACCGTCTTCACGTTCGAAGGCGATAACATGACCGCCCGCGTCCAGAACCACAGCGGACAGAGGCTTCAACTCCATCTCGCGCCCCTTCTCGAGAGCCTTACGAATGATGGTGCGCGCCTTGCGCAAAGAAATAGCCATCCCTGATCCCTTTCATTTGGATAAAATCTTCTTTGGAAAACAAGGGGTAGACATACCCCTTGCCCCGACCCGAACCGCTTACACCTGGCTTGCCTTCAACTCCAGACGACGGGCGTGCAGAACCGGCTCGGTATAGCCGGAAGGCTGCACCCGCCCCTTGAACACCAGATCGCAGGCTGCCTGAAAGGCGATGCCGTCAAAGCTTGGCGCCATAGGCTTATAGCTGGGGTCGCTATCGTTCTGACGATCCACAACAGCCGCCATTTTCTGCATCGCGGCCATTACCTGCGCTTCGCCTACGACGCCATGGTGCAGCCAATTGGCCAGCGCCTGAGACGAAATCCGGCAGGTTGCGCGGTCTTCCATGAGGCCGATGTCGTTGATGTCCGGCACCTTGGAGCAACCCACGCCCTGATCGACCCAGCGCACCACATAGCCCAGAATGCCCTGAGCGTTGTTTTCGATCTCACGAGTGATTTCATCGTCGCTTAAATTCCGACCATCCAGCAGTGGAATGGTCAGCAGGTCATCCAGCGTACCGCGCGCACCTCCGGCAGCCAGTTCATCCTGGCGCGCAAGCACATCAACCTTGTGATAATGCGTCGCGTGCAATGTCGCGGCGGTCGGCGACGGCACCCAGGCGCAAGTTGCGCCAGACATCGGGTGGCCGATCTTGGCGTCCAGCATGTCGCCCATGCGATCCGGCATCGCCCACATGCCCTTGCCAATCTGTGCTTTGCCTTTCAGGCCGCAGGCCAGACCGATGTCGACATTGCGGTCCTCGTAGGACGCGATCCAAGGCGTGTTTTTGATATCGCCCTTGGGCAGCATTGGGCCAGCTTCCATTGACGTGTGGATTTCATCCCCGGTCCGGTCCAAAAACCCGGTGTTGATGAACGCCACGCGCGACTTCGCCGCCCGAATACATTCTTTGAGGTTGGCCGAAGTGCGCCGTTCCTCATCCATGATGCCCAGCTTCACGGTGTTGCGGGGCAAGCCAAGAATGTCTTCGACCATGTCGAAAATCTCGACCGAGAACGCAACTTCCTTGGGCCCGTGCATCTTGGGCTTTACGACGTAGACCGAACCTTCGACCGAGTTACCGCCTTCGCGCTTCATATCGTGCATGGCGATCAACGTAGTGCAGAGGGCATCCATCAGCCCTTCACCAATCTCGCGCCCTTCGGCATCCAGCACAGCCGGGTTGGTCATCAGGTGACCTACGTTACGTACCAACATCAGCGACCGGCCTTTCAGCGTGGCCTGATCGCCCGACGGCGTGGTGAAACTCAGGTCGTCCGCAAGCTTACGGGTAAAGGTTGTGCCGCCCTTCGTGACTTCTTCGGTCAGGTCACCCTTCATCAGACCCAGCCAGTTGCCGTATGCGACAACTTTGTCGGCGGCATCAACACAAGCCACCGAGTCCTCGCAATCCATAATCGTCGACAGCGCTGACTCGAGCCGGACGTCCGCGATGCCAGCAGGATCGGTTGCGCCAATGGTACTGGAAGGATCGATCATGATCTGGATGTGCAGGCCATTGTTCTTCAGCAGCACGAATTCCGGTTTGTCCGCCGCACCACCAAACCCAGCAAATTGCGCGGGGTCGCCCAGCGCAGGAACCAATCCTCCGTCCTTCACTGTAAGGCTGGACACGTCCGCCCAAGACCCGGACGCCAGTGGTACGACGTCGTCCAGAAAGGCTTTGGCCCATGCGATCACACGCGCCCCGCGCGCGGCATCATAGCCACCGCCCGCTGGCAAATCACCCATAGCGTCAGTTCCATAAAGCGCGTCGTAAAGACTGCCCCAACGGGCATTGGCAGCATTCAAGGCAAAACGGGCATTGGTGATCGGCACAACAAGTTGGGGACCGGGGGTAAGGGCAATCTCGGGATCCACGTTTGCCGTCTCGATCTGGAACCCATCCCCTTCCGGGACCAGATAACCGATCTCTTTCAGGAAAGTCTGGTATTCGGCAGGATCAATCTCCTGTCCCTTGCGGGCCATATGCCAGCCGTCGATACGGCTTTGAATTTCAGACCGTTTCGCAAGAAGGTCGCGATTCTTCGGCCCCAACTCGTTCACCAATCGCGCCAGGCCTGCCCAAAACTGCTGCGCGGACACTCCGGTTCCTGGCAGTGCTTGCGTCTCGATAAATTCTGCCAAAATCGGATCGATCTGCAGCCCGTTCAGGGTGTGTCTGCCAGTCATGTTTCCGCTCTCCCGCGATTGTGTGCCACTGTATGCTCAGGTGCATTTAGGGGGAAAGTTTCCGATAGGCAACTTTTGTCGAGTGATTAGCAGTATTCGGTCCTTTAAAAAGCTGCCTTAAAATCAGCAAGCGAATGACGTAGGCCAGTTGCAGCCCCTGTACGAAGCCCCTAACGTCGCGCCAAACCAGTACGGATACGAGGCCCGAGATGCGCGACGCTGCCCCCACAACAATTTACCTGAAGGACTACACGCCGTTCGGTTATTTGGTGGATAGCGTGCACCTGACCTTCGACCTTGCCGACCATGCCACCCGGGTCACATCGCGCGTCGCCTTTCGCCCGAATCCTGATGCCAAGGACCGAACATTCTTTCTGCATGGGGAAGACCTGACGCTGATCCGCGCTGCTATTGACGGTGCAAAGATCACGCCGGATGTAACTGAAAAGGGCCTGACCGCTGCCGTACCGGATGCGCCCTTCATCTGGGAGGCCGAGGTCGAGATCGATCCCGGCAATAACACCGCGCTGGAAGGGCTTTACATGTCAAACGGTATGTACTGCACGCAATGCGAGGCAGAGGGGTTTCGCAAGATCACCTACTACCCCGACCGCCCGGACGTGATGTCCACCTTTACCGTACGCATCAACGGAGACCTTCCGGTGCTGTTGTCCAACGGCAACCCGTCGGGCAAGGGCGACGGCTGGGCCGAATGGACCGACCCATGGCCAAAACCGGCCTATCTGTTTGCTCTGGTTGCAGGCGACCTAATCGCCCACCCCGGCCAGTTTACCACCAAGTCGGGCCGTGACGTCGCGCTGAACCTGTGGGTTCGTCCCGGCGATGAAGGCAAATGCGCCTTTGGCATGGAAGCCTTGAAAAAGTCGATAAAATGGGACGAAGACGTCTATGGCCGCGAATACGATCTCGATGTGTTCAACATTGTCGCCGTGGACGATTTCAACATGGGAGCGATGG
The DNA here is from genome assembly GCF_013110855.1 of Ruegeria sp. HKCCD4884. NCBI lineage: Bacteria > Pseudomonadati > Pseudomonadota > Alphaproteobacteria > Rhodobacterales > Roseobacteraceae > Ruegeria > Ruegeria sp. HKCCD4884. Next base: position 110,681 of record NZ_WVRJ01000003.1, read on the forward strand.
AAAACAAGGGTCTGAACATCTTCAACTCCTCGGCTGTTCTGGCAAGCCCCGAAACCTCGACCGATGCGAATTTCGAACGCATCGAAGCGATCATCGCGCATGAGTATTTCCACAATTGGACCGGCAACCGCATCACCTGCCGCGACTGGTTTCAGCTGTGTCTGAAAGAAGGACTGACGGTATTCCGCGATGCGCAGTTCACATCCGACATACGCTCGGCCCCTGTGAAACGCATTCACGACGCCATAGACCTGCGCGCAAGACAGTTCCCAGAAGACAACGGCCCGCTGTCGCACCCGGTTCGGCCCGAGAGCTTTCAGGAGATCAACAACTTCTACACCGCGACCGTCTATGAGAAAGGTGCTGAAGTAATAGGAATGCTGAAACGCTTGGTCGGGGATGACGCCTATGCCAAAGCGCTGGACCTGTATTTTGAGCGCCATGACGGCCAGGCCTGTACCATCGAGGATTGGATCAAGGTTTTTGAAGACACAACAGGCCGCGACCTGACCCAATTCAAACGCTGGTACAGCCAATCGGGCACGCCACGCGTCACCGTTTCGGAAGACTGGGCGGACGGCATTTATACCCTGACGTTGAAACAGCGCACCGAGCCGACGCCGGGGCAAAATGAAAAGCAAACTCAAGTGATCCCGGTTGCTGTGGGCCTGTTAGGTGCAAATGGGGATGAGGTCCGCCCGACCGAAGTGTTGGAACTGACGGAAGCTGAGCAAAGCTTTCAATTCACCGGGCTGGCCGCAAAACCCACACCGTCGATCCTGCGTGATTTCTCAGCGCCGGTTATTCTTGAGCATGACGTCAGCAACGCCGAGCGGGCGTTTCTGCTGGCAAATGACACCGACCCCTTCAACCGTTGGCAGGCTGGGCGGTCTCTGGCGCAGGATACTTTGCTGCGAATGATCCAGGATGATGCCGCGCCGGATGCCGATTACCTCGATGGTCTGCTGGCCGTGCTGCGTGACGGAGAATTGGACCCAGCCTACCGGGCCCTAATGCTTGGGCTGCCGACGCAATCCGAGCTGGCGGCAACCTTGTACGAGCGCGGCCAGACCCCTGATCCGATGGAGATTTGGTCTGCGGTAGAGACACTGCGGCAGGCCACGGCCCAGCACGTACAGGATCTGTTGCCCCGGCTACACAGCGAAGCCTTGGTGGATGGCCCCTATGCGCCGGACGCTGCGCAATCCGGCAAACGCGCCCTTGGCAGCGCCGCGCTGGCGCTGACCACCCGACTGGATGGCGGGGCAATGGCGGCTGAGGCGTATGGCAACGCAGATAACATGACCCTGCAATTGACTGCCCTGTCTTGTCTGTTGCGCGCGCGCAAAGGAGAAACAGAACTCGCTGCGTTCTACAACCAGTGGCAGCATGACCGACTGGTTATGGACAAATGGTTTGGCCTGCAGGTGACAATGGCCGCACCCGAGGCGACACCCGGCGTGGCACAATCTCTGACACAACATGCCGACTTCAACTGGAAGAACCCCAACCGGTTCCGCGCCGTTATGGGCGCGCTAGCGATGAATCATGCCGGGTTCCATCAGCCTGACGGGGCTGGCTATGCCCTGCTGGCTGATTGGCTGATCCGACTGGATCCAGTGAATCCGCAAACCACTGCACGCATGTGTTCGACATTTCAAACGTGGAAACGGTATGATGCCGACCGTCAGGACCTGATGCGTGCGCAGCTTTCTCGCATTGCTGGAACCCCGAACTTGTCGCGTGACACCAGTGAAATGGTATCGCGTATCCTTGGCGCATGACTGAATTCACATTCGCCCGCCAGAACCGAAACACGCGAACATTGGTCATTCTGGCTGCGGTCTATTCCGGCTTGATGGCTCTGGTCGTCCTGTTCGATGCCGCCTGGTGGATCGTATGGCTGCTGGCATTGGGCACCCTACCAGCTGTGTGGGACGTGATCCAGAATACGCGCGCCGGCGTGCAGATCGATGCGACCGCCATACGCTGGTTTACCGGCAAGCGCCAGGCAGAGGTCCTGCTGCAGGACATTGATTTTTTCCGGTTTGACACGCGGTGGGACTTGTCGGTACGCGTTTCCATCGTTCTGCATTCGGGCAAACGAATCCGTTTACCCGATGAGTCGCTTCCGCGGCATCGAGACCTTGAACCGGTCCTGACACAGGCCGGATTCCGTGTTGAGCGCCATCATTTTACTGTTTTCTGAAACACTGAGCCTCTTGCCGGTAAATTGGACACAAAAACCGAAAACTGCTAAGCATTTAACTTGATCTGAGCCCAATATCTCGCCAGATTTGAAAGACGTTAAGTGTTTTTACAGTTTTTGAGTTTCGCCATGTTTCGGTCGTTTCGGGCAATATTTGCCCAACCCTCAGCCTCATCCGCTCCTGCCGCACCAGAATTGTGCGCGACGAAGTCTGCGTTGGCGGCTGCCTTGCCTGAACAAGGACAACTCAACATTCCTGTTGTGCAAACGGGTAATGAAAACCTGATCGGACATTCCACAATCGAACATGGCCGCTATTTGGCCAGGCAGGATCGTTGGACCGACCTGTCCAAGGAAATGCGAACCGCAGATCAGGATCGCGCTGCCGTGTCGGACGGGATGCCAATTGCCGATCTTCTGGCGTTTGGGGCAAGGTCGGATGTGGTTCTGGCTGCGGAACACGCACTGACGGACGGCAAAGCCATTTCGGATTACGACCTGTTGGGAGGCATATCTGAGCTTGAAGGCGAAATGGCGGACAATCCTGATGACCCAATGATCGCCGCCGTTGTGGCACTTGCCCATATCGATCTGGCCTGGGCGTGGCGTGGTACAGCGTCAGACATGGCACTGCCGCCCTTGCACCGTTCGCGCTGTGCGGCACATTTCGACCGGGCCGCGTCGATCTTGCCCAAATGCCGGACTGATGCCCCGGACAGCCCGCTGATTGCTGCGGCAGGCTGCGCGCTTTTGGCCGGTCAACGCCGCGCCAACGCGCGGGTGTCTGATGAATACGAGCGCCTGATCACGCTTGATCCACGCAACCAACGGCACATGCGCGCCATGGGCAGCCATCTGTTGCCCCGGTGGTTCGGAAGCTATGAAGAGCTGGAATTGCAAGCGATGCGCACAGCGGCTCGGACCCAAGATGTCTGGGGTGCTGGAGGCTACACTTGGGTTCAGTTCGACGCCATTGCACTGGATGAAGAGGCATGTGCGCGGGTCGATACCGAGTATTTCCTGGACGGTTTGCGCGACATCGTGCGACTGCGGCCCGACCAGCAAATGATCAATATGCTGTCGGCCTATTGTGCAATCACCATCCAGAACGGACGAGGCCGGAACGAACAAGCCGACCAGTTCCGCGCACAAATGCGCGATACTGCGAACTGGCTGATCCGCGATCACCTGACCGAGTTGCACCCATTGATCTGGGCCCACGCGACAGCAGGCTTCAACAACTCGGTGCGCATCAACTCGCCCGAGCGGTTTGCCGCACGGGGCCAGCGGGATGCCTTGCGGGCGATCTCGGATCTGTTCCGGGAAGAATTGCGCAGTGGTATGGACGTGACCTTCACTCCAACCGGCCTGCAGTTTTCCCAGAACTGAACACGTCAGGATTCCCCCTTGCCCCTAGGCCCTGCCGGGCCTAATACGCAGGCTTAGACTTCTGCGGAAATGAGGCGCGCCATGCTCGATCTGACATACGAAATGCCCAAACCCAAGACCATTGCCGGGGCCAAGCACGACTGGGAACTGGTGATCGGGATGGAGGTGCACGCTCAGGTCTCGTCCAATGCCAAGCTGTTTTCTGGTGCGTCGACCCAATTCGGGGCCGAGCCGAACTCGAACGTGGCCTTCGTCGACGCGGCGATGCCGGGAATGCTGCCTGTGATCAACGAATATTGCGTTGAACAGGCTGTGCGCACCGGGCTGGGCCTGAAGGCGGACATCAACTTGAAATCGGCGTTTGACCGCAAGAACTATTTCTACCCCGACCTGCCGCAGGGCTATCAGATTTCGCAGCTGTACCACCCCATCGTGGGCGAAGGTGAAGTGCTGGTTGAAATGGGTGACGGCACCGCGCGCATGGTTCGCATCGAACGCATTCACATGGAGCAGGATGCGGGTAAATCGATCCACGACATGGACCCGCATATGTCCTTTGTTGACCTGAACCGGACCGGCGTTTGCCTGATGGAGATTGTCAGCCGCCCCGATATTCGCGGGCCGGAAGAGGCCGCCGCCTATATCGCCAAACTGCGCCAGATCATGCGTTACTTGGGCACCTGCGATGGCAACATGCAGAACGGCAACCTGCGCGCCGACGTGAACGTATCGATCTGTTTGCCGGGTGCCTATGAGAAGTATCAGGAAACGCAGGATTTCTCGCATCTTGGCACGCGGTGTGAGATCAAGAACATGAACTCGATGCGCTTTATCCAGCAAGCGATCGAGGTCGAAGCCCGCCGCCAGATCGCCATCGTCGAAGGGGGCGGTGAGGTCGAACAGGAAACCCGCCTGTATGACCCGGACAAGGGCGAGACCCGCTCGATGCGGTCCAAGGAAGAGGCGCACGATTATCGTTACTTCCCCGACCCTGATCTGCTGCCGCTGGAAATCGAACAAGCGTGGGTCGACGACATCGCCGCGAAGCTGCCCGAACTGCCCGACGAGAAGAAGGCACGTTTTATCAGCGAATTCGGTCTGACCGACTATGACGCATCGGTTCTGACCGCCGAGGTGGAATCTGCCGCGTATTTCGAAGAAGTCGCCAAGGGTCGCAACGGGAAACTGGCCGCGAACTGGGTGATCAACGAGTTGTTCGGCCGTCTGAAAAAAGAAGATCACGACATCACTGACTCGCCGGTTTCCCCGGCACAGTTGGGTGGGATCATTGACCTGATCTCGTCGGATGCCATTTCGGGCAAGATCGCCAAGGACCTGTTTGAAATCGTCTATACCGAAGGCGGTGATCCGGCACAGATCGTCGAAGACCGCGGCATGAAGCAGGTGACCGATACCGGCGCCATCGAAGCTGCTCTGGATGAAATCATCGCTGCCAACCCGGCACAGGTCGAAAAGGCTAAAGTGAACCCGAAACTGGCGGGCTGGTTTGTCGGTCAGGTCATGAAGGCGACCGGAGGCAAGGCGAACCCGAAGGCCGTGAACGAACTGGTCAGCAAAAAGCTGGGGTCTTAACCCGTTTTATGTGTACAGGTCTGCCAACGGCGACGCGCGGATTTGTACACATCATATACTCACGAAATCTTAAGACTTGGGGTCAAGCCATCGGCTTGACTTCCCGCTGTTCGCGTCCTTTCTTCGCCTCCAGAAAGGTGAGGTATCATGCAGAACAGATTTGATCAGGAACTCGAGGACCGGCTGGTGCGGTATGCGGCCATCGACAGTCAGAGCGACGAGACTTCCCCCACAACCCCCAGCACGCAAATCCAGTTCGACATGCTGAATCTGTTGCGCGATGAACTGGCCCAGATCGGCGCGCAGGATATCGAAGTCACAGGCGACAGCGTAGTGGTTGCGACCATTCCCGGAACCGCTCCGGGGCCGACAGTGGGCTTTTTGGCGCATGTGGATACCGCCCCTCAGTTCAATGCTACTGGCGTCAAGCCACGGGTGATCAAGGGATACAATGGCGGTGATATCTCATTCCCAGACGATCCTGATCTGGTTCTATCACCGGAAGAAAACCCCTATCTGGCCGAGAAAATTGGCCATGACCTGATCACCGCTTCAGGCACGACCCTGCTGGGTGCGGATGACAAGGCGGGCGTGTCGATCCTGATGACCATGGCGCGGCACCTGATTGAAAACCCGGATATTGCACACGGACCGATCCGCATCGGGTTTACCCCGGATGAAGAGATCGGGCGCGGTGTAACCGAACAGCTTCCCAAGGATCTGGGCGCGGATTTCGCCTATACTCTGGACGGTCAGGAAGTCGGTGAGATCGAGTACGAAAGCTTTTCAGCCGACCGTGCGGTGATCAAGATCGAAGGCGTTTCGATCCATCCCGGTTTGGCGAAAGACAAAATGGTGAACGCTGCACATCTGGCTGCAAAAATCGTTCAAACGCTACCTCAGGCCACCATGACTCCGGAAACCACAGATGGGCGCGAGGGATTCATCCATGTCACCGACATGAATGGCGGCTCGTCCGAGATGGAGATCAAGCTGATCCTGCGTGATTTCGAAATGGACGCACTGGAAGCCCAGCGCAACATCGTGCGACAGGTTTGTGCCGCCGTACAGGCCACCGAACCACGCGCAAATATCACCTGCGAGATCAGCCATCAGTATCGCAATATGCGCTATTGGCTGGAAAATGACATGACACCGGTCGACCTGGCCCGCGATGCCTGTCGTGAGTTGGGGATCGAACCTCTGTCCGTCCCGATCCGTGGCGGAACCGACGGGTCGCGCCTGACCGAATTCGGCACCCCCTGCCCCAACCTGTTCACTGGGATGCAATGCATTCACGGACCGATGGAATGGATCTCAGTACAAGACATGGCACTGGCGACTGAGCTGTGCCTTTCGGTTGTGACCAAGGCAGCACAGGCAGGCGGCAATCATCAGGGCTGATTTCCGCTGGTTGGGCAACGGCTCTTTCCCTCGGGGATCAGCGTGTTAGTTTGGCGCGAACAGGTGTTTAGGAACAGTTGATGCAGCGCTACGAATACAAGGTGATCCCCGCCCCACAAAAAGGTGTCAAAGCCAAAGGGGTGAAAACACCCGAGGGCCGCTTTGCGGTCTCGGTTGAACAGGTCCTGAACCAGATGGGTCAGGACGGCTGGGAATACCACCGCGCCGAGTTGCTACCCAGCGAGGAACGCGCGGGCCTGACCGGATCGACAACGAACTGGCGTAACGTGCTGGTGTTTCGGCGCGTGGTGGAAGAAGAAGTTGACGCATCCGAAATCGGTACAGCACCAGATATGGACAGCACCCCTTTGGCCCAGCCGGTTCCGGGCCCCGACGAGGTTCAGGCGCCGAAACCGATTGCGGCGGAAGCGGATGAACCGCCGTTGTCGTTGAAACAGTCTGATGAAGTATCCGAGGCCGATGACGCTTCAAAATCTTAGTCTTTGTCACAGGGGTGGGTATCTGAGATAAGGCATTAGACCACCTGCTGTTTTGAGATAAGTCCAACATCTTTAATCATTTGCCACGCCTTCAACACAGGTTGCCCGGCGGAACCCGTGTCCAGGCTTGTCCCGTGCGGGTTCCAGCGCACTCCGATTGCAAATGACCGGAACAGACGCCTGTCTATGCGTGATCTCGTCCGAAAAAGAACAAAAGCGTCAAAAGACTGGCGGCGACTTGAACACAAGCAGGACACGCCATTTGAAAAAGGGATACGCACCCCGAAAATCTGTGGCATGCTAATCGAACAACCGGGAGGGACATCAAAAATGGCTATTCGGCAGACGCAAGGGCGGGCACGCCTTTATGACAGCATTCTCGATACAGTAGGCGACACGCCTTGCATCCGAGTCAATCGTATCGCGCCAGATCATGTAACCGTCTATGTGAAGTTCGAAGCGTTCAATCCCGCTGGTTCGGTCAAGGACAGGCTGGCGCTGAATATTATCGAAGCGGCGGAGCGCGAGGGGCGGTTGAAACCAGGCCAGACCGTTGTCGAAGCAACCTCGGGCAATACCGGCATCGGACTTGCCATGGTTTGCGCGGCCAAGGGCTATCCTCTGGTTGTGACAATGGCCGAGAGCTTTTCGGTCGAACGGCGCAAGCTGATGCGGTTTTTGGGCGCAAAGGTCGTTTTGACTCCCAAGGCCCAGAAAGGGTTTGGTATGTACACCAAAGCCAAGGAACTGGCCGAGGAAAACGGGTGGTTTCTGGCCAGCCAGTTCGAAACCTCTGCCAATGCCGATATTCACGAAAACACGACCGCACGGGAGATTCTTGTCGATTTCGAAGGGCAGCGGCTGGATTACTGGGTGACCGGATATGGGACCGGCGGCACAGTTTCAGGTGTCTCGCGCGCCTTGCGGAAAGAGCGGCCCGAAACGAAGATCATCCTGACCGAACCAGCCAATGCAGCCATCGTGTCATCGGGGTACACCAACACCCGCAACGGGGATCATCAGCCGACCGAGAGCCACCCGAATTTCGAGCCGCACCCGATTCAGGGATGGACGCCGGACTTCATTCCTTGGGTCCTGCAGGAAGCCATAGACAATAAGTATTACGACGAACTGATCCCCGTACCCGGACCCGAAGGGATCGCGTGGTCGCGCCGACTTGCCTCGGAAGAAGGTATTTTCACCGGAATCTCGGGCGGGTCGACCTTTGCCGTCGCGATGAAGATGGCCAAATCCGCACCGGAAGGATCCGTTTTTCTGGTCATGCTGCCGGACACTGGCGAGCGTTATTTGTCGACCCCTTTGTTCGAAGGCATCGAAGACGACATGACAGAAGAAGAGTATGCAATATCAGCTTCAACACCTTCGGCGCAGATGAGCGCAGACTGACGTCTTAGCGTTCAGGTATCGATATCCAAGGCCAGCGCGTGAATGCGGGGCACGATATCGCCCAAAGCTTTGTGAACCGCGCGATGGCGGGCGACACGAGATTGCCCTTCAAAAGCGGCGGCGCGAATGCGGACGTTGAAATGGCTCTCGCCGCCTTCCTGAAAACCCGCGTGGCCGCGGTGGCTTTCGCTGTCGTCGATCACCTCAAGCTCGCGCGGGTCAAAGGCGGCTTGCAGGCAGGTTCGGATCTCATCGGTCACGCTCATTTTTTCGCTCAGCGGTAAAAATTTTACCGCCCCCCTCTTCTACTTTCGGCTGCTTAGATTAAACTGCTGCCTCCGAGTCGAAAAGATGCGTTCGTGAGGATTGAGAGCATGACGAAGTCAGACCCCTTCGGATTTGATATGTCCGTTTCCAGCGCCAAGAAAAAGAACCCGCGCGGGCGTCGGGGCATGTCAGGCGCGTCCGAGACGTCGGTCCGGATCTGTGATCATGAGGGCTGCAACGAGCCGGGCAAGTTCCGCGCCCCCAAGGCACCGGATGTTCTGGACGATTTCTACTGGTTCTGCCAGCAGCATGTCCGCGAATACAATCAGAAATGGAACTTCTTCGACGGCACCACAGAGGCCGAGTTGAACGCGCAGCGGTCGAAAGACAAAGTGTGGGAACGCGAAACTAAACCGATGGGCGACCCCGAGGCGCGCGCCTGGGCCCGTTTGGGTATCGAGGACCCGCATCAGGTTCTGGGTGCCAACAGCACGCAAAACAAAGGCCGCACGTCGGGTGGTGGTGGCCGTCGCCTGCCCCCCACCGAACGCCGCGCGATCGAGATTCTGGAAGCCAATGACAGCTGGTCCAAGGCAGAGGTGCGCAAGGCCTACAAGAAGTTGATCAAGGTTTTGCACCCGGACATGAATGGCGGTGATCGCTCGCAAGAAGAACAGCTGCAAGAGGTCGTCTGGGCCTGGGACCAGATCAAGGACAGCCGGAACTTCAAATAAATCTGCGATCCGACAGCTGTGGCTTTGTGTGTACACTGCCCGGCCCGATTGCGATCAAGCTCACTGGAAACCTTGTTCAATTCCCGCAATAGTGGTGGGGTTTGAACACGGGTATTAACGGAGCAGCCGCTGTGCGTATGCCATACCTCCTTTTGCTTTTTTCGCTGGGCGTTTATTTCGCGGCCCCGTTTCTTCCGCCTGAATTCGCGTTCGCCCGAGAACTGAGCCTGCTATTCATCGTCATCAGCCTGATTTGGGGGCTGCGCGCGTGGCTCAGGTGGCGCAAGGCAAACACATGGATCATCGTGGACGGGTCCAACGTGATCCATTGGAAAGAGGGTAAGCCGGATCTGGGCACATTGCGGCTGGTGCTGTCGGCGCTGAAGATGGCCGGGTTCAAACCGGGTGTCGTATTCGATGCAAATGTCGGCTATAAGCTCGACGGCGAATACATGAACGACCGGGCGCTGAGCCGCGCTTTAGGTCTGCGCACCAAGCAGGTCATGATCGCACCCAAAGGAACGCCGGCGGATCCTTTGATTTTACAAGCGTCGCGGGACAGCAAGGCACGCATTATCACAAATGACCGGTTTCGGGATTGGGTGGACGAGTTTCCGGATGTTTTGAAAGCGGATCGCCTCGTGAAAGGCGGCTTTCGTAACGATGAGCTTTGGTTTTCGCAATGAGTAGGTGACCGTCGTTTCAAAGCTAAAGTTTGCGCGCGGCGCTGTGACGTACTTTGTGTGCCGCCCTCATTTCAAATTGATGGTAGTCGATCTAGAGAAGCAAACTTTGCACTAACTTGCTTGACCGCGGTGTAGATCAGTAAATGGCAGGGCTTTCTCCGCGAGCTTAACTTCGAATTACAAGTGCTTCCCAACGCTTCAAGCAACTCAGGCGAGCTTGTGAGGGCACTGTCGAGCGATCACTTAATTCCGAAAATAGCGTTAGCAACTCTTTTACGTCTTCGCGGTGGAAGGATTTCAGCGCTATATCACCCAGAAATAAACTTTCAGTTGGCAAACCGTTGGACATCAGTATTGCGTGGCGACAACAAGCAATGTGGTAGTACGTGACTGGCTCATTGAAATGAACCTGACGAATGGTTTTGTCGTTCACCAGATGGATTGCTGCGGCAAAGACTCTAGGCTCTCCGTACAGAAGTTCTGCGCGCCATCCTTCCAGAACAATTCTGTGTTGCGGAGATACGTACAAATCGCGGTGAGGAATGCCTTCTCCCAACGCTCCCTTTTGGATACAAACGGGGTGCAATTGAGGGTTGCGCCTCAAATCCTCCGCGCTCAGGGTCTTTTCTCCAATCCACTCAATGGGCAGCAGATCACCGCTGGAAAGGCGCACTTTCTCTCCGACTGAAAGATCTTCGACAGCACAATACCCTTTTTCGGTTGCTATCATAGTGCCCTTCACGAAACACGGCACAGTTCCAGCCGGAAGCGCGACCGTCACTGAGAGTGTGTCGTTGTTGCCATTTCCAGGACCCGTAGACGCGAATATTTCGACGGCCAGTTGCGTGTTGGGAGGAATGACGACACCCGGGGTGAGGTCAACAGTTAAAACCCCGCTCGACGAAATCGAAACAGAGTAATCGGAAGGGTTCAATCCCCCTGTTCCCGTAACAACAACATTCCATGAAGCTCCGGCTTTGGTTGCAGTGTATTGTTGCATAACGGAAGACGACCCAGTGGGGACCGCAATTGAAGATGGGCCTAGAATTGTAAGCGCCATTCGAACTTTTTCCGTTAACAAACACCTAGAGCGACTTATGCATGAGCATATAGCCAGATTAACCCTTCACATAATATAATTGTAATATTTTTATATTTAATTTCTTTTAAGCTGCAAGCCCCGGGGATAACGTTCCTTTCTCGGTTTGAGCCGAAAGTCACAAGCCTCGGCGCGCGATAACGATAAGGCCAGTTTCAAAGAAACATCCCCTCAGCTTTTCAGGTCTGCCTCTTTCCCTTGCCCTTGCCCGCAATATGTTGCACCACACACGGGTTCAGACCCGGCAAGGCGGGCCAAAGGATAAGGACAAGACGAATGGCTGACGGATCGATCGACGTTAACGCAAAACCAACCGAAGATATCTCGGTTCGCGACGTATTCGGCATTGATACGGAAATGAAGGTCAAGGGTTTTGCCGAGGCCACTGACCGTGTGCCGGCCATCGACCCGACCTATAAATTCGATCCTGAAACCACGCTGGCCATACTGGCGGGTTTTGCCCACAACCGTCGTGTGATGATCCAAGGCTATCACGGTACGGGTAAATCGACTCACATTGAACAGGTTGCGGCGCGTTTGAACTGGCCCGCAGTACGCGTGAACCTGGACAGCCATATCAGCCGGATCGACCTGATCGGTAAGGACGCGATCAAGCTGCGCGATGGCAAGCAGGTCACTGAGTTCCACGAAGGCATCCTGCCCTGGGCTCTGCGTAACCCGGTCGCCATCGTGTTCGACGAATATGACGCGGGCCGCGCGGACGTGATGTTCGTAATCCAGCGTGTTCTTGAGCATGACGGCAAACTGACCCTGCTGGACCAGAACGAGATCATCACACCGAACCCGAACTTCCGCCTGTTTGCCACCGCCAACACGGTTGGTCTGGGCGACACCACGGGTCTGTACCACGGCACGCAGCAGATCAACCAGGCACAGATGGACCGCTGGTCTTTGGTCTCGACCCTGAACTACCTCAGCCACGATGCCGAAACAATGATCGTGCTGTCGAAAGCGCCACATTACAACACCGCCGACGGCCGCAAGACCGTCAGTCAGATGGTCACTGTGGCCGACCTGACCCGGACTGCCTTCATGAATGGCGATCTGTCGACCGTCATGAGCCCCCGTACGGTGATCAACTGGGCTCAGAACGCCGAGATTTTCCGCGATGTCGGGTATGCTTTCCGCCTGTCTTTCCTGAACAAATGTGACGAGCTGGAGCGTCAGACCGTGGCCGAGTTCTATCAACGCTGCTTCGACGAAGAGCTGCCGGAAAGCGCGGCGAGTGTGAGCTTAGGGTAGTACGCCGAATTGCGCCCGTTTGCGGGCGCAATGCCTCCGGCGGAGGTATTTTTAGCCAGATGAAGGCGGATCCTGTTTCCCTGCTGATGGAAATCGGGGCTGCAATGTGAAAGGCTTGGGGACATGGCACAGAAGAACGACAACCCTGCTGATCCGTTCAAGAAGGCTTTGGCCGAGGCAACCAAGGTCATGGCCGATGACCCCGAGCTGTCCGTAACCTATACGGTTGATCCTTCGGGCATGTCCGGCGAGTCGATGCGTTTGCCTCAGGTATCGCGCCGGATGACGCGCGAAGAGGTGCTTTTGGCGCGCGGCACTGCCGACGCTCTGGCCTTGCAGCGCAAATATCACGACGATGCCACTCATGCACGCTATGCCCCGCCGGGTGATATGGCGCGGGACCTCTATGAGGCGATGGAGACCGCTCGCTGCGAAGCGATGGGCGCTCGGGATATGCCCGGCACCGCCAGCAATATCGACGTCAAGATCGGGCATGAGGCGATCCGGCGTGGCTATGACCAATGCAAACAGCCTGCCGATGCACCTCTGGCCGTGGCAGCAGGCTATCTGATCCGGCATCTGGCCACCGGGCGCGATCTGCCGCCTGCGGCCGAGAACATCATGAACCTGTGGCGCGGCTTCATCGAGGAACAGGCCGGAGGCACGCTGGAGAATCTGGACGAAATTCTCTCGGATCAGGCCGAGTTTGCCAAATTTGCCCGTCAGGTGATCAAGGATCTGGGCTATGGCGACCAGCTTGGGGATGACCCTGATGAGCTGGACGATGAGCAGGAAGATCAGGCCGAGGAAGACGCTGAAGAACAGCCCGACCCAGACAGCACCGGTCAGGATGATCAGGACGAGCAGGACGCCGACGCCACCCCTGAACAAAGCCAGGAAGAGCAACAGGATCAATCTCAGGCACAGGTCTCGATGGATGAGATGGCCGAGGATGAGCTGGGCGATGAGGCGGAGATGCCTGAAGGTGAGGCCCCGATGGAGCCACCTGCCCCGCCGCCAGCATCCGAGGCTGACCCGGATTACAAAGTCTATCTGGATACCCATGACGAAGAAATCGCTGCCGAGGACCTGGCGGAACCTGCCGAGCTGGAACGGTTGCGTGCCTATCTTGATCAGCAGCTGGAACCGCTGAAGGGGGCTGTGAGCCGCCTGGCCAACAAGCTACAGCGTCGACTGCAGGCACAACAGAACCGCAGTTGGGAGTTCGACCGTGAAGAAGGTATTCTGGATGCCGGTCGTCTGGCGCGTGTGGTGGCGAATCCAACCACACCATTGAGCTTCAAGGTCGAGAAAGATACCGAATTCCGCGATACAGTGGTCACACTGCTACTGGACAATTCCGGCTCGATGCGGGGACGTCCGATTTCGATCGCGGCCATCTGTGCGGATGTTCTGGCGCGGACGCTGGAACGCTGCAATGTGAAGGTCGAGATTCTGGGTTTTACCACGCGGGCGTGGAAAGGTGGTCAGGCGCGCGAGGCTTGGCTAAACGATGGCCGCCCGCAGCAGCCGGGGCGTCTGAACGATCTGCGCCATATCATTTATAAGGGTGCCGACGCGCCCTGGCGTCGAGCGCGCCCCAATCTGGGCCTGATGATGAAAGAGGGCTTACTGAAGGAAAACATCGACGGTGAGGCCTTGGAATGGGCGCATCGTAGGATGCTGGCGCGGCGCGAGGCGCGAAAGATCCTGATGGTCATTTCGGATGGTGCTCCGGTCGATGATTCCACGCTGAGCGTGAACCCGGCCAACTATCTGGAAAAACACCTTCGCGATGTGATCGCCATGGTCGAAAAGCGCAAGATGGTGGAACTGTTGGCCATCGGGATCGGCCACGACGTGACCCGGTATTATGACCGCGCCGTGACAATCACCGATGTGGAACAGCTGGCAGGAGCTATGACCGAACAGTTGGCGGCTTTGTTCGACAGTGATCCGCGCGCACGGGCCCGGGTGATGGGGATGCGAAAGGCCAGCTGAGGCTGGCCTTGCCTCCGGCGGGAGTATTTTTGAAAAGATGAAGTCTGGGATCGGCTTTTGTTCGGGTCATACTGATCTGGACATTTGTTCCACTGCGCCTCAGGGTCTGCCGGTACCACAGTGAATGAGGCCCTTCATGTTCCAATCCTTTCAAGTGACTGCCCGCCCGGAACAAGGCCCACCAAGGTTGACCGCGCTGCGAGCGGAAATGGCGCAAGCGGGTTTGGATGGGTTTCTGATACCGCGCGCGGACGCCCATCAAGGGGAATATGTGGCCCCACGTGATGAACGTTTGGCTTGGTTAACGGGTTTTACAGGCTCGGCCGGGTTTTGCGCCGCCTTGCCTGATGTCGCCGGGGTCTTCATTGACGGGCGCTATCGTACGCAGGTTAAGGCACAGGTTGCCGATGACTTCACGCCAGTGCCCTGGCCCGAGGTCAGCCTGAGCGCGTGGCTGAAAGAGCAGCTGCCCAACGGGGGCAAGGTGGGGTTTGATCCTTGGCTGCACGCTGCAGGTCAGATTTCCGACTTGATACGTGACCTGGACGGTACCGGTATCGAACCAGTGAGATGTGAGAACCTTGTTGACCGGATCTGGGCGGATCAACCTGCACCACCCATGAACCCGGTCAAGGTGCATCCGATTGAATTTGCCGGGGAGTCGTCGGACAGCAAAATTACGCGTCTGGCCAAAGATTTGCAGCGGAATGGGAATAGTGCTGCGGTCCTCACCCTGCCGGATTCGATAATGTGGCTGTTGAATATTCGCGGATCTGACATTGCCTATAACCCGGTCGCACATGGTTTTGCGATTTTACATGCAGATGGCAGGGTCGACCTGTTCATGACAGCCGACAAGCTGGCCGAAGTCAGGGATCATCTAGGTTCAAATGTGACCGTGCATGACCCGCAGACTTTTCTCGACACGGTCGGCGCACTGGAGGGACCAGTTCAAGTGGACATTGGCACCCTGCCCCAGATCGTAGCGGATGTGTTGGGGACCGCGATGACTGAAGGTGGCGATCCTTGTGCCCTGCCCAAAGCCTGCAAAAACCCTGCCGAAATCGCGGGCAGCGCCGAAGCGCATTTGCGTGATGCAGTGGCCGTGATCGAGACCCTCTGCTGGCTGGACGAGCAAGCCCCTGCCAGTGTGACCGAGACTCAAGTGGTCACGCGCTTGGAAGAGAACCGGCGCAAGGACAATGCGCTTCAGGATATCTCGTTCGACACCATCGCAGGGACCGGGCCAAACGGTGCGATCATGCATTATCGCGTGACCGAAGAAACCGACAGCCGCTTGGAAGACGGTCACATTCTGGTTCTGGACAGCGGCGGGCAATATCTGGACGGTACAACCGATATCACACGAACCATTGCCATCGGCGAAGTTGGCGATGAAGAGAAAACCTGTTTCACACGTGTTCTGAAAGGCATGATTGCCATGTCGATGTTGCGCTGGCCTGCAGGGCTTGCAGGTCGTGACATCGAATGCGTGGCGCGAACGCCGCTTTGGGCCGCAGGGCAAGACTTCAATCATGGGGTCGGCCACGGGGTCGGAGCTTATCTGAGTGTTCACGAAGGGCCGCAGCGCCTGTCAAGGGTAAGCCATGTGCCGTTGCAGCCAGGTATGATCCTGTCAAACGAGCCTGGATACTATCGTGAAGGCGCTTTTGGCATCCGCATTGAAAACCTTGTCGTAGTGGAAGAGGCTCCCGCCCTGCCCGGCAGCGACGCAGAGCGTGCAATGCTGAACTGGCAGACCCTGACTTTCGTACCGATTGACCGCAGGCTGATCCTGGTCGATATGTTGACACCCGACGAACGTAACTGGCTGAATGCCTACCACCGCGACGTTGCGGAAAAGATCCGCCCAAGGCTGGGACGTGACGCGCAACTGTGGTTGGATGCCGCAACTGCGCCGGTCTGACACCGGGCTGTTACATAGAACGGGCAGAGGAGAGGCCCGAATACGACGAAGGAAGGAATAGGAATGACCGAGATCACGATCCAAAAAGCGCCGGGCAAATGGAGTGTCCGCTCGGGCGGTGCGATCCTGGGCGAGACAAACAATGCCCTGGAACTGCACGAAGGCGACAAGGATCCGGTGATCTACTTCCCGCGCAACGACATCGCGATGGCCTTTTTGGACCGTACCGACAAAGTAACCCATTGCCCCGGCAAGGGCGACGCAACGCATTTTTCCATCGTCAACAAATCATCCGTGACCGAAAATGCAGTCTGGAGCTATGAGAACCCAATCCCGGACGTGGCTGAGATCAAAGATCATCTGGCATTTTATCCTGTGGAATCAGTGAAGGTAGAGCAGATTTAGTCTCTGCTTAGGGATCTTTGTTGCGCATTCAAACGGGCCGGAAGGCCCGTTTTTTTTGCGACTATTGTAAAGCTTCTGGAAGCGAAAGCGCTCTCCATTTCCTACCCTCACGCAGCTGTGGAATGCATGTGAGCGGCAATTGCGGCACACTTACCTGCGGGTATCACCGGAGGCTTCCATGTTGATTTCACGTCGCGGTTTTGCAGGGATGATCGGGGCTGGTGCGCTTGCCCCCGGTGCGCTGTGGGCACAGCAGGATCCAGTGCTTGAAGCTTTGCGTAGCACGCTGGAGGGGCGACGTACCGCGTTTGAGGCGCAGATGGCGTACCTCAAGGATCGTGGGCAGCCGGATGTTGTTCCTGGGTTGTTGACCGCGATGCGTTATGCCGACCGTCGGCGAGACGAGATCGTCAAGGTGATGGAGGCTCTGACCGGGCAGCGCTATGGCAACGACTGGTTCGAGTGGATGCTGTGGCAGGAGCGGAACCCGCAGATTACTCCTCATCCGTCGCTTATCCCGTTCAAGCGCGAGGTTCTGCTGCGGATCGACCCGAACTTCGACGTGTTCCTGCAACCCGAATACCTGCAACGCGACCGGATGAGGATCCGTTTGGAAGAAATCGCATGGGGCGGAGTGCATAAGGACGGTATTCCGTCTTTGGACAATCCGTCTCTGATTTCACCTTCGAATGCCGGATATCTTAAAGGCGATGATCTGGTCTTCGGCGTAGCAATCAACGGGGACGAGCGCGCCTATCCGTTGCGGATCATGGGCTGGCACGAGATGTTCAATGAAGTGATCGGCGGAGTACCCGTGGCGCTGGCCTATTGCACGCTTTGCGGGTCCGGCATTCTTTTTGAAACGCAGGTGGCGGGGCGGCGAAAACCGTTCATTTTCGGTTCGTCAGGGTTCCTTTATCGCTCGAACAAGCTGATGTTTGACCGCGAGACACATTCGCTTTGGAACCAATACACCGGCAAACCTGTTGTGGGTCCTTTGGTGAATAGCGGCATCACGTTGAAACAGCGCCCGGTTGTGATCACTACGTGGGACAGTTGGAAAACCTCGCACCCAAAGACGCGCGTCTTGTCTCTGAATACCGGGCATCGGCGCAACTATGGGTCGGGCGTTGTCTATCGAGATTACTTCGCCTCAAGCGAGTTGATGTTCCCGGCAGTGGTGGATCAGTCCAGACATCGGCAGAAAGACTACATCTTTGCCGTGCGCCAGTTCGGAGCCGCGCGCGCTTGGCCGCTGGATGCATTCAAGCGCAAGCCGGTGATAAACGACGCCATTGCCCAAACGCCACTGGTTCTGATCGGGGACCCAAAAGAACGCAGCGTACGCGCCTATGAGCGCAAAGGTCATACATTCAAGGCCACGCAAACAGGTTTGCAGGATGGCAGAGGTCAAAGCTGGACCGTGACTGAAGACGCGTTGATCGGACCGGATGGCACACGCTTGTCTCGGGTTGCGGGCCACATCTCTTATTGGTTTGCGTGGGACAATTACCTGGGGGACGCTGCCAGCGTCTACGGTGGTTGAGGATCAGGAATGTTCCTCGGCCGCGGTGGCGGCAAGCGCTCTGTTGTAGGCCTTGAGCGCATCTATGTGGTAAAGCGCACCTACCGGTGTTTCAGTTCCATCGGCATCCAGAATAACCACCGGAATACAAGGGATGTCCGCCCGGTCGAAATAGGGCATAGCAGCTTCCAGTGTGGCGCTGGCCTGAATGCACAGGCCCTGTTCGATCAGTCTCTGCGCTTCTTCCTTGGTGATCGAACGCGGGTCACCGATTGGGCGCATCACGGCCCCGGCGCGCAGCATGGCCAACAGATATGCCTGCGGCCCGGCCGCCAGATGGACATCCCGCCGTTCCAGTTGGGTCAGGAAGAAGGACCGATCCACAAGACGCGAGGCCAGCGCAGTGGACATAGAAACCGTCACCATCACCGCAAGACCGATCTGCCAATCCCCGGTCAGTTCAAAGACAATCAGTGTGGTCGAAATAGGTGCACCCAGCACCGCGGCAGCCACAGCACCCATTCCGGCAAAGGCATAAAGCGTGTGTGTTCCGGACACGTCCGGCAACAGACCGGTGGCGATCAGTCCAAAGGCCAGCCCGGTCAGCGCGCCCACCATAAGTGAGGGAGAAAACACACCACCGCCCATGCGCCCGCCCATGGTGATGGCGACGGCAACGGTTTTGGTAACGGCAAACAGGATGGCCGTTGTCAGAACCAGATCACCGGTCAAAGCACGGATTGTGGTCTCGTATCCCACGCCGATGATATGCGGGAACCAGATCGCCATAAGCCCCAGCATCGCGCCAGAGACCGCCGGGCGCAGCCACCCCGGGATGGACAGACGGCTTTGGATATGACTGCCGATATCCTCGGCAAAGAAGATCGATCGCATCAGCAGCAGGGCGACAAATCCACAGATCAGACCGAGGATCAGGAAAGCCGGAAGTTCGACATAAAATTGCAGCGACCCCGGCGTATCCAGGGTGAATTCGGTAACATCGCCGTATTCCAGCCGGTTGATCACCGTTCCCGCGACCGAGGCGATAACGATCGGCGCAAAGGCATGAACGGCGAAATGGCGCAGCACGACCTCGAGCGCGAACAAGGCCCCCGCGATAGGCGCGTTAAAGCTGGCCGATACGGCGGCGGCAACGGCACATCCCAAAAGGTCACGTCCCGTGATCCCGTCCGCATGGATGCGGTTACTGACCCAGGTGGAAATCACTCCGGCCATATGCACTACAGGCCCTTCCCGGCCCGTTGACCCGCCCGAACTGAGCGTGATCAGAGAAGCAAAAAACGACGCGATCCCGGCCTTGACCTCAACCCGGCCGTCCGTCACGGCGGCGCCTTCGATTACATCGGCCACAGACCGCACACGCCCGTCATTGGTGAAACGGTTCAGGATGACGCCCACAAGCAGGCCGCCGACGATGGGAATAATCAGAACCATGAACCACGGCAGTTTCTCGGCATGACTGTGCAGCAGCAGGATATCATCCGTGTCGTAAAGGTAAGCCTGCAGGGAACGGATGGCTTTGCGGAAGCCAAGCGCCATGAACCCTGCCGCGATACCGATGGCCAGTGCGATGAACCAAAACTGGATCTGGCTTGGCCCCCGGCGCAACATCACCCGCCACGCATCCTTGATCGCGGCCAGAGCCTGATTGAACTGGTTGCGCAGAACGGTGCGGGTCGATTGGGTCATTGGCCCTCGGGGATCATCACTTACACCTTAGTAAGCCACGGAGCGCCCATATAAAAGTGAGATAGCGACAGTGTGAGCACTGATTCACGCCATAGGCACATCAGGCTTGCAGCAGAGCCCGGGCAGCAGCGCGTGCTTCCTCGGTGATTGTATCACCTGCCACCATACGCGCGATCTCATCCACACGGTCCGGTTCCGCCAAGGGAATTACGGTGGACAGGGTTTGCCCCTTTGTCACCTGTTTCTGCACACGCCAGTGATGCGCGGCACGGGCGGCAACCTGAGGCGAATGGGTGACGACAAGAACCTGACCGCCCTGCGCCAATGACGCCAGCCTGCGCCCAACCGCATCAGCTGTGGCACCGCCAACGCCCCTGTCAATCTCGTCAAAGATCATCGTGCGCGCGCTGTCATCCCCAGTCAGACAGACCTTAAGCGCCAGCAAAAAGCGGCTGAGTTCACCGCCCGATGCAATCTTGTTCAAAGGACCGGCCGGAGCGCCGGGATTGGTCGCCACGGTGAACGCAACTGCGTCAGTGCCTTCGGGGCCCGGCTCTGCCAAAGTGAGCTCGGTTTGGAACACGGCGCGTTCCATCTTGAGCGGGGCCAGTTCAGTCATGACGGCCGCATCAAGCCGCCCAGCAGCCGCCTTGCGGGCTGCGCTCAGCTCGGCAGCAGCGGTGTTATAGGCGTCCTGCGCCGCGTTCACGGCTGTACGTTTATCCGTCAGATCGGCGTCACCCGCCTCCAGCCGATTCAACCGGTCGCGCAGGGTGTCGGCAAATGTTCCCAGATCATCCGGTGATACATCATGCTTTCGCGCTTGTGCCCGGATGGCAAACAGGCGTTCTTCGGCCTGTTCCAGTTCCGCCGGGTTGAAATCCAGCGCCTGAAGGCATGCATTCACGCCGTCCTGCGCCTCGCCCAGTTCGATCATCGCACGCCCAAGCGCGGCAATCGGTTCTTCCAATTGACCACCTGCGTTGTCTGACACGCCTTCCAACCAGCGGATCGCGTCAGACATTGCACCTTCAGCCCCATCCCCGGATAACAGCGCGAAAGCGCGGGCGACATCATCCCGGATGCGTTCGGCCCCTTGCATCATGCGGCGGCGCGCATCCAGTTCGGCATCCTCGCCCGGTTGCGGATCAAGCTGGTCCAGTTCGGCCACGGCATGGCGCAGAAATTCTTCTTCGCTGCGGACAGCGGCCAGTGCGGCCTCGGTCTCGGCCAGGGCCTTACGCGCACGAGACATCTCGGACCAGGCCGCACGCACTTTGGCCAAATGCCCCGATACACCAGCGAAATCGTCCAGCATCGCCCGATGCCCGCGCGGGTTCAGCAACCCGCGATCGTCATGCTGGCCATGCAGTTCGATCAGGGTTTCGGACAGAGCCCGCAACACGTCGCCCGAGCAGCGCCGGTCATTGACCCAGGCGGTCTTACGCCCCTCAGCAGTGTTGACCCGACGCAGGATCAGTTCTTCGCCCCCCGGCAAGCCGGCTTCAGACAGAATCGCATGAGCGGGATGGTCGGCAGAGAGTTCAAATTCGGCGACGACCTCGCCCTGTGCTGCACCCTGCCGCACCAATTCGGCCCGTCCGCGCCAGCCCAATACGAACCCAAGCGAATCCAGAAGGATCGATTTGCCAGCCCCTGTTTCCCCGGTCAAAGCGTTCAAACCCGGTTGGAAGGTCAGTTCCAACCGGTCGATGATGAGCATGTCGCGGATATCTAGGGCGCGCAGCATCGGGTCTTTAGCGTCCCAAGCCAGAAGCCATGGCGATTACAACCATTCACCCTTGATGGTCTGACGATAGATCGTGCTGAGCCAGTTGTTGCCACGGCTCTTGAGATCAAGACCGCGTGACGTCAGCAGCTTGTAGGCATCGTCATACCATTCCGAGGATTGATAGTTATAGCCCAGGATGGCACCGGCTGTCTGCGCTTCGTCCAGCAGGCCAAGGGACAAATAAGCCTCGACCAGACGATAGAGCGCTTCAGCGGTGTGAGAGGTCGTCTGGAAATCTTCAACAACAACGCGGAATCGATTGATCGCTGCGATGTAGTGATCCTGACGCAGGTAATAGCGCCCGATTTCCATCTCTTTGCCTGCCAGATGGTCAAAGGCGAGGTCGAATTTCAAAACCGCCGAGGTGGCATATTCGCTGTCGGGATACACCTCGATCACGGTGCGCAGCGATTGCAGCGCCTGAAAGGTCAGGCCCTGATCGCGCCCGACCTCATCGATCTGATCATAGTAGCTGAGCGCCAGCAGGTATTGCGCGTAAGCTGCATCTTCATCCGTGGGGTAGAAGTCGATATATCGCTGCGCCGCAGCCCGGCTTTCTTCATAGTTCTTGTCGGAGTGGAACGAAAACGCCTGCATGATCAGCGCACGTTTGGCCCAATCGGAATAAGGATACAGGCGTTCAACTTCCGAGAAATACCAAGCCGCATCGTCCGAGCGATTCTGCGACAGTTCGTATTCACCACGGGTGTAGATCTGTTCCGGCGTGAACCCTTCAAGGTTCTGGCTCCGGTCAGCGCCTTTGTTGCCGAAAAGGCCGCCTCCGTTACCACACGCTGCCAAAACTGCTGTCAGAAGAATCGCGCCTGCGAGTCTGACTGCCGCTTTGCTGCCAACCATACCGCCCATCCTTGTCGTCTTACTTAATGGGGTTCGCCCCGAATTGAGCCATGGTCTAGCACAGAAAATTCCGGTGCAAAACGCCTTATGCAACATCTGGCGCAAATGTCGTCAGAGTTGATCTGATCAGGCGACTTCCGGAATTTCGTTTACAATAAGCCCCTGCCCCGGCAGACGTGCGGCCTGCTGCGGCGTGCACAGCACCGGACGCACCGCACCGGGTGTCTCGAACAGGTTGCGCAGAAGGGTATTGGTCAGAGAATGGCCCGACTTGTTACCGGTGAAATGGCCCAGAATCGGACCACCTGCCAGATAAAGGTCACCTAGAGCATCCAGCATCTTGTGACGCACAGCTTCGTCGGCGCGGCGGAAACCACCGGGCGTCAGCACCTCGTCGCCCTGAACAACAACGGCATTGTCCAGCGTACCGCCCAAGGCCAGCCCGTTGGCACGCATGGCTTCGACATCCGTGCGACGGCAGAATGTACGGCAATCGCTGAGTTCGCGCGCAAAGGAACCGTTGCGCATATCCAGCGTTTTGGTCTGGCTGCCGATTGCGCTGTCTTCGAAATCAATGTGGAAGTCGATGATCAAACCGTCGGCAGGAACGATACTGGCATCCGCGCCTTCGCGCGATGCAGTCACGGGCTTTAGAACCTCATAGGCCAGAACCGGGCTGGCCTGACGGCGTACGCCTTTGGCCATGATCCCGCGCACAAAATCAATCGACGACCCGTCCATGATCGGTACTTCGGGACCGTCAATCTCGATCAACGCGTTATGAACACCGCATCCGGCCAAAGCGGCCATGATATGTTCGATGGTCGAGACCGAGACGCCTGAGTCATTCACCAGTCGGGTGCAGAGCGGGGTACGCTCGACCGAATGGTAGATGGCGGGGATCATTGCATCGCCCAGATGAATATCCGTACGTTTGAACCAAATCCCATGCCCCGCTGCAGCAGGCTTGAGAACCATGGTTGCGGGTTGGCCGCCATGCAGTCCAACGCCTTTGAACGTGACCGGAGATTTGAGCGTATGTTGCAAAATGGGCCTCGGTGAGCAGTGTCCAGCCTGCGAGGGCTGTGTTGGACACTCAGTTAAGGAAGCCTGCGTCAAGGCTCAACTCACTCTTTGTAACCGAATGAAACATGTATGTAACAGATCGGCAAAACCCTGCTTACATATTCGTAAACCACCATTTCTAAACGATAAAGGGCCGCTAAGAAGCGGCCCTGTGAGTGGATTTTGTTACCGCGATCAGTTGGCTTGGCGGCGCAGGAAGGCAGGAATTTCGATACGATCCTGCTCGGGATCGGCCTCATCCTGGACCGGCGCGGTGGCCTCGGACTGGCGCAGAACCGGTTGCTGACGTGGTGCTTGCGCCGGTGTATCCGCTGCGTGACCGGTCATCCGATCGATCAGACGATTGAAGCCAAAACGCGACCGCTCTTCAGGTTCGGGCTGCGAAACGGCCTCGGGCTGACGCGGTGCAGCCGGACGCTGCGGCGCAGACGGAACCTTTTGTACAGCCGCCTGCAGACGCTGCAGCGCTTCAGGCGACGGTGTCCCTGCCGCATGGCCGCGCGGGGCGACAAAGCTTTCGGGCGCGGGTTCGACGTGTTCGGGCTGCGGCTCAAAGTCGGCGACGCGCGGCTGGTACGCCGGAGGCGGCAGATCATCCTCTTCCCGCTCGTCTCGCGGCTGGAACTGCGGTTGCGCAGGCTCTTCCGCTGTCTCAAACAGCGAAGGTTCACGAGGCTCTTCCATCTGAGGCGCGGCTTCTACCATTTCGGCTGCAACAGGTGCGTCTTCCTGAATGTGCTCTTCCGCCGAAACGGTGCGTGTCAGTGGCTCGGACATTGACCGACGCGCAACAGGTACATCCACGGGTTTTTCGCTGGCGTCGATACCGGTCGCAACGACCGATACACGCATGCCGCCTTCCATGGCTGTGTCCAGCGTCGACCCGACGATGATGTTTGCTTCGGGGTCCACTTCTTCGCGAATGCGGTTGGCCGCTTCGTCCAGTTCGAACAGGGTCAGGTCGTGGCTGCCGGTGATGTTGATCAACACGCCCTTCGCGCCTTTGAGGCTGATTTCGTCCAGCAGCGGGTTGGCAATGGCTTTTTCTGCCGCTTGAACCGCACGATCTTCGCCGGTTGCCTCGCCGGTTCCCATCATCGCCTTGCCCATCTCGTCCATTACGGCACGAACGTCGGCAAAATCGAGGTTGATCAAGCCCGGGCGAACCATCAGGTCCGTAACACCCTTAACGCCTTGATACAGCACGTCGTCTGCCATCGAGAACGCCTCAGTAAAGGTGGTTTTTTCGTTGGCCAGACGGAACAGGTTCTGGTTCGGGATGATAATCAGCGTGTCGACAACCTTTTGCAGTGCTTCAACGCCGTCTTCGGCCTGACGCATCCGCTTGGCGCCTTCGAATTGGAAAGGCTTAGTGACGACACCCACCGTCAGCACACCCAATTCACGGGCGGCTTGCGCGATGATCGGTGCAGCGCCGGTGCCGGTGCCGCCGCCCATACCGGCGGTGATAAAGCACATATGCGCGCCTGCCAGATGATCGACGATCTGCTCGATGCTTTCTTCGGCGGCTGCCGCGCCAACGGTTGGACGAGCCCCTGCGCCCAGACCTTCGGTGACCTTCACGCCCAACTGCACGCGTGCCGAAGACTGGCTTTGCTGCAGCGCTTGCGCGTCGGTGTTGGCGACCACAAAGTCGACGCCGTCCAGCTGTTTCTCAATCATATTATTGACGGCGTTCCCGCCTGCACCGCCAACGCCAAATACTGTAATCCGAGGCTTCAGTTCGTCGTGCCCGGGCATCGAAAGATTCAATGTCATGCTCTGTCCGCCTGTATTTATGTCCCGCCAAAGCGGTGTTTTTCTTACCTATCCTTGTTCGATTTTAGCCGGATGATGCGAAAAGGTCACGTCAAAAATCGCGTTTTGCCACAAAATATGGAGGAAATAAGGCAGCAACCGGCGGCATTTCGCAAGCACTGCCAGATATAGCGGAAACATCGGCGACCATAACAAGACACCCATCACCACGCGAAGGAATCCTCTCCTTCGCGCTCAGACAGACTATTTCTACACTGCGGAAAACTGCTCAGGTCCTGCCGCGAGACCTCTGACGGGCCCTGTGGATATTTTGAGGGATAAATCTGCGCGCCGCAACCAGAAACTTCAACTGGTCGGGGCGTTTGGACAGTTCAGGCTGCTTTCCGTGATACTACGCACTTCCTGAATTTCTCCGTCTGCAAATGAAGCCAGCCTCACCATCAGACGGCCTTCGTGCAAAAACGGCCACCAGCAAACCGGGATTCCGTCCGGATCGTTGTCATAAAGAAAGCAGATCTGACCGTTTGGCGTTGTGATTTGCCCATAAACACATCCACGTCCCTCTTCCCGCCAAACCGAGACGCGACGGTTCAGAAATTGCTCTGTCCCGACCAGATCGCCACTGCGAATCTCGTAAAACGTAAGCGTTTTGCCGACCGCAGCGTCCAGAAACGCGTCTGGCGTGATCATACTCTGCGCCGTGGCCCAGCCCGGCAACAGGGCAGCGCCCAGCGCGGCCCAGCGCAAGTGCTTACCAGTTATCACGGAACCACCGCACTGCGCGTTTGAACGGGCGCGCAGCATAGGTGTCGACCGGGATCTCGAAATCCCACCATTCATCCTGAGGATGGGCCGCAAACAGGCTGAGACCCACGGCTGAGGAAAACGCAGGGCCTGTCGCCGATTGCGGCAGGCCATGCACACGCAACGGGCGTCCCAGACGCACGCGCTGTCCCAGAATGCGGGTGGCAAGTCCGTCCAGCCCCATGATCTGGCTACCGCCTCCTGTCAGAACGATTTGTTGGCTTGGCATATGTTCGAACCCAGCGGCGTCAAGACGCACGCGGACCTCTTCCAGAATCTCTTCGACGCGCGGGCGCATGATGCCGATCAGCTCGGCCCGGCTGACGGTGCGGCGGTCATGTTCCCAGTCGCCCGTGTCACCACCGATATCGATCATATCCCGGTCATCGGCCCCGGTTGCGTGCACGCCCCCGTTGAAGGTTTTGATCCGTTCGGCCACAGCCGCAGGCACACCCAAACCCATCGAGATGTCGCTGGTTACGTGATCGCCCCCCATACCGACGCAATCCGCATAGATCATGTGCTTCTTCATGAAGATCGACACGCTGGTGGTGCCACCACCCATGTCGATACAGGCTGCGCCCAGCTCCTGCTCGTCCTCGACCAAGGCTGAGATGCCCGACACGTATGCCGAGTTGGCAATACCTGCGAGCTCAAGATCACAACGCTTGATACAACGCACGATATTCTGGATCGCCATCGCGTCTACGGTCAACATATGCATGTCGACCGCGAGGCTTTGACCCATCTGGCCGCGGGGATCGATCAGACCCGATCGGTTGTCGAGCGCAAAGTTCACCGGCTGCGCATGCAACACCTCGCGCCCCTCACCGTAATCTGGCACGTCGCAGGCGTTCAGAACACGGCCGACCTCGGCCTCGGTCACAAGCTGACCATCAAGGTCGACTTGCGCATCCAACCCATAAGAGCGCGGATTGGCCCCCGAGAAACAAGCGATCACGTGATCGACTCGCATATCGGCCATCTTCTGCGCCGCTTGCAACGCGGTGCGGATGGCGCGTTCGGTTTCCTGCATGGCGGTGACTTCGCCAAATTGTACACCGCGCGAGCGCGTGGTCGCCGCGCCAATGACGCGGAACCCGGTCTGGCCAGCCATCGAACCGATGGTGTTGTCTTCACTCAGCCGACCCGTGCCGTCAAAACGCAAAACAAGGCAGGCGATCTTTGAGCTACCCACATCCAGAATGGCAATCACACCGCGTTGCAATGCCTGCCGCCGCATCTGACGCATAGCGCGTTGGGACTGATAAAGATCGGTCATCATGGTCGTTACTGCCCGTTACTCACGTTCACTTTTGTATTCCACCAGTCTTCGCTGGCGGCTTTGCTCATTCGGATGGTTGGACGCTGGCCAAGGCGCATGTCGACAACGGCCACATCACGTTCCAGAAGGTCCTGCACTTCGTTGACAGCCAGCACGCGTTCGAGCGCACGCACCGGGCGGGTGGTCGGCAACATGATGCGCTGGCCACGGTCCAGAACCAGATCCCAGCGCCGCTCGCCCACGCGCACCAGCCCACGCACGCGGTTGCCCAGGCTGCGCGAGGTTTGAAAGATCTCAAGCGCTTCAGCGACATGAGCGTCCGCGCCCTTGCCGGCAATCAAAGGCAGGTCTGAATGGTCCTTACGCGAAGGAGTCTCTTTGACGTGGGCTCCGGTATCATCCAACAATTCCAGCCCATCGCGGGTGCGCCAGACTATCGCTGGCTGACGCTCAACTACATCCACCTGCAGGATACCGCCCGGACGGATGCGCACGGTTGCTGATTTCACCGGGTCCAGGCCGGTTATCGTATCGCGCATGTGTTCGACATCCAGGTCCCAGGAACTGATCGGGAAATCCAAAGGCACGACCTCGCGGATGTCCTCGGACAAGCTGGTGCCAGCCCCATCAATGGCCATCAGATTGACCATGAACTCAGGACGTTCCTGAATCGAAGTGCGTATATCGGCAACAAAGGCCGTGACAGCATCGCGCCGCTCTGGCGAGGCGAAGTAAAGCCCAACGGCCGCAGCAACAGCACAGATCGGCAAACCGACTTTGACACCCATGCGGATGCCCGGCGTGAGCATCCAGCGCTGAAGCCTGTAGCTCAGGCGCGACGGTGCCGGATCGCTGCGGCGTGCGGTGCGGGAAAACACCCGCGCCCCGCGCAGGCGCAAAATCGGCTCTGCTTCGTGCGTTTCCGTGTCTGCGGATGCGAAATCAGCATCCGGCCCCGCAAGCGGTTTGGATCGATGGATTTCCAGTGAACGGCTGGCGGTCAACGGTCGCATGAGGCGTCCTCCACCATCCAGGCGCATAGCTGGCCAAATGTCATGCCCAGATGGGCGGCCTGTTCCGGGGCCAGCGACGTGGGCGTCATTCCGGGTTGCGTGTTGGTTTCCAGCAGAAACAGACCATCAGCGCCCATGCTGTCATCCCACCGGAAATCGGTACGGCTGACGCCCCTGCACCCCAACACATCATGCGCGCGCACGGCGTAATCCATGCAACGATCGAAAATTTCTTGCGGAACGTCAGCGGGCAGAACATGCCAAGATCCGCCGGGTTTGTACTTGGCGTCGTAGTCGTACCAGCCATCATCCGTCATGATCTCGGTCACGGTCAGGGGTCGGTCCCCCATCACAGTCACGGTCAGCTCGCGCCCGGCCACGTATTTCTCGACCATGACCTGCTCGGGCATCGCTTCATCCAGCTGCGGCGGACCATTGGCGTTTTCGTGCACGATGTAGATACCGACGCTTGAACCCTCATTATTGGGCTTGGCCACATAGGGTGGCTCCATCACGTGGACTTCGATAACTTCGACCTTTGGCACGATCACGCTGGGCACGATCGGCAAGCCCTCGGCCTGATACACTTCTTTGCTGCGCTGTTTATCCATCGCGAGGGCCGAGGCCAAAACGCCGGAATGGGTGTAGGGAATCCGCATCCACTCCAGCAGACCCTGCACACAACCATCTTCACCCCAGCGTCCATGCAGGGCGTTGAAAGCCACATCCGGTTTGATGTCCAAAAGGCGCGCATAAAGGTCGGGACCTGCGTCCAGTTCGACCACTTCAAAGCCTTCTCCCACAAGGGCGGCTGCGCATTCGCGCCCAGAGCTGAGAGACACCTCGCGTTCCGCCGAGGGTCCACCCATCAATACCGCCACTTTGGGGTTTGTCCTGCTCGACATTCCCAACGTGCGCCTCAATGTCCCCGGACCTTATGTGGTGGTCCGTACTGCGTTATGCCTTTGATCCGTCGCCTGAATTAGCCTGTTATTGGTCTGACGGTTGGGGCTTTATTCTTTCAGCGGATCACCGACCCGCATGATTTCCCACTCTAGCGTGATGCCGCTTGTTTCGTAAACCTTTTTTCGCACTTCTTCGCCCAGACCTTCCAGGTCAGCGGCAGTGGCCGCGCCGGTATTGATCAGGAAATTCGAGTGTTTGGGGCTCATCTGTGCACCACCCAGCGTCGCGCCACGCATTCCGGCGTCATCGATCACTTTCCACGCCTTGAGATCATGCACGTCATCCGCCTGCCCCGTCGACGAAAACCCGGCCGGATTGCGGAAAGTTGACCCGGCGCTACGATCTTTAGTGGGCTGGGTTTCATCACGCTTTTTCAGTTGCGCTTCCATGCGGGCGTGAAGCTCTGCCGGGTCGCCAGAGGGCCCTTGAAACGTCGCCGAAATCAACACGGAGCCTTCAGGCAGATCGGACTGGCGGTAGCGGAAGTTCAGATCTTCGGGGGTCAGGTCAAGCAACTCACCCCGTCGGGTGACAATAGTCGCTTTGCGCAAGACATCCGCCGTGTAGCTGCCATAACAGCCCGCGTTCATCCGAACCGCCCCGCCAACAGAACCGGGTATGGTACGCAAAAAGGTCAGATCGACCCCGGCATCCGCTGCTTTGCGCGCCACATGGGCGTCCAATGCCGCCGCGCCTGCGGTGACCGTGTTTCCTTCGATCTCGATCCCGTTGAAACCGCGTCCCAAGCGGATCACCACAGCGCGCAAGCCACCGTCACGCACGATCAGGTTTGAACCGACACCCATTGGGAAAACCGGAACATCCGACGGAAGACCGCGCAAAAACGTTTGCAGGTCCTCGACGTCGGCGGGTTGGAATAAGTAGTCTGCGGGGCCACCAACGCGCAGCCATGTCAGATCGTTCAGCGGTCGGGCCGGGGTCAGACGACCCCGAACTTCGGGCAGATTGCTCATGTGGTTGACTTTTTCGCCAGGCTGCGCCCGCCAACACCACCCACGATAACAGCAAGAAGGAACGGCAGGACCGATCCAGTCAGCCAGATGAAGGGACCAAATGCCTGCTCCTCCTCGCCCGTGCTGACGCCCGCCAGCAAAACGATCAGCGCCAACGCAACTGCCGAGGTCAGGCCGATGAGCCAAAACAATCCTCTCACACCGATCCAGAGCCCGGCAATAAGCCCGGCAACTCCGCCAAGTATCAAAGAAATGAGTGGCAAATAGGCGAATGTGGCAATATCGACCATGTGGCCTCCTGAATATGGCCGTTACTTGTTGGCCGCCTTCATGCCCTGCATTTTCGCTTTTGTCCAACGGCTCAGGTAAATCACCGGCCAGCGCAGCATCGACATGCCCATACCCAGCACCAACAGGCCGATCCACGGACCGTGCTGATATGTGACATAACCGAGAATCGGGATTCCCACGACAATCAGGATATAAGCACGTGTCCAGTGGTTATCCTTGCTGGGAACCATCGCAAGGATATTGGCGGACAACCCCCAAAGAGCGGCCAGAGCAAGGGACCAACTCATTCCGCCACCTCTCGGCCCGTCCATTTACGCCAGAAAAAGCGGATCGGATTGCGGAACATCGAAACAAAGCCGCCAAAAGCGAGAGCAGACCAAACCCAACCATGGTCATATCCCAACCAAACGATCAAAACCGGCGCACAAATCAAAAGTACAATCCCCGGTGGGAATTGCAGCCGCATTGGCATCATCGCCACAACAGTGGCACAGATTACCCAGAGGGCTGAAAAGATCACGGAAAAATCCATTTCCCCCTCCAAAGGATGGTGATGGCGGTTAGCAGGTCAATACACCCTATGGTTGCGCACCAACGGCCCGGAATGTCAAACGGCTTGTTTTCTCATCAGTCTCTCTGGCAGACCATTGGCCCATGCACTGATGGTCCCCGCCCCGAGACAGACGACCATGTCCCCTGGACGGGCTTGTTCCCGCACCAGACGTTCAAGATCGTTTTCGTCCAACAGCGCTCGTGCGTGGCGATGGCCGTGACGGATCAGGCCCTGTACCAGATCGTCGCGCGAGGCGCCTTCAATCGGGTCTTCCCCGGCGGCAAAAACCTCGGCGATGGCCACGACATCCGCATCGTTGAAACAAGTACAGAAATCATCAAACAAGTTGGAAAGACGTGAGTAACGATGAGGTTGGTGGACAGCGATGACACGACCTTCGGTTGCTTGGCGCGCAGCTTTGAGGACAGCAGCGATTTCGACCGGGTGATGCCCATAGTCATCGATGATGGTAACCCCATCGACTTCTCCGACCTTGGTGAAGCGACGATTAACGCCGCCAAAATTGGCAAGCGCATCACGGATCTCATTCGCTTTCATGCCCAGATGGCGCGCAACCGCCACCGCAGACAGCGCGTTCGAGACGTTGTGGTCCCCAGGCATCGGCAGGGTGCAACCTTCAATCACTTTGTCTTCGTATTGCAGGTGAATGTCGAAATGCGCAACGCCGCCTTTGTAGGTCAGATTCTCGGCCCGCACATCTGCCTGAGCATTGAAGCCATAGGTGCGCACACGGCGGTCCGTGATGCGCCCGACCAAAGCCTGCACCTCGGCATGATCCGTGCAGCAAACGGCCAGACCATAGAAAGGCAGGTTCGAGACGAATTCGTGGAACCCATCACGCAATTTGTCGAAATCCCCCCAATGCTCCATATGCTCAGGGTCGATATTGGTAACGATTGCGATGGTCGCGGGCAGACGATTGAACGAGCCGTCGGATTCATCCGCCTCAACCACCATCCATTCGCCCTGCCCCATGCGCGCATTCGAGCCATAGGCGTGGATGATGCCGCCATTGATCACGGTTGGGTCGAAGTCACCCGCCACCATTAGCTCAGCCATCATCGTGGTCGTGGTGGTCTTGCCGTGTGTGCCCGCAATCGCGATGTTCGAGCGCAGGCGCATCAACTCGGCCAGCATGTCAGCACGCCGGACAACGGGCAGTCCTTGGGCGCGTGCCTCATCCAGTTCCGGGTTGCCGGGTTTAATCGCAGTCGAAACAACCACAACAGCGGCGTTTTCAAGGTTTTCAGCCCGCTGCCCGACGAAGATTTCAGCCCCCAAACCCGCCAGCCGGTCAGTGATCTTCGATGCCTTCAGGTCCGAGCCCTGCACCCGATACCCCAGATTCAAAAGCACCTCGGCGATCCCGGACATCCCGATCCCTCCGATCCCTACAAAGTGGATCGGTCCTACGTCTTGCGGCAGTTTGGTTGCAGGATTCATGCGGTCTCCTTCTGCGCCAGTTGTTCGACAAGATGCACCAAACGCTCGGTCGCGTCGGGGGCACCGGTCGAAAGGGCGGCATGGGCCATTTTCTGTGCGGCTTCGGGGTTGGTCAGAACCGTGGTGATTTGCTGCGTCAAGGCGCGAACGTCAAGCGCATTTTCAGGGATCATGATCGCACCGCCCGCCTGTACCAAGCCACGCGCATTGGCGGTTTGGTGGTCTCCGGCAGCGGCGGCAAAGGGGATCAGGATCGAGGGTCGCCCGATGACCGAGATATCGGCCACGCTGGATGCACCCGAACGCGAAATGACCAATTGGGCGTCCGACATGCGACGGGGCACGTCCGCGAAAAAGGTCTGAACTTCGGCGCGGATGCCATGATCATTGTAAAACGCTGTGACTCGTGCACTGTCCTCATCCCGGGCCTGATGTGAAACGCGGATGTGGTTGCGGATGTTTTCAGGCAAGGCGGCAATGGCCTCGGGCACCACGTCGCTGAGGATACGCGCACCTTGTGAGCCGCCCATGACCAAAATCGACATCGGATAATCGCCGGGTGGAATGTATCCCGCGGCGGCGCGGTCCAGAACGGCGGCGCGCACCGGATTGCCTGTGTGGACGCCCTGTGCCCCCTCGGGCAGATCGGTTGGCCAGACACCGCAAGCAACCTGTGCAACGCGAGTGGCGAACAGCTTGTTCACACGGCCCAAGACACCGTTCTGTTCATGGATCATGCGCGGGATTTTCAGCAGTGTTGCCGCGCCCAGCGCAGGGATCGACGGATACCCGCCAAACCCGACAACCACGTCGGGCTTATTACGCATCATCTGGAACGCCATGCTGGTCACGCCGCCCACGATCTTGGGGCCGACCAGCGCCTTGGCTGCTAAACCGCCGCGCGCAAAGGTGGCCGAGGACACCTCGGTAATCTCGGTCGCATCCGGGAAGGCGCCGGTATAGCGCGCACCGCGTGCATCGGTGGACAAGCGCACGCGCCAACCTTTGTGAAGCAAAGCCTCGGCCAGGGCCTGAGCGGGGAACATATGCCCCCCGGTTCCGCCAGCCGCAATTAACAGGTAAGGGTTCCCCATTATCCTCGTCCGCGCAGAATATCACCAAGCTCGCCCTGTGGACGGGTTCGGGTAAAGGCCAGCAACATGCCGATGGCAATGCCACCCGCAATCAGCGACGAGCCGCCATAGCTGACGAAAGGCAACGTCATGCCCTTGGCGGGCAACAGGCGCACGGCGACGCCCATGTTGATCATCGCCTGAACGCCGAACATACAGGCCAATCCGGTGCCTGCCAGACGTATGAACATGTCCCGTTCGCGCATCAGCCGCAGCAACGAGCGCACGACAATCAACGCATAGAGCGCGATGATGATCAGCACCAGGATCAGGCCGTATTCCTCGGCCGCGACAGCAATGATGAAATCGGTATGGGCATCAGGCAGGGACCATTTCACTTGCCCTTCCCCGACACCAACGCCGAACAACCCGCCTTCGCGAATGGCGTTGGTGGCATAGCCAAGCTGGGTGGTCGGATCGACCTCTTGATTCAAGAAGCCATCGATGCGGCGGGCAAAGTGTTCGGAGTTTGAATAGGCAAACATACCAGCCAAAACGACCGCGCCTGCCATGCCGACGAGCAAAAGCATCGGGGCCCCTGCCACGAAATACATCACGCCCCAGCCGAACAGGATCAGGCAGGCCTGACCGAAATCGGGCTGCATCACCAACATCCCGACGATCGACATGCACAGCGCGAAGGACCAGATACGCCCAGGAGGGCCATTGATCTCTTGCGAGGCCGCCAGCAACCATGCGGCCACGACAATGAAACCGGGCTTCAAGAACTCGGACGGTTGCAGAGAGGCAAAGCCCAGCGAATACCAGCGGACAGCACCTTTGCCAAAGTCGGTTCCGAAGACCGGAAGGAAGACCAGCGCTACAAATGACGCCAGAAAACCAAGAACGGCCAAGCGCCGCACCAGCGTCGGTGACATCATCGATGTCAGCAGCATCGCGATCAGCGCCAATCCGCCGAAGATGGCCTGACGCTCAACATAATGGAAAGGATCGAACCCGTTGCGCCCGGCCAGCGGCGGCGATGAAGCCAAACCCAACAACAGACCGATGGTGAAAAGGATCAACACGCAGGACATCGTCCAGCGATCAATTGTACGCCACCACTTTGGTAGAATCGGTTCTCCGCGCTGGTCCTGGACCGCGCCATACACCATCTCAGTCATGAGATACCGCCACTCTCTGCCTCGTTAACGTCCCGTTTTCGGGATCTGTTTGAGAGTCTACATGCAATTTGGTGTTTGGGCTAGTGGAATGAGGGCCAAACCAGATTTTCAGCCCCCATGCTGTTTCGTTCGAATGATCAGACCAGCGCCAGCAGCTTTGCAACGTCCAGAAGACCCGCTTTTCCAAAAAGCTCATCCTTGGAAGGCATGACCGGATTACCGGCGGCATCCTTTTTCCCGTTCACGTCGTCCACCTGAAGCTCATTAACTGCGGCGGGCAACCAATACCAATGTGCAACACTGTGTCGAGTTGGACTTGCATTCAGCCCCTCGAACAGGTCCTTGATGTCCTTTCCCGACAAATTGACCGCAGATTTTCGCTGCATCAAGGCAATCGCCCCGGCGACCAGAGCACAAGCGCCAGACGTACCGCCAAACTCTGTGTACAGCCCAGCCGGATCGTCTCCTGCTTTTGCCCGAGCAGCGACCGGCCCCGCAAGCGTTCCTTCAACATAACCACGAGGTCCCGGCACGTCGAGCGTGACAAGTCGCTGAGGTGAATAGCTAAGGTAAGGTATTTTTTCCGTGCAAGATCCCGGTTTCTTGTGCAAGTCGGGATCTACGTGAAAATCGCCAGCTGAAGCGGCTTGCCGGTCAAGGCGGATCTGGTTCCGGTTATACACCTCTCCGTCATCCGAAGGGGCCACAACGGTCAGGTGGTCGTCGGACGAATAGTTTGAATAGCCAGACCGAAAAGCCTGATAACTCACGGCACCTACAGAAATGACACCGTTATCTGTGTCGGACGACAAGCTGGCGGGGTAGATCAACTTGCTTCTGCCATCATTGCCCGCAGCGCAAACCACAGGGATTTTTTTGCTGACCCATGTGATGACCTTGCTCAGAAGAGCCCAGTCCGCGCTGATGCCAAGTGCATCCTGTGACGGCTCACCTAGCTTGGTTTCGTGAATCCGCGTCTTTTCGTCGTCATCTAGATCAGGATACCCCGGCCAATGGTTCGGGTCCGCAACATCCCTTGGGAAAAGGATCACCTCGACATCCTTCGAAAAGGCATACAGGAACGCTGCAATCAGTTCTCGCGGACTGGGAGAGATTGAGGTGGTGATTGGCAGGACTTTGCTCAGCGGGTCGACACCGAAATAGGTTGCGATGTTGCCCGCGTTACCGAACTGATCAGCCGCATATGAGGTGCCGCTGGTTAGACCTGCGCAGCTGGTCCCGTGCGCGGCATAGCGGTCATCATAGGCGTGAACATACCGTTTGACACCGCACCCTGACCGGATTTCATCGACGATCTTTTCTTCTGCCGAAGTGAGCGTGCCGATGGTCGAGCCTGCGGGCAAGCCATTCAGCCAAGAAACCTTTTCTTCCCGATGCTTGGCAGCCGCTGGGAACGAGGTCAGCAGATCGTATTTCACCCCATATGGATGGCTGGCAAGATCAATCGCATCGTCCCATAGAATCTGTCCGTCCCCTGTTGGTGCATCCAGATTCGGGTGATAGGGCGCGACACCCATATCGATCAGAGCGATATGTGCCTTGCTGTCCGGCGGCGGGGTGAAATCCCAAGCCACATCCCCAATCACCGGGCAAATCTCACCGCTTGCCGGAGGGGTCGGTACCGTGATCGCGTTGATCGCGACCAGATGCCAAAGATAGTAGAAACGTTCATAGTTTTCCTGACCGTCGGTCATCTCAAATCCTCCCCTATCTCAACCCAGCCACTCGTCCTGGGCGGCGTCCATTAGCTCGTCCAGAACCTCGGCCATATAGGCGACTGTCTTGCGGGCCAATTCCCGCCCTGCCGCCGTGTCGCTGGGATAGTGCAGCCCTGCCCATTCGCGGTTTTCAGCAATACGCTGTGCCCGATGGAAAAGGGCGATCGTACCAGGGTGTTCGGGCAGGATACGCGAAAACATATCGGCAATTGCGAAGGACTGGAAGGAATGGTTTGAAGGGTAAGCGGCGTGGTATGGCACCGCAATGTAAGGCCGGATCAACGGCTGAATAATGTTCGGGCGCGGTCGGCTGAACCGGTTCTTATAGGTCAGCCCGACCTCATTGGTCAGTTCCAAAAGAATAACCATTAGCGCTCGTGTAGCACCAAAACCTCCGTCGTCTTCGATGCCAAGGGGCGACAGGTAGTCATCGATCCCGAAACTGGCCTGCGCGACGATTTCTTCACGGCGCAACGCTTGGTCAGCGTTTTTCAATGCACCTTGCAGTTTGAGCAGATAGCGCGTCTCTTCAAGACTATCATCCGGCCCAGGAGGCGGAAGCAAATCGATGTTCTCCCAGATCTTGCCTTTGAGCTGATCTGCCAGCGGAACGCCGATCTGGCATATATCGCGGATCTCACGCCACCCGAAAGCGGCCTCGCTGCCCTCAAAGGCAAAATCGCTACGGTTCCGATTTCGGTTTCGGTTGCGATTTCTGTTCCGGTTTCTGTTCCGGTTCCGATTTCTGTTCCGGTTTCGGTTGAGCGCAAAGGCCGAGCTTTGGCTGAGCGATAGTGCGGCGACCCCAAAAGCGGATCTGTTCAGAAGTTCGTCCTGAACTGCATCCATAACCTCACCGACTTCGAACAAGCGCAAAACTTCACTATCGCTAAAGTACTTTCTAATTTCTTCAAGGTGATCAGCGGTGATCAATGTCGGATTGATCTTGCTCAGCGCCTCAATAAAGATCAGAGCGTTTTTACTTTGTGTGGCAAACAACGCGGCTTCAACTGCTGCACGCGGATCACCCTGACCCTGGCCCAGGCTTGCGGCTTTTAACGCCTTGCAGGAAATCAACTCACCACGTCGCGCAAGCATGCCAAACGCGTTGAGCGTGAATACATAATCCATATTGTCCCCCTTCCAAAACTCTTAAACCTGTTGTGGCAACCCGATCCGTGACAGGCCACTTTCCATCAGATGCGCGCTGAACCGGGTCGGCACCGGGAAACGATCCTGCTGAATGCACGCCAGTGACATGTCCGGCTCCAGGTTGATCAGCCGCTTCAAAGCCTGCTCCCCCATCTGGCGGTTTCCCGCATGTCCGTAAGCTGCCGCCAGATAGCGCATGACGGTTTTGAACTGCGGCTGCACCTCCATCACGGATTCACCAAATTCGATGGACTTCTCAAAATCGCTACTGACCAGCGACGCAACGCAGGCCGCACCGTCAAACAGATGCCGATACGGGCTGTGACGCCCAACCAGTCTGGCCTGCTGCGCAGCTTCCCGCGCCAACGCGGGTCGATCCGTATAGCAGTAGAGCATTGCGGCCGAATCCCAGCTCATGGCGCGATACGGGCTAAGTTCCAACGCGCGGTCCACCAGATCCTGTGCGACCGAAAACTCGCGGAAAACGTAGGAATGCACATGGGCAACAAGACCTAGCACAGTGCCATTATTGGGGTCAGCCTCGACAGCGCGGCGGGCCAGGTCGCGCGCCTGCGCCTCAAGCGTAGCGTCCCAAGTGCCATATCGCTCGCCGACCTTGAACGTGGTCACATAGGCCAGCCAGGCCAGATAGACCGGCTTGGGGTCAAGCTCGTACGCGGCCAGGATGTCGGCTTCCAGTTCGTCCAACCCCGGCCCACTCATCGTCAACAGATGATGCACGGCCGCAACCGCCGTCTTGGCCGCATGATGCGCTGCCGGATCACGCATATGACGCCCGTTGAGCAGGGCGGTGAGCAATGCATCAGTGGCATAGCTGATAAAGGACGTCAGGCCAGAACAGTTTTGTCCCAGAAAGTCACCCTGATCAGCCACGACGTTCTGGCTCCAGATCACTTTCCGGTCTTCAGACCTCATGGCAGTTGCAGACACTTGCAGCATGTCACCGCAACTCGCCGCCCGGCATTGCAAGAAAAGATCAGGCCCTGCCGTCAGCGGATCGGTCGGGAGCGGGATCTGTGACACCCGGTAATCCTGCACTTCAAGCGCTTCGATCTCGATCAGCGATTTTGACAATTGTTCAGCAACGATGTTGGAGACAAAAGTGGCCGTCTCGGACCCTGCCCCCACATCCGGAGACAACAGACCAACCACAAAATTCGGACGGGGGTGTGCAATCGAAGACGGCAGTGAAACACGCGCAGGCTGGCTTGTTGGTACCGGCATGGGGCCTGCTGCTGATGCCTGCTCAAGCGCACCCTCTATCGTCGCCCGCGACACCGTGAACAGCTCAAGCGAAGCGCCGATATTCTTGAGCTTGGGACGGCCGACAGAGTTAAAGAGAAAGTCGTTTCGACCACGTAATGCATTGCGCACAACGCTTGAAACCAGAACTTCGCCGGGTGAGCCCACACTTTCGATCCGGGCTGCCGTGTTGACCGCGTCACCAATAATCTGATGATCGACTTCAAACGTGTCACCCAGATGCACGCCGATACGATACCCTTTTGCATAGCGTTCAGCGCTTTGAGTCAGCACCTCCTGCACCCCCAGTGCGGTTTCCACCGCAGCACGCGCGCTTGGGAACACGGCGCACAGGCCGTCACCCGTCAGGCCCGTCACGCAGCCGCGAAAGCTTTGGACCAGTTCGCTGGCGCAATTCAGGTCGCGGCGGATTGTGGCAAGAGTTTCAATTTCAGCTTCGCGTACTTCAACTGAATAGTCGCAAGCATCCAAAAACAGAATGGCCCTGAGCTGTGCCTTAGGCAATTCGGTCGGCCTGTATAGATTCAGGTTTAATCCCATGATCGTATCTCTGACTTCTTTAACTAATTGGGATGCACCGCCCCAAGAATGATCAGGCTGCATCCGATGCATGCGTGGCGCAGATCCAGAGGTTGTGCACGTTTCGGCGCCGTCTTTTTTCGCAGGACCGACCCTTGGTCTGAATGGGCTTCAAAAGGCTGTTGTCGGCCTGACGGAGAAATTCGGTTTCTAAAATATGTTAAGTTCAATCTAATGCAGCTTATTGTATGTGTTTTATGAACTTTCGTCGACTTAATTTTGCTTTACACCCTCAAACAGGACTTTTCCTGACGGCTCTGAGGGCGGTGGCAAGCTGGTCGAGATTGGCCAGAAACGACGTTTCTTTCCCGCAGAGGGCGTGTAATCGCCGCTAAAACACTGAAGGACAGTATTGAGAACGTGCTCCAGAAACCTCGACGTTACTGCTGCCTTGCACATCCAACGCGTGGGGCAACCGAACTGGAAAACCCAATCGACGTATGGTGTTATGCTGCCTTCCCAATGCAAACAAAAGGGACAGATAACGTTCTAAACAAGTGTCCTATTGCTTCGATAGAACTTACCAATGTCTCAACTATAACGAATGTACAGTTTACCGCCCGCAGTTTATTTCGAAGTGATCCAGATGCTCTCGCGGGCCCGTTCCCAAGTTGCACAACGCAGTAGGAACATTTTTGCCTGTTCAACAGCTCGAAAAGTGGCGCGCGTGGTTCTCTGAGAATCGTTAATCCTGCAACGAATTTTAATATCACCAACGGTTGGCAGGGCTTTCTCTCTTGTCATTGTACAGAATCCGCGCCAATGGCGGTGCATGAGGTTCGACACTATCATATTGGGGGCCGGAGCCGCAGGCATGATGTGCGCAGCCCACTGTGGCGGGCACGTTTTGGTGATTGATCACGCCAAAGCACCGGGCGAAAAGATCCGCATATCGGGCGGTGGGCGCTGTAATTTCACCAATATGTACACAAGCCCGAGCAACTTCCTGTCGCAAAACCCGCATTTCTGCAAATCTGCGTTAGCACGTTATACGCAGTGGGATTTTGTCGATCTGGTTGGGCGTCACAATATCGCCTGGCACCAGAAAACGCTGGGTCAGCTGTTTTGTGATGAGTCATCGAAACAGATTATTAAGATGCTGCTGGACGAGATGCGCGAAGCAGGAGCAGAGCTGTGGGTGCAAACGTCTCTGCGCGATCTGCGCAAGACCGAAAGCGGGTTTGCATTGGAGGTCGAACGTGACGGTCAACGGCAGCACCTGACCTGCGCGAATCTAGTGCTGGCCACCGGCGGCAAGTCGATCCCGAAAATGGGCGCGACCGGGCTTGCCTATGACATTGCCGGGCAATTCGACATGCGCGTGACCGACACGCGCGCCGCGCTGGTCCCGTTCACCTTCTCGGATGGTCGGTTCAAGGACTTGTCCGGTGTTTCCTTGCCAGCGCGATTGTCAAACGATCGCACCAGCTTTGACGAAGCGTTGCTGTTCACGCATCGCGGCCTCAGCGGGCCGTCAGTGTTGCAGTTGTCATCCTATTGGTCCGAGGGTGAAGCGATCCGGGTAAATCTGATCCGTGATCTGCCGTTGTTCGATCTGTTGCGGACACAGCGTCGGAGCGGGGGTCGAAAGGCTTTGACGACAGAACTGGCGCGCCATCTGCCCGCCCGGTTGGTGGACTATCTGAGTAAGGTCATTCCTATGTCCGGGAACCTTGCGGATCAGTCAGATGCGAAACTGACAGACCTGACCGAAACCCTATCCGCCTGGCAATTGGTACCATCGGGAACCGAAGGGTATCGCACGGCCGAAGTCACGCTGGGTGGGATCGATACCGAAGATTTGTCTTCTAAAACCATGGAGGCCAAGGATGTCCCTGGCCTCTACGCGATTGGCGAAGCGGTGGATGTCACCGGCTGGTTGGGTGGCTACAATTTCCAGTGGGCATGGTCGTCAGGCCATGCCGCTGGTGTTGCCATTGCCGCCAAGCATCAACCGACGACGTTATACCCGCGCCCGCGCATACAGTTGCGCACGATCACTTCCTGATTCTGAGTGTTGTTGATCGCGCTTGCACCAGCACCGATCAACGCACCGGCTGCTGCTGCACGGCCCAGATCACTGGCACTGTTGTCGATGA
The DNA here is from genome assembly GCF_013110855.1 of Ruegeria sp. HKCCD4884. Taxonomy (NCBI): domain Bacteria; kingdom Pseudomonadati; phylum Pseudomonadota; class Alphaproteobacteria; order Rhodobacterales; family Roseobacteraceae; genus Ruegeria; species Ruegeria sp. HKCCD4884. The sequence continues at coordinate 152,775 of NZ_WVRJ01000003.1, forward strand.
TTGCAGTGGTTGCCGCAGCACCGGCCGCGCCGATGGCAGCGGCGCCGGCAGTGTTGCTATCGAGCGTCGGCTGAGATCGTGCCAGCGCCTGACAATTAGCCAGATCGGACTGATAATTAGGCCCTACCGCCCCATCGATGATCGGGACATAGTTCGCCCCGCTATTGGCGCAGGCTCCGGCCAGTGCAACGATAGGAAGGGCGAAGAAAATTTTGCGTGCAGACATATCCGCTACCTCTTTGTGAACTGAAGGTGACGCAACCTTACTTCCCACAAAGTGTCAATCTGATTGGGAAAAGTCCAGATCAACCGGCAGAGCGTCGCCTTACGTCAGTCGTTTACGCACTTGTTCGGCAAAGTCTTCGCCGCGTTTCTCGAAATTGTCATATTGATCGAAACTGGCAGCCGCCGGTGCCAACAACACCGTATCGCCCTCTTCTGCGTCTTCGATAGCTTGCGCCACTGCAGCTTCCATCGTGGTGCAAACCTGGGCGTCCGCTTCCAGCTGCATCGCAAAACCCGCCGCTTCGCGACCGATCACATAAGCTTTGCGCACCTGATCCGACGCCGCGTTCAAAGCTGCGATACCGCCTTCTTTCTCAAGTCCACCGCAAATCCAGCGGATATTCTTGAACGCGCTCAGCGCCTTCAAGGCGCTGTCGACATTGGTCGCCTTGGAGTCGTTGACGTAGGTAACCCCACCCGCTTCGGCAATGATCTGGCTGCGGTGCGGCAGGCCCGGATAGGAATGAAGCGCATCCTCGATCACACGCGGCGCAAGCCCCAACGACCGGCAGGCGGCGTAGGCCGCGCAGGCGTTTTGGTGGTTATGCGCACCGGGCAGACCCTTGATCGCGCGCAGGTCGATGGAACCTGCCTGACGCCCCTTGCGGTATTCCGACAAGAAACCCTTGCGTGCAAACACCTGCCATCCCGGGCCTGTCAGTTTGCGCGCAACCGAGATGCGGATCACTCGGTCATCCGTTGGCCCTTCGGACAATTGTCCGGCCAGAAACGCGCCTTCGATCTCGTCAATGCCAATGATCGCGCGGTCTGGCCCGCCTTCGGCAAAGAGACGCCGCTTGGCAGAAAAATAGCCGCCCATGCCGCCGTGTCGGTCCAGATGATCGGGTGAGAGGTTGGTGAATACAGCCACGTCGGGAGTCAACGCACGAGCAAGTTCCGTCTGATAGCTGCTGAGTTCCAAAACCACCACCGAACCATCGCCGCCCGGATCAATATCCAGAACCCCGCGTCCGATATTGCCCGCCAATTGCGCCTCGCGCCCGGCTTCGGTCAGGATGTGGTGGATCAACGCCGCCGTGGTGGATTTCCCGTTCGAGCCCGTCACTGCAATCACGCGCGGCGGCGTGTCGTAGTTGTTCCATTCCGACCCCGCGAAGGAACGGAAGAACAGGCCGATATCGTTGTCCACCGGCACGCCAGCGTCCAAAGCCGCGGAAACGACCGGGTTCGGTTCAGGATAAAGATGCGGAATGCCCGGTGAGACGATCAGCGACGCAACGCCATCAAACGCGCCGTGTTTGCGCAGATCGACGCAGGTGAACCCCTCGCCTTCGGCAGTTTCACGAGCTGCCGGGTTGTCGTCCCAGCACACAGGCTCAGCCTTGCCAGCACGCAACGCGCGTGCTGTCGCCAAGCCCGAACGACCCAGCCCCAGAACTGCAACTTTTTGCCCTGAAAAGCCTTTGACCGGGATCATGTCTTACTTCCTTCGTCTAGCTGTGCCTCAAGCCAATCCGCCCGTTCTTCGACAGGTCGCTTTGGAACAAGGGTGGTCTTGAAACCAAGTTTGGGCAAGCGGTCGCACAAACCCTCATATTCCGCAAGAGCGTCAACCAGATCGTGCTGACGCTGACTGTCTTTCACATAGATTTCAGGCCAGGGCGGGAACAGAAAAATCTGACGGTCATAGTCAAGCCGGACGATCTGGTCTCGCAGGGCATTGTCCAGATCAGTGCCTGTGCGCTCAAACCAGATCAATGCATCCAATGCGGACCGGTCGAATAGAACCAAACCGTCCGGGGCTTGGGTCATATCGTTGAAGGCCGTCTCGATGACTTTCCGGCAAAACGATTCAGGATCTGTCCAGGGCAACGCGGTTCCACCGACCTGCTGTTCCGCGATTACGACTCGGCGGCCGGGTTCTGTGACAGTCGCATAGCCGCGCCGCGCCATCTCTTGCAGGAGGGTGGATTTACCGCCTCCTGAACAGCCTGACAGCACAATACGACGGTTGCTCACCTTACCTTCAGCGTTGCCAGTCCGATCATCGCCAGGATCAGCGAGATGATCCAGAAACGGATGACGATGGTCGGTTCAGCCCAGCCTTTTTTCTCATAATGGTGGTGGATCGGGGCCATCAGGAAGACCCGCTTGCCGGTGCGTTTGAAGTAGAGAACCTGAATGATCACACTCAGCGCTTCGACCACGAACAGACCGCCGACCACGGCCAGAACAAGCTCGTGCTTGGTGGCGACGGCAATTGCACCCAGTGCACCACCCAGAGCCAATGAACCGGTGTCACCCATGAAGACCGCCGCGGGTGGCGCGTTGTACCACAAAAAGCCCAAACCGCCGCCGAACAAAGCAGCCGTAAAGATCAGGATTTCACCGGTTCCGGGCACGTAGTGCACGTCCAGATACTCGGTAAAGTCCACACGTCCAACCGCATAGGCGATGATTCCAAGGGTCGTGGCGGCAATCATTGCGGGCATGATCGCCAGTCCGTCCAGCCCATCAGTCAGGTTCACCGCATTGGCGGCCCCCACGATTACGACCACCGCAAACGGAATATAGAATAGGCCTAGATTGACCAGAGTGTCTTTAAACACGGGCACCGCCAGTTGGTTCTGCAACGCCTCGGGATGGTGCAAAGATGCCCAGAGCGAGGCCAGAACCGCAATGATGACGCCCAACGCCAGACGCATCTTGCTTGAGACGCCTTTCGTATTTTGCTTAGAGACTTTGGCATAGTCATCCGCAAAACCGATGGCCGCATAGGCCAGCGTTACGAACAGAACCATCCAGACATAAGGGTTGTCCCAGCGTGCCCAGATCAGGGTCGATGTCACAAGCGCACCAACAATCAGCAACCCGCCCATGGTCGGCGTGCCCGCCTTGGAAAAATGGCCTTCGGGGCCGTCATCGCGGATCGGTTGGCCCTTGCCTTGTTTTTTGCGCAGCACATTGATCAAGGGCTTGCCGAACAGGAAACCAAAGATCAGCGCCGTCAAAAAGGCGCCACCCGCGCGGAAGGTGATGTAGCGGAAGAGGTTCCAGAAGTCCCCGCCATCCGACAGGGCGGTCAACCAATACAGCATGACAATACCTTTCTCACACGCGGCGTCTGGGTGCGATCACCCATCAAGCGCGCTCCCTTGCCCCATTTTACGCAGACCGTCAACAATCGTTGCCAATGCCATGCTGAGTGACCCTTTGGCCAATACCGTGTCACCTTCATTGATCAATGCAGGTAAATGCTCGGCCATCTCGGCGCTGGTTTCGAACCAGAGCCCGCGCTTGTCATCGGGTAGCGCCTTGTGCATGGCCTGCATCAAGGGGCCGATGCAATGCACCTGATTTACTTTCCCCATGGCTGCAACATTCGCCATTTCGGCGTGCATCGCCACTTCCTGCGAGCCCAGTTCCTTCATGTCACCCAAAAACGCGATGCGGCGGGTACCTTGCGACGCAGCCAGCACGTCCAGCGCGGCCTCCATCGAGGTTGGGTTGGCGTTGTAGCTATCGTCCAGCAGTTCGATTTGGCCACCACCGGACAGCGGCAAGCTTTCGCGCACACCGCGCCCCTTGACCGGCGACCACGCTCGCAGTCCCGCGACCGCCTGATCCAGATCGACACCCAGTTCCACGCAGGCCGCCAGAGCCCCAAGCGCGTTCATGGCAAAATGGGTGCCGGCAGAGTTGACCTCAAAGCGGATGGGATAATCGCCGATCACGGCTCGGGCGTTCACGGCGTTGGCCGCTTGCTGCACGTCGGTCAATCGGTAATCCGAGGCCTTGCGACCGAAATCAACAATTCCCGTCCCGTGGCCCAGCGCGGTTTGGCGCAGAATGTCTGCGTGCTCGATGTCTGCATTTACAATCGCGGCCCCGCCGAGCTCCAACCCTTCAAAGATCGCCGCTTTTTCATGGGCGATGCCTGCGACTGATTCAAAGGCTTCCAAGTGCACCGCAGCCACGGTTGTGACCAGCGCCACATGTGGGCGCGCCTGTTTGGCCAGAGGGGCAATCTCGCCCGGGTGATTCATACCGATCTCAATAACGGCGAATTCCGTGTCGCGCGGCATCCGCGCCAAGGTCAGCGGCACGCCCCAATGGTTGTTGTAACTGGCCACGCTGGCATGGGTCTTGCCTTGGGTTTCGAGGATCGTCGCCAGCATTTCCTTGGTCGAGGTCTTGCCGACGCTGCCTGTTACGCCCACCACGCGCGCATCCGTTCGCGCCCGTGCGGCCTGACCCAAGGCTTCAAGTCCAGCCTGAACGTCTTCGACGATTAGCAAAGGTGCGCCGTCCGGCACATCATCGGGTATGCGCGACACCAGTGCAGCGCCCGCCCCCTTTTCCAACGCCTGCGCCACAAAATCATGACCGTCCCGCGCAGCTTTCAACGCGACGAACAAGTCTCCGGGCTGAAGGGTGCGGGTGTCGATCGATACTCCATTTGCAACCCAATCACGCGTCGCCTGACCGCCTGTGGCCTCGGCGGCTTCGGATGCTGTCCAGAGTGTCATGCTACCCTCCCGTCAAGCGCGGCCACAGAAATACTGGCCTGTTCAACGTCATCAAAGGGCAGAACCTGATCCCCGACGATCTGGCCGGTTTCGTGCCCCTTACCAGCAATCAGCAGCGCATCGCCCGGTTGCAGCGCGTCGATGCCACGCAGGATGGCTTCGGCCCGGTCGCCGACCTCGGTCACGCTGGCCTGGCCTGCGGCCTCAAGCGCACCTTCCATGACTGCAGCGCGGATGGTGGCCGGGTCTTCGCTGCGTGGGTTGTCGTCGGTGACAAACACCACATCAGCATGGTTCGCCGCCGCCTTGCCCATCAGAGGGCGTTTCGTGGCGTCGCGATCCCCACCTGCCCCAACGATGGCGATCAGACGCCCCATGACATGCGGGCGCAGCGCCTTGAGGGCCGTGGCCACTGCATCGGGCGTATGCGCGTAGTCCACAAAAACCGTTGCACCGTTGTCGCGTGTTGCGGCCAGTTGCATCCGTCCCCGTACCGTCGTCAGATGTGGCAGAGTTTCAAAGACTTGCTCGGGGCTGTCGCCAGCGGCGATGACCAACCCACAGGCCAGCAGGATATTTTCGGCCTGAAATCCACCAATCAGGTTTAAACGAGTCTGGTAGGTTCGGCCTTGCCACGAAAAGCGCAGGTCCTGTCCTGTGGCGTCAAACCGCTGATTGATCAGGCACAAGTCAGCATCGCCAAGACCAACGGTCAACACCGATTGGCCCCGGGATTTTGCGATCCGCTGGACCTGCGCCCCCTTAAGGTCACTCAGATTGATCACCGCCGTGCCGTCTTGCGGCAACACACGGTCGAACAACCCGGCCTTGGCGGCAAAATACGCCTCGAAGGTTTCGTGATAGTCCAGATGGTCTTGTGTGAAGTTGGAAAACCCTGCGGCAGTCAGGTGCACGCCATCCAGGCGACGTTGCTCCAGGCCGTGGGACGATGCTTCCATCGCGGCATGGGTCACACCATTTTCAGCCGCCTCTGCCAGACAGCAATGCAGGGTGATTGGTTCAGGGGTGGTGTGCGCCAACGGTGCGGTCCATGCGCCCTCAACCCCGGTGGTTCCAAGATTGACAGCAGCGTGATCCAATTCAGACCAAATCTGGCGCACAAAGGTGGCGACAGATGTTTTTCCATTGGTTCCCGTGACGGCGACGATGGTTTTTGGTTGTGCTCCAAACCACAACGCAGCCGCCCCGGCCAGCGCCTGACGCGGGTCTTCAACCACAATCAGTGCCGCGTCTGATGCAGAAAGCTCGACCTCGGCGATCTGAGCCCCTTCGGCATCGGTCAGGATCGCGGATGCACCCATGCGCAGGGCAAACTGGATGAACTCTCCGCCATGCACTCGCGTACCGGGAAGGGCCGCGAACAGGAAGCCGTCTTTCACTTCACGGCTGTCAACAGCCAGACCTGTGATGTCAGGGTTTGCGCCCCCGCGTGCGGTCAGGGCCAGTTGGTTGAGTTTCTTTGTCCTTGTGCCCATGACCCACCTCTTGCCGGACAGCCTAGTTTGAGGTCAGCGTTATAGCAGCGCCCGCCTCAGGCTCAAGCCGGGGGCGCAGGCCCAGCAAGGGTGCGACGCGACCAATAAGTTCGGCGGCGACCGGCACAGCCGTCCAGCCCGCAGTGCGGCGCTTTTCGCCATATGCCACAATCGAAGGTTCGTCCAATGTGACGATCAGAACGTATTTCGGATCATAGGCCGGAAAGATCGTCGCGAAGGTCGCAATGACCTTGTCATCGTAATACCCGCCACGCGGCTTTGGCTTATCCGCTGTGCCCGTTTTACCAGCCACGTCATAGCCTTTGACCTCGGCAAAGCTGGCGGTGCCGTCTGTCACCACTTTGCGCAGCATATTCTGAGCCTGACGCGCCGTGCTGTCCGACATGGCCCGAGGGCCGTATTGCGGACCATTTTTTCTTAGAATAGTCGGGCTGACATAATGCCCGCCATTTGCAATGGCCGCGTACCCGGCCGCCAGATGCATCGGGCTTGTCGACAGACCATGGCCGTAGGAAATGGTTACAGTGCTCAACTCACCCCATTTCTTGGGCTTCAGGGGCACCCCGCCCTTAGCCTCGACAATTTCAAACGGCGTTGGATCGAACATGCCCAACGTGTTCAGGAAATCCTGCTGCCGCTGCGCACCGATCTGCAACGCCAACCGGCCCGTACCCCGGTTCGAGCTGTGTACGATCACGTCCGCAACACTGATCTTGCCGTAATTCTTGCCGTTGAACTCTCCGATGGGAAAACGCCCGATCTTCATCGGGCCTGACGTGTCGATGATGGTATTGGAATTCACAAGCCCCAGTTGCACGGCCTGCGCTGCAGTGAAAATCTTGAAGACTGAGCCCAGTTCGTACACGCCTTGCACATAGCGGTTGAAGAGCGGGCTGTCTGATGGATCAAACCCCGAGGTCGGCGGGCGCGGACGGTCATTTGGATCAAACGACGGCAGAGACGCGGCTGAGACAACCTCACCCGTGTGTGCGTTCATCAGAACGGCCGAGGCCCCCTTGGCGTTCATGATCTTCATGCCGCCATACAGCACCTGTTCCACAGCCGCCTGAATGGTCAGGTCCAGCGACAATTGCAGCGGCTTGTTGCCGTTGGCCGGGTCACGCAGATAGTCGTCGAACTGTTTCTCGACACCTGCAACACCGATCACTTCCGCAGCGCTGACACCTTCACGACCAAAGCCGGACCCGCCCAGAATATGCGCGGCAAGCTTGCCGTTAGGATAAAGTCGCATTTCGCGTGGTCCAAACAGAATGCCGGGATCCCCGATGTCGTGTACGGCCTGTTTCTGTTCGGGTGAGATTCGTTTCTTGATCCACAGGAACTTACGCTTGCCCGTGAAGTCCTTGACCAGACGCTCTTTGTCCAGATCCGGGAAGATTGCCACCAACTGATCTGCGGCGGCGATCGGGTCGATCATTAGGGGCGGCTGCGCGTAGACCGAATAAGTGTCCAGATTGGTCGCCAGGATGCGCCCTTCGCGGTCAACGATATTGGCACGCTGCATGGCAATGGCCGCACCCGGCGCACTTGCCACTGGCTCCTGCGCTTCGGATGTGGCCAGCATACCCATCCGGACGCCAACAACCGAGAAGGCGCAAAAGAAGAACAGCCCCAACACCAACAGGCGCCCTTCCGCACGGGCGCGGGCGCGGTCTTTCATATCCTCGTGGCGTTTGCGGATGTTTTCCCGTTCAATCGCCTTTGGGTTTTCACCTCGGGCGCGGGCATCAAGAATTCGGGCCAGCGGTCGCAGGGGGGTGCGTGTCATGGAATCTGCACCTCGCCCAACGCCTGAATGTCGGTGATGGCCTGCAACTCAATCGGATCAACGATGGGCAGATCGGGGTCTTCGGCATAGGCAATCTGATCGGCACGCCCAAACTGTTCTGCCCGCAGCGGCAACAGACCCAGACGCTCAAAATTCAAATCTGCCAATTCGCGCAGTCGGTCAGGACGATTCAGGTAAGCCCATTCCGCGTTCAGAACAGCCAGCCGAACCTGTGCCATGCCAATCTCGCGCTGGAGTTTCTGCGTTTCTTTAACCACCTGCTGGGTGCGGTAGTTTTCCTGATAGGCCCACAGCGCCAATCCAAAAACGGACAGAGCGGTCAACACATACAAAATACTCTTCATTTTGCCCTTCCCCCCAGTTGCGGCATCCCTATGGCACGGGCCTCAATTTCCCCTGCCGGTGCCTCAGTTCGGATTGCCACGCGCAGTTTGGCCGAGCGCGCACGCGGGTTTTCCTGCAATTCCTGCTCATCTGGCCCAACGGCCTTGCGGGTCTTAAGCGTGAATTGGGGCTGATCCTGTTCGATTTCAGGCGCATAGCGATTTGCACGCCCTGTCTTGCCCGCGCGGGACTGGAAGAACCGCTTGACCATTCGATCCTCGATGGAATGGAAAGTCACGACAGCCAGTTGCCCGCCAGGTTTCAACGCGCGTTCCGCAGCCATCAACCCCTGAAACAACTCTTCATACTCGGCATTGACCGCGATCCGCAGCCCTTGAAAGCTGCGGGTCGCCGGGTGCGATTGTCCGGGCTTGGGGCGCGGCAGGCAGGATTCAATAATCTCAGCCAGACGCAGGGTCGTAGTAATTGGTTCTTCGCTTCGCGCTTTCACAATGGCCTTGGCGATCCGGCGGCTTGCGCGTTCCTCGCCGAAATGGAACAGGATGTCAGCCAGTTGCGCCTCGGTCGACGTGTTGACCAAATCAGCAGCGCTTTCGCCTTCCTGGCTCATGCGCATGTCCAAAGGGCCGTCCTTCATGAAGGAAAAACCGCGCTCGGCCTGATCTAGCTGCATCGAAGACACTCCAAGATCCAGAACAACGCCGTCCAGATCCTGTGCGTATTCGTCCATCTGTGAGAATACACCAGGCTGCATAACCAACCGGTTGCCATACTCACCCGCCCAATCAGCGGCCATTTCAAAGGCCAGCGGATCACGGTCGACGCCAATCACCTTGTCTGCCCCTGCATCCAGCAACCCGCGCGTATATCCGCCTGCCCCAAAGGTGCCGTCCAACCAAACACCCGACACCGGAGACACTGCGGCCAACAGAGGGCGCAGTAGAACAGGGATATGGGGTTTCTCAGAGGGAAGGACAGCGCCGGACATGCCGTCACGCGTCCCCGACGCCATCGAGATAGACCATCGGGTCGAAATCGTCGGGCAGATCGTCCATCCACTCTTCGGCCTTGGCCAGCTCCTCGACCTCATAAGTCTCGGGCTTCCAGATCTGGAAGGTGTCACCGGCGGCGATAAAGAAGGCCTCATTCTCAAGGTCGATCTTGTTGCGCAGCTTGGCAGGCAAAACCAGACGTCCTGTTTCATCTACGTTTGTCGGGAAGGACTGACCGTGGAACATGCGTTGCAGCATCTTGCGTTCCATCGAGCCACGCGGCAACGCGTCAATCTTGGCGTCGACCTCGTCAATCGCCTGCATGGTATAGCACTCGAGGTATTTGCGGCGGTGGTCGCCATAGACAATCACTAGCTCAGGATTGTCACCGGGCTGCCAGTTGGGATCGGATGCTTCAAGCACACGGCGAAACGAGGCCGGGATCGAGACCCTGCCCTTCGTGTCCACCTTATGGTGGCTTTCACCTCTAAACCTGCGCGCCAAGACGACTGTCCCTTTCGCTTGCGCCCCACCTCAAATTCACGTTCCCCCCGGAAGAAAAACGGCGGGTTGATCTGCTGCCACTGATCAACCCGCCGCATTGACCCGCTTTGCGGGATGTCCAGCTGCACGCGCCACCTGGGGGGATGTCTGCTCGCCCGCGCGCCGGATCTCTTGGTTGATGAAAGCGAGATGCCTGTATGAAACCTGATTTGTATTTTTGGTTCGGGGTCGTTTGGCGCCCCTGCTGCCTCGTCCTCATCGGATGCATAAGGGATGCCATGGGAATTCATGGAAATCAACAGGAATTTTTCCATTCGTGACACCTGAGGCACGCGATGTATATACTAAAATACAAGGACTTTGGCATCAAGGCACCACAAATAGTGAAGCTCAACCAGACGCAGACTATATATAGAAAAAATCACTGGGGAAAAATTTCCCGCGCCTTCCCGAAAAAAATTGAAATTTTTTGCTCAGGCTGGATTTTTTGACTCGCATGAAGCAGCCAAGCGCAAGAATCTACCAGAAAAAGACAACAAAGATTCCGGCATTCCCCTGCCCGTACCAGCGTCGCCCACGAATTCCCATAGGTCGTCACTTGGCACTTTAAACGCCCTACTTCGCGCTGCCGCCAACCCGAGCGGTTAGAATCGGCAAGACGACTTTAGGCACTCCAAACAGTCATTCTTTGACATACTGCGCACATCCAGAATCCGTCCTCTGCGTTTCAAGTCGCACAAATTCCCGCCGAATGCGCTCAATTCCAAGGCAGTTCACATCGATGCGATTTTCGGGTCGATCAAGTTGCCCTTGGGTAAAACCTATATTTTAAAGGCGCATATCGTTGCCGGGAAAAAAGCGAACCAATCTATGCATTTGCTGCATAGCAGCATTGATGACGTGACCCATTGTGCAATCGCAGCATTTGCCTATCTTCAGTCTCAAGCACGGACCGACTGATATCGGTAACGCAAGAAAGACGGATGATGAAAATGGCAGTTGCAAGCACACAAACCGCACCCAAGAGCGCACCGGCGTTCGGACTGAACACGCTAGTTGAAAACGCCAAGACACGCTTTGCACGCTATCGCATGTACCGCCAGACTGTGAACGAACTGTCCTACCTGTCGAACCGCGAGCTGGCTGATCTGGGCCTGCACCGTTCGATGATCCGCCGGGTCGCCATGCAGGCGGCAGAAGACCACACCGCGCGCTGAGCGCACCAAAGATACCGAGATCAGGCCCTTCCTCCTCCCTTTAGGGTCTGTAATCAGCGGCAACGTCTCTCCTCCTCCCTGACGTTGCCGCACCCTATACCGGCCTCAAGATGCCGGAACCTGATACATCGAGGCTCTCCTCCTCCCTGCCTTGATGTTGAAAGCGCGCGGCGACGTCGTCCTCCTCCCTGACGTCGCCGCGTCTTACCCATACCGGGCTCAAACCCGGGTTCGTATACATCAGGGCTCTCCTCCTCCCTGCTCTGATGTTGACAAGACGGCGGTTCCCCTTCCTCCTCCCTGGGAACCGCCGTTTTTTGTTTTTCGGGCACCTGTGTAGGATGGCATCCTGATTTCTGATCCGGAGAACGCCATGGCTGCCTATTTCATCGCGCAAATCGACATACACGACCCGGACGGGTATCAAGATTATCTGGCAGGGTTCATGCCGATCTTCGACCGCCACAAAGGCCGTTTGCTCACGGTCTCATCGAAACCGATCGAGCGAATCGAAGGCGATTGGCCGGAAGGTGGAATTGTGCTGATGGAGTTTCCAGACCTAGCCACAGCGAAAGCCTGGAAAGACGACCCTGATTACATCGAGTTGGCGAGGATCCGGCAAGCCACCGCCTCGACTAATTTGGTTCTTGTCGAAGGGATCTGACGCCTCAAAACGGAACGTCGTCCTTGTTGGTCAAAAAACGCGACACAACCTTCTTCGTGCCTGCCTTGTCGAAATCAACCTCGACCTTGTCGCCCTCGATACCAATGACCGCGCCATAGCCGAATTTCTGGTGAAACACGCGCTCACCCAGCGTGAAGCTGGCCAAAGCGGTGGCGTCGATCACCGTGTTCCGACTTTCGCGGGGTTGTGACATGCCATATTGCCCCTGCCGCGCCTGCATCCGCTTCCAGCCCGGTGAGTTATAAACATTGGCTTCGGCTGCGCGCGTTTCGATTCCCGCTGTCTTGTGCCCGCCGCCATAGAGGCCGGGAGGAGTCAGAACCTCGACATGGTCTTCCGGCAATTCGTCGATGAAACGCGAAGGCATGGAGTTCTGCCACTGCCCAAAAACCCGCCGATTGGCGGCGAATGAAATCGTACAAACCTCTTCCGCGCGGGTGATGCCGACATAGGCCAGACGCCGTTCTTCCTCGAGCCCCTTTAGGCCGGATTCATCCATGGAACGCTGCGAGGGGAACAACCCATCCTCCCACCCCGGCAGGAAGACAACCGGAAATTCGAGCCCCTTGGCAGCGTGTAGGGTCATGATCGACACCTTTGCCCCGTCGCTGTCTTGTTCGTTGTCCATCACAAGGCTGACATGCTCAAGAAAACCTTGCAGGTTTTCGAAATTGTCCAGTTGGTTGACCAGTTCCTTAAGGTTTTCCAAACGCCCCGGCGCTTCGGGAGTCTTGTCGTTCTGCCAATGGGCCGTATAGCCGGATTCGTCGAGGATGATCTGGGCCAATTCGATATGAGTGTGCTCGGGCGCACCGAACCGCAGGGGTGATCCGTCATCGATCACCGAGTCGTCGTCCACCTCGATCCTCGGGCCGCGCGTCATCGCGTTCCATCGCGCCAGCCCATCAATCAACTCGCGCAGGGCTTTGCCACCCTTCCCCTTGATCAGCCCATGGTCGACGGCGATCCGTGCACCATCGACCAGAGAAACGCCGTTTTCACGTGCGGTCATCTGAATGGTCTGCTGCGCCTTGTCACCAAGGCCGCGTTTTGGCGTGTTTACAATACGCTCAAAGGCCAGATCGTCTTCGGGGCTGATCACCAGCCGGAAATACGCCATGGCATCGCGAATCTCCATCCGTTCGTAGAATCGCGGGCCGCCGATCACTTTGTATGGCAGACCAATGGTCAGGAAGCGGTCTTCGAACGCGCGCATCTGGTGCGAGGCGCGGACGAGGATGGCGATTTCATCCAGGTTCACCGGGCGGATACCGCGTGTACCGCCTTGCATCGCGTCGATTTCCTCGCCGATCCAGCGGGCCTCTTCCTCGCCATCCCAATGGCCGATCAGGTTGACCTTGTGGCCGTCCTCGGCATCGGTCCAGAGCTCTTTGCCCAGCCGGTTTTCGTTGCCTCGAATGACGTTCGAAGCTGCCGCCAGAATATGCGGGGTCGAGCGGTAGTTCTGCTCCAACCGCACCACATAAGCGCCCGGGAAATCTTTCTCAAAGCGCAGGATGTTGCCCACTTCGGCACCGCGCCAGCCGTAAATCGACTGATCGTCGTCCCCCACACAACAGATATTCTTGTGCCCTCCGGCCAGCAATCGCAGCCACAAATATTGGGCAATGTTGGTGTCCTGATACTCATCCACCAGGATGTAGCGGAACCAGCGCTGGTATTGCTCCAACACGTCCGGATGGGTTTGGAAGATCGTGACCATATGCAGCAGCAGGTCGCCGAAATCTACCGCATTCAACTCTCGCAGGCGCGTCTGGTACTGTGCATAAAGCTCAATACCCTTGTTGTTGTACGCCCCCGCGTCTGCGGCGGGCACCTTATCCGGTGTCAACGCACGGTTTTTCCAATCGTCGATAATACTGGCCAGCAACCGCGCAGGCCAACGCTTGTCATCTATGTTCGCCGCCTGAGTAAGCTGTTTCAGCAGTCGCTTTTGGTCATCGCTGTCCAAAATAGTGAAGTTCGATTTCAGATCGACCAATTCCGCATGACGGCGCAGCAGCTTGACACAGATCGAGTGGAACGTGCCCAGCCACGGCATCCCTTCGGCAGGCTGGCCCAGCAGGCGACCGACCCGCTCTTTCATCTCGCGCGCGGCCTTGTTTGTGAATGTCACAGAGAGAATCTCATTCGGACGGGCGCGCGCCGTGTTGAGCAAATGCGCGATACGGGCCGTCAGAGCCTTGGTTTTGCCCGTCCCTGCCCCAGCCAACATCAGAACCGGGCCATCCAGATGTTCGACCGCGTCCCGTTGCGCCGGGTTCAGTTCATCCAGATAGGGTGACGGGCGCACGGCCATAGCCCGCGCCGACAGCGATGCGCCCTCGAAGGCGTCCATTTCGTCAAAACTGCTCATGGGCCCAAACTACGCCGGATAAGCCCGAAGGGAAAGAGTTTGTTCACGGCTTGTTCACAGGCTTTTTGCCTCTGTTCCAATAAATCTAAAACATTTGCTTTGGTATGTTCCGGGCTGAATTAACGCTCTGTCAAACCCCTCCGCACATCCTGCCCTTACCAATGTGGGAGAGTGTGGACATGGACGGGGCTGGGACGGCAGGCATCAGCACAAGGCTAAAGACGTTCATAATAACGACAATGCTGCTTGCGCTTACAGCGCTGGCCGGTTGGGGAATCTATGCCATCCCTGGTCCGGTCGTCGATCATATGCTGGAATCCGATTTACGCCATCGTGCCGTTCAGATGGGACGCCAAGTCGAAAGCCAACTGTATGATCTGCAGGTGAGTTTTGAACGGCACATTCTAAGTCAGCATGACCTAGCCTTTCTGGCTTTGCTGCCTGAAACCTCTGACATCTATAGATTCAAGCTATTCGACGCCTCCGGTCAAGTGTTCTGGTCCACGCGCGAGTCTGATGTTGGAAGTGTGAACACAAAACCTTACTTCGCTGACGTCGTCGCGATGGGTAACTTGTTCTACAAACACGCTGAAAAACCGATTGCCGAGGTCGACTCGCTGGATACCCACCAGCTAGAGGGTTTTGACACCAATACCCGTCACGTTGCTGAAATCTATGCGCCCGTGGTCCAGAATGGCCGATTTCTTGGGGCAATCGAATTCAATTCTGACATCACAGATGTAAGAAATCTGTTTATCAGCCGCGTGCGGCTTTCTTTGATCGTCGTCAGCACAGTGGTTTTGCTCGCCCTGAGCACCGTGAGCCTTGTGGTGTATCGCACCAACCAGAGGCAATTGGGTGTGTTAGAGCTTCGGGCGCAGAAAGAACGCGCATTGATGGATGATCAACTCCGCCTGGCACGCGAGGTGCGTTTATTGGGCGAGTTGAACGAGTGGCTACAGTCCAGCCGATCGCTGGACGAGCTATTCGACATGGTATCGCGGTTCATGACCCACATTCTGCCCGAGTCCGAGGGCAGTGTTTATGTCTATTCCAACTCGCGCGATGTGCTGGATGGCTGTGCAAGTTGGAATGGCGGCGCACACAAAGCGCATATTCATCCCGAAGGGTGCTGGGGTCTGCGAAGGGGGCGAACCTATGAATTTGGCGCATCCGAGATCGACTTTGTCTGCGAACACGCGGAACCGCATGACGGACGGCCCTATTTCTGCTTTCCCATTCTGGCCCACGGGGAGGCCGTTGGCCTGCTGCATCTGCGTGCGCTTGAAGGGCGCGAGGCTTGCTTCCACAAAAGCCGCAAACTGGCACAGCCTTGCGCCGAACAGATCAGCATGGCGATTGCCAATGACCGCATGCGCGATCAACTGCATGACCAATCGGTGCGCGACCCGCTGACCGGCCTGTTCAATCGACGTCACATGACCGAAACGCTGCGGAAATCCATAAGCCGCAGTCAACAGACGGGTGCCGCGCTGAGCTTGATTGCCGTGGACGTGGATCACTTCAAGAAATTCAACGACACGCATGGGCATGACGCCGGTGACATGGTCCTGCGTGCAGTTGGGGGCGCGTTGGAACAGAGTTGCGACCGGGACGAGGTTGCCTGCCGTGTCGGCGGTGAAGAATTCATGCTGATCCTGCCGGACAACACCCCCGAAGACGCCATGACGCGCGCCGAACAATTGCGTCAGGCGATTGAAGCAGTCGCGGTCCGCTATGGAGAAAAGGCGTTGCCGCGTATCACGATCTCGGTCGGCGTTGCGCATTACCCGAAACACGGAACCATGCCGCAGGATCTTATGCGCGCAGCAGATGATGCGCTTTACGTCGCCAAGGACCAAGGGCGCAACCAAGTTCAAGTTGCTGGCGAGTCGCAAATTCAACCCAAACGATCTGAAGCTGACAGTGACCCGAAAAATTCAGATGCGGCCTAACCCCTTGCCGAATCGCACGGTGGGTCGGATCAATCCGCATGGACTTGCACAGCACCTTTCCGGGCATCCCGGACCTGAAACGCCGCGCGCGCCGCCGTTTGCCGCATTTCGTGTGGGAATATGTCGAAAGCGGAACAGGTTCGGAAACGGCCCTGCTGCGCAACCGCAAAGCGCTGGATGACGTTCGCCTTGCTCCTTCCATCCTGCACGGAGAGTTGGAGTTTGATACGACAAAGACGATTCTGAACCGTATTTGTGCTTTGCCCTGCGGGATCGCGCCCATTGGAATGTCCGGGTTGGTCTGGCCGAATGCAGAGCGTTTGTTGGCGCAGGCCGCCGCGCAGGCGAAGATTCCCTATACCCTGTCGACCGTCGCAAGTCAGAGCCCGGAGGATCTGGCCCCGTATCTCGGACCAGATGCGTGGTTTCAACTGTACCCACCGAGGGATCCAGATATTCGCAAGGATATGCTGGACCGTGTACGTGACGCCGGTTTTCGTACGCTTGTCCTGACAGTAGACGTTCCCGTCGCATCGCGCAGGGAAAGGCAAACCCGCTCTGGCTTAAGACAGCCGCCAAAGCTGACACCGCGCTTACTTGCACAGATCGCGATGCGGCCTGCCTGGGCGATGGGTATGCTGCGCAATGGCGTGCCGCATATGCGCACTCTGGACAAGTATATCGAAGATCCGGGCGATCTGCCGCCGACGGCCCATATTGGGTACCTGTTGAGGACATCGCCGGGGTTGGACTATGTATCGTGGCTGCGCGATCATTGGGACGGAGGCTTTGTGGTAAAAGGCATCTTGCGTCCCGAAGATTCTGACAGACTGGAACGGGTTGGTGTGGACGCCCTGTGGGTCTCGAATCACGGAGGTCGCCAATTTGACGCAGCCCCGGCCAGCATTGAAGCTCTTCCAGCTATTCGCGACGCCACCAATTTACCGCTAATATTTGACAGCGGTATCGAAAGTGGCCTGGATGTACTGCGCGCGCTTTCCCTGGGCGCCGATTTTGTCATGCTTGGCCGCGCTTTTTTGTACGGGTTGGCGGCACTTGGCCCTCACGGCCCCGTGCATGTCATCGATATTCTGAGACAGGATCTGCACGCCAATATGGGTCAGATGGGTCTGGCGACACTGTCTCAAATTGAGAGATTATGTTAATAATTTGATGCTGCAGCGCGGCATGCGTATAAGGCTACAGCGGCCAAAGGGCGTTTGCGAGCGGTAACATGCCGGTTCTACCCAGAAGAACGGAT
Source organism: Ruegeria sp. HKCCD4884 (assembly GCF_013110855.1). Lineage (NCBI taxonomy): Bacteria > Pseudomonadati > Pseudomonadota > Alphaproteobacteria > Rhodobacterales > Roseobacteraceae > Ruegeria > Ruegeria sp. HKCCD4884. The sequence goes on from NZ_WVRJ01000003.1 coordinate 170,213, forward strand.
ATACCTGCGCGTATTGTTCGCCCAATAACACGCCCATACACAAAAGACCGGGACTTAATATGACAGACTTCACCAAGATCCTGATTGCCAACCGCGGCGAGATTGCGATTCGCGTTATGCGCGCAGCGAACGAGATGGGCAAACGCACTGTTGCTGTCTTTGCCGAAGAGGACAAGCTTGGCCTGCATCGTTTCAAGGCCGATGAGGCCTATCGCATCGGCGAAGGCATGGGCCCGGTTGCTGCATATCTGAGCATTGACGAGATTATCCGCGTGGCCAAGGAGTGTGGCGCGGACGCGATCCATCCGGGCTATGGCCTGCTGTCCGAGAACCCGGATTTCGTGGATGCCTGTGTGCAGAACGGGATCACCTTTATTGGCCCCAAAGCTGAAACCATGCGCGCCCTGGGAGACAAAGCCAGTGCGCGGCGTGTGGCGATTGAGGCTGGCGTTCCGGTCATCCCCGCAACCGAAGTGTTAGGTGATGACATGGACGCGATCCGGGCCGAGGCCGCCGAGATCGGTTATCCGCTGATGCTCAAGGCCAGCTGGGGCGGTGGTGGTCGGGGTATGCGCCCGATCGAGTCCGAGGACGAATTGGAAGAAAAGGTGCTGGAAGGCCGTCGCGAGGCCGAAGCCGCCTTTGGCAATGGTGAGGGCTATCTGGAAAAGATGATCACCCGCGCCCGCCACGTCGAGGTTCAGATACTGGGCGACAAGCATGGTGAGATTTATCACCTTTATGAGCGTGACTGCTCGGTCCAGCGCCGCAACCAGAAGGTGGTCGAACGCGCCCCTGCCCCATACCTGTCCGAAGAGCAGCGCGCTGAGATCTGTGAACTGGGGCGCAAAATCTGCGCCCATGTGAACTATGAGTGCGCGGGCACTGTCGAGTTCCTGATGGATATGGAAACCGGCAAGTTCTATTTCATCGAAGTGAACCCGCGCGTGCAGGTGGAGCACACTGTCACCGAGGAAGTCACCGGTATCGACATCGTTCAAGCACAGATTCTGATCGCAGAAGGCAAGACCCTGGCCGAAGCCACAGGCGCTGCCAGCCAGGCGGATGTGCATCTGAACGGCCATGCGCTGCAGACCCGGATTACGACCGAAGACCCACAGAACAACTTCATCCCCGACTATGGCCGCATCACCGCCTATCGCTCGGCCACCGGCATGGGCATTCGTCTGGATGGCGGCACCGCCTATGCGGGCGGGGTGATCACGCGGTATTACGACTCGCTGCTGACCAAGGTGACGGCCAAGGCCCCGACGCCTGAGGCCGCAATTGCCCGCATGGACCGCGCCCTGCGTGAATTCCGCATTCGCGGTGTCAGCACCAATATCGACTTTGTCATCAACCTGCTGAAACACCCAACTTTCCTGTCGAATGAATACACCACCAAGTTTATCGACACGACACCCGATCTGTTCGCGTTCAAGCGCCGCCGCGACCGGGGCACCAAGGTTCTGACCTATATCGCGGACATTACGGTGAACGGGCACCCCGAGACAAAGGATCGCCCCGAACCGCGCGCCGACTTGAAAGAGGCCAAGCCCCCCGCGCAAAAGGCCGAACCACAAATGGGCACCCGCAACCTGCTGGAGCAAAAGGGCCCGCAGGCCGTGGCCGATTGGATGAAGGCGCAGCGTCAACTGCTGATCACCGACACCACCATGCGCGACGGGCATCAGTCACTGCTGGCGACCCGGATGCGGTCGATCGACATGATCAAGGTTGCTCCGACTTATGCGGCCAACCTGCCGCAGCTGTTCAGTGTAGAATGCTGGGGTGGCGCAACGTTCGACGTCGCCTATCGGTTCCTGCAGGAATGCCCGTGGCAGCGTTTGCGCGACCTGCGCGAAGCGATGCCGAACCTGATGACCCAGATGCTGCTGCGTGGAGCAAACGGGGTCGGCTACACCAACTACCCCGACAACGTGGTGCAGGAATTCGTGCGCCAGGCGTCCAAGAACATTGATGTCTTCCGCGTGTTCGACTCGCTGAACTGGGTTGAGAACATGCGTGTGGCGATGGACGCTGTCGTCGAGAACGGCAAGATCTGCGAAGGCACGGTTTGCTACACGGGCGACATCCTTGACCCGGATCGGGCCAAGTACGACCTGAAGTATTATGTCGGCATGGCGAAAGAGCTGCGCGACGCAGGTGCGCATATCCTTGGCCTGAAAGACATGGCGGGTCTGTTGAAACCGGCCTCGGCCAAGATCCTGATCCGCGCGCTGAAAGAAGAGGTCGGCCTGCCGATCCATTTCCACACCCATGACACCGCCGGTATCGCCAGCGCGACCATTCTGGCCGCGTCCGATGCGGGTGTGGACGCCGTGGACTGCGCGATGGACAGCTTCTCGGGCAACACGTCACAGGCAACGCTGGGCACCGTGGTCGAGGCCCTGCGCCACACCGACCGCGACACCGGGCTGGACATCAAGGCAATCCGCGAGATCAGCGACTACTTCGAAGCGGTTCGCGGACAGTATGCGGCGTTTGAATCCAGCCTGCAGGCCCCGGCGTCCGAAGTGTATCTGCACGAGATGCCCGGCGGTCAGTTCACCAACCTCAAGGCGCAGGCGCGCAGCTTGGGTTTGGAAGAGCGTTGGCACGAGGTCGCCCAGATGTATGCCGACGTGAACCAGATGTTCGGTGACATCGTGAAAGTGACACCGTCTTCCAAGGTTGTCGGCGACATGGCGCTGATGATGGTCAGCCAGGGCCTGACGCGCGACGATGTGGAAAGCCCGTCGACTGACGTGGCCTTCCCCGACTCGGTCGTGGACATGATGCGTGGCAATCTGGGTCAGCCTCCGGGCGGATTCCCTGACACGATCATCAAGAAGGTTCTGAAGGACGAAGCCCCCAACACCCAGCGCCCCGGCAAGGACGTGCCTGCGGTCGATCTGGAAGCCACGCGTGCCGAACTGTCCAAGCAATTGGAAGGCAAAGACGTCGATGACGAAGATCTGAACGGCTACCTGATGTATCCCAAGGTGTTCCTGGACTACATGGGTCGCCACCGGATCTATGGCCCGGTCCGTACTCTGCCCACGCGCACGTTCTTCTATGGAATGGAGCCGGGCGAGGAAATCACGGCCGAGATTGACCCGGGCAAAACGCTGGAAATCCGCTGTCAGGCGATTGGCGAAACCGATGAAAACGGCGAAGTCCGTGTGTTCTTTGAACTGAACGGCCAACCGCGCGTGATCCGGGTTCCGAACCGGATGGTTGCATCAAGCACACAAGCCCGGCCCAAAGCCGAAGTCGGCAACCCCAACCATGTCGGAGCCCCGATGCCTGGTGTTGTGGCCACCGTCGCCGTGACTGCCGGTCAACAGGTCAAGGAAGGCGACATGCTGCTGACCATCGAAGCGATGAAGATGGAAACCGGCATTCATGCCGAGCGTGATGCAACGGTCAAGGCCGTTCACGTCCAGCCCGGCGGCCAGATTGACGCTAAGGACCTGCTGGTCGAACTGGAATAACCGGTTTAGCATTTTAAGATTACAAGGGCCGTACGGGGAACCGGGCGGCCTTTTTCATTGACGGAAAGGAGACACACCTTGCTTTCAATCACTCCGATCTATGCGGCCCTGATCGCAGTTCTTTATGTGACGCTCAGCGTCAAAGTGATTCTGCAGCGTCGCAGTGACAAAATCTCGGTCGGGGATGGCGGCAGCAAAATGATGATCAAGGCGATAAGGACCCATTCCAATTGCGCCGAATACGCGCCTATCGGCCTTTTGCTGATTGCGATGGTTGAGTTGCAGGGCGCGGGTGGCTGGCTTGTGCATCTGCTGGGCCTGACGTTGCTGGCTGGACGTCTGTTGCACGCTTACGGGTTTGGCAGAACCCCGCAAATCATCATCCTACGACAGATCGGGATGGGGCTGACTTTCACTTCGATATTGATAGCTGCCATTGCGAATCTGGTTTTGGCGCTCTGACCATCTGCGGGATCAACTTGCCAAAACTCGCGTATCAACCGCCGGAGCTTGAATCAGAACCGGCTCGATCTCTGCCACCCTGTTTTCGTCCTGCGTGCAGATCACCGTTGTCAGCACGATCAAAACAGCCAACACCGCCATTTTCAGGTCTGTTGTTTTCGCCATTTCCTTCACTTAGCCCCTCTTGTTTTGTGATGCTCTGAAAATAGAACGCGCCTGAGGCGCATTTCCGTCGAAAGATTTTTCCTCTTTTTTGTGTTTTTCCGCTTGCAGCCCCGCGTGGGAATTTATACATCCCTCCTCACTCAAAGGCGCGGGCGTAGCTCAGGGGTAGAGCATAACCTTGCCAAGGTTAGGGTCGGGCGTTCGAATCGCCTCGCCCGCTCCATTGAGAGGTCTTTGGACCACATATGTATCTGATGCGGGCGTAGCTCAGGGGTAGAGCATAACCTTGCCAAGGTTAGGGTCGGGCGTTCGAATCGCCTCGCCCGCTCCAGATACCAAACTTTCTCAACATGCTGGTTCTTTACGCCACGTTGCGCCATTCTGATTGCATTACGCAATGCAGGATTACCCCATGTCTGATTATACCATTCGCCCGCTCACTGCCGCCGAAGTCCAGCACGCCGTAGATTGGGCCGGGCGCGAGGGATGGAACCCCGGCGTACATGACGCCGAGTGCTTTCGACCAACAGACCCGGACGGGTTCCTGGGTGGGTTCCTGGAAGGAGAGATGATTTCGTCGGTCTCGGCGGTGAATTACAACGCCGATTTCGCGTTTCTGGGCTTTTACATCGTGAAACCCGAGTTCCGGCACCATGGTCACGGGCTTGAGATCGCACAACATGCGCTTGCTCATTGCGGCGGTCGTAACATGGGTCTGGATGGGGTTGTCGAGCAACAGGACAATTATCGCAAGTCAGGCTTTACCTTTGCTTATAACAACTACCGATTTGCCGGAACAAAAACGCGGATGCTGGCGAAGCTGGGTACATCATCGAATGATCACGTCGCGGATCTGAGCAGCGCGTCAGATGAATTGAAAGCCTATGACCGCGACATGTTTCCCGCTTCACGCGATTTGTTCCTTGAAAGCTGGCTCAGCGCTTACAATCACGTATCAAAGGTCTATTCCGACAATGGCAGAATCCGAGGCTACGCAACGCTGCGCCCTTGCCTCACCGGGTACAAGGTTGGTCCGCTATTTGCGGACAATGCCGACATTGCAAGGGTTCTGTTAGCGGCGCTGCTGACGGCGATTCCCGAAGACCACAACGAGCATGAGGTTTTTGTGGACATGCCACAGCCCAACACATCAGCCTTCGCTTTGGCCGACGCGCTTGGGTTGGACAAAGTGTTTGAAACCGCCCGGATGTATTCCAGCCATCAGCCGGATATCGATCTGGACCGAATCTTTGGCGTGACGACGTTCGAGCTGGGCTAGAACGCCTTGAACGTCATGGTGGTCAAGGAGCGTTCGATGTTGGGAATAACCAACAGATGTTCGTTGATAAAATGGCCCACATCCTCGGTTTCGGGGATGTAGAGCTTGAGCAGAAGGTCGTATTCGCCGCTGGTGGAATACAGCTCGGAATGAATTTCGCGCAGGGCGATTTCCTCGGCCACCTTGTAAGTGGTGCCGGGTTTGCAGCGGATCTGGATGAAAACGCAGGTGGACATGGTGTGACCCCATCGGTTCGTGTTGCTTGCAAGCTGACACGGGGCACAGCCGGGCGCAATCCCCTGCAACAGTTTGGCCTGAATGCCACCTATGGTCTGGATAAGGCTACCCAACCCCGTCTATAAGCGCGCCTGTAGCAAAAGGAATTCGCCCATGCGCAGCGCTTCGATCAGCCGCAAGACCGCCGAAACCGAGATCTCGGTCCAGGTCAATCTGGATGGCACCGGCACCTATGACAACCAGACCGGTGTTGGCTTCTTTGACCACATGCTGGATCAGCTGGCGCGCCATTCGCTGATCGACATGACGATCAGCGCCAAGGGTGATTATCACATTGACGACCATCACACGGTCGAAGATACCGGCATCGCGCTGGGTCAGGCACTGACACAAGCTTTGGGCGACAAGAAAGGTATCCGCCGTTATGGCGAATGCCATCTGCCCATGGATGACGCGCAAGTGCGCTGTGCGCTGGATCTGTCGGGCCGTCCGTTCTTGATTTGGAATGTAGACTTGCCGACGCCTAAGATTGGCTCGTTCGACACCGAACTGGTGCGGGAGTTCTTTCAGGCCCTGAGTACCCATGGTGGCATCACCCTGCACATCGACCAGTTGCACGGCTTCAACAGCCACCACATTGCCGAGGCTGCGTTCAAAGCCGTCGCGCGTGCGCTGCGTGATGCGGTCGAAACAGACCCCCGCAAGGCGGATGCAATTCCGTCGACTAAAGGCGCGCTGTAAATGCTGACTGCCATTATCGACTACGAAAGCGGCAATCTTCACTCGGCAGAAAAAGCCTTTCAGCGCATGGCGCAAGAGGTCGGCGCCGGTGAGGTTGTTGTGACCTCGGACGCTGATGTTGTCGCCCGGGCGGACCGTTTGGTTTTACCCGGAGATGGAGCCTTTCCCGCATGTGCAGCTGAACTGCGTGGGCACAAGGGCATCTATGACGCGATGGTCGAGGCGGTTGAACAGAAAGGTCGCCCGTTTCTGGGAATATGCGTTGGGATGCAGCTGATGGCCTCTAAGGGCCATGAGTACAGCGAAACCGAAGGTTTGGGCTGGGTTGCGGGCGATGTTGTCCTAATCGAGCCTTCGGATGCTACCCTGAAAGTCCCCCACATGGGCTGGAACAATCTGGTCTTGGAAAGCGATCACCCAGTGTTCAACGGGGTGAAAACTGGCGATCACACTTATTTCGTCCACTCCTACCATTTTCGTGTGAACGACCCAGCACAGCGGCTGGCTTACGTGGACTATGGGCAAGAGGTCACGGCCGTGATCGGCCGCGACACGATGGTTGGGATGCAGTTCCACCCCGAGAAAAGTCAGGATGTTGGTCTGCGTATGCTGGGCAATTTCCTGACCTGGACACCCTGAGGATTACTGGACGCGCGTCCAGGTCTGACCCCGGCAGATCAAACCGCCAGCCACACACCCCTTGACGGTCAGCTTGTTCTGGCCGTCCAGCGACATTTTCGAATTGTAAGTCTTGTCGCGGTCCGGGGCCCAGATCTTACCGCTGTCATAGCTGCCGCCACCTTCAGGGACCATGTCCCAAATTATCTGTTTGCCCAGATTTTCATATTCCAACTGCTGGTTGCCATCTGCGTCAAATGCGCTGTCGATGGTGCCGCAAATCGCGCTCCCGCATTCAGAAATCGTGACATGCAGGTAACCGCCCGTGTCGCCAGGTGCGGTCTTCCACAAACCGTCGACAGGATCTGCTGCCAAAGCGCCAGTCGCAAGAAGCGACAAGCCCGCTGCAAAAGTGAATTTCTTCATGGTTTTCTCCCTGTTTTGAGGGCAGTCTGACCCGCCAAGGACCGACGGGCAAGAATGACCCAGCGTCGCGTTGCATCCCCTGCCCTGCCTGTGCGATATCCCACGCGTGTAACACAGATATAGGGCCGCTCGACATGATCCTCTACCCAGCCATCGATCTCAAAGACGGCCACGCCGTGCGCCTGCTGCGCGGTGAAATGGACAAGGCCACTGTGTTCAACGAAGACCCAGCCGCACAGGCTCGTGCCTTTTTCGAGGCCGGATGTGAGTGGTTGCATTTGGTGGATCTGAACGGCGCATTTGCGGGTGAGCCGGTCAATGCCGCCCCGGTTGAGGCGATTCTGAAAGCCTGCGACGTGCCTGCTCAGTTAGGCGGTGGTATCCGGGACATGGCCACGATCGAAACATGGATTGACAAGGGATTGGCGCGGGTCATTTTGGGTACAGTTGCGGTTGAAAACCCTGATCTGGTGCGCGAAGCGGCCAAAGCCTTCCCCGGCAAGGTCGCCGTGGGCATCGATGCGCGCAACGGCATGGTGGCGACCAAAGGCTGGGCCGAGGAGACTGATGTTCAGGTCACCGATCTGGCCCGCAGTTTCGAGGACGCAGGTGTCGCAGCCATCATTTATACCGACATCAACCGGGACGGCGCGATGCAGGGACCGAATGTCGAGGCCACCGCCGCGCTTGCACAGGCCGTATCCATCCCAGTTATCGCCTCGGGCGGTGTCAGCTCACTGGAAGACCTGATTGCTTTGCGCGATTGCGGTGTCGAGCTGAACGGCGCGATCTCGGGCCGGGCGCTCTATGATGGCGCGATCGACCTGGCTGAGGCCATTCGCGCCCTGTCTTGATGGATTACTGCGCGGCGGCGGCAGTCAGCTTGGCCAGTGCGCCGCGCATCTTTTCGATGACGGGTGAGTTTTCAACATCATCCAGTTCATCCATTGTTTCCTTGGGGTCTTCATAGGCCAGCCAGACCTGACCGTTGGCGTCCTCATAGGCCTGAACCTTAAGCGGCAGGAACAAACCGGCGCGTGGGTCGATCTGCATCGCGGGCGTGCCCAGCGCTGGATTGCCAAAAATCAGCACCTGATTGGCGGGAATGGGTGTACCGACCTTTTCCGCACCAGCTGCGTGGTCAATGCGGGCAAACACAGTGGCACCGGCATTGCCAATTGCAGCTTCCAGCGCATCCAGCGCTTCAGAAACGGATTTATCTGTTTGTACTTTGATGATGTCGTCAGCCATGGCGGACAGCGCGCCTCCGAACGTGAGAATTGAAGCAAGTATCAGTGTTCGCATATCGGATTTCCTTTTGTGAAATTCACCCCAATTGTCTCAAGTTTCACAATTCTCACAATCACAAGTCTGGCATCGGCAAAGCTTTGCCTGATTAAGAACGTCAAATTTACCCTCAAATTCGCGAACAATCCGGGCGAAAGTCCAACATTTCACCCACTCAAGCCCCAATTCAGCCGGAATTCGCGCCTAATTTACGCCTCAAACGATCCAATTCAGGTGGCGCGCGTGAGTTTTTCCAGCATTGATGTCCCGAACACATCCAGATTCAAAACCGCAACGGTTGCGATCTTCTGTGCGGCGATCTTTACAAGCGCGAGCTTGCTGTTCTTTGTGCAGCCCCTGTTTGCGAAACTGGTTCTACCCAAGATCGGAGGCGCACCGGCAGTCTGGACAACTGCGATGCTGTTCTTCCAGATCGTCCTGATTCTCGGCTACGTCTATGCGCACCTTTTAACCAAATACCTGCCGTTGCGCTGGCAGATCATTACACATTTCGCCTTTTGGGTCGCAGCGCTGACCTTTTTGCCGCTGTCCACCAGCGATATATGGAGCTACGACGCATCAACATCTACCGCGCTGCAAACGCTCGGCTTGTTTGCCATGGGCGTTGGTGTGCCATTTGCGGTTCTGTCTGCAAACGCGCCTTTGTTGCAGGCGTGGTACGCCAAATCGGGCGGGCCGTCGGCTGATGATCCCTATTTCCTGTACAGCGCCAGTAACGTTGGGTCTTTGCTGGCCTTGTTGGCCTTCCCTCTGGTCGCTGATCCGTTCTTCGGGGCAGGTGAAATCAGCTTTGCCTGGTTGATCGGGTTCGTCCTTTTCGGGGCACTATTACTCGGTAGCGGGTTGATCGCACTGCAAGGGTCTCGACAGGCCGAGACTTCAACGCGAGCAGCGCTCAAAACCAGTTTTCCAGCTCTGAAACAGATCGCCGTCTGGGTGTTTGTTGCCTTCATCCCCTCGTCTTTGATGTTGTCCTTCACGACACGGGTCAGCACGGATCTTGGCGCACTCCCACTAATCTGGGTTGTTCCTTTGGCGGTTTACATCCTATCCTTCGTCATTGCATTCGCCAAGTGGAAACACTTGACCCTGGATGCGTTGAACGTGCCAATGCTCGTTGCACTGGCTGTTGGCGTCGTGCTGGTGTCCAAGGTGGTCAGTGAACATGACGCACCTGTGGTCATCCTGCTCTACGTCCCCGTTCTATTCGTTGTCGCACTCTTCGCACACCGCATGCTCTACGACATGCGCCCGTCAGCCGAACAATTGACGGTGTTCTACATCGCCCTGTCCGTGGGCGGCGCAATCGGTGGGTTATTCAACTCGATTGTAGCGCCACTTGCCTTCACCCGAGAGCTTGAGGCGCCGATCACCATGATTCTGGCAGGGGGATTGTTCCTTGTTCGAGCACCCGTTTTTGCGTTGCGCCATGTCATCATTGGCGCCGCGGCCAGCGTATTCATCCTTGTCACCGCAGGTGCAACTCGCAGCATTGCGGCCCTGAGCGAAGACATTCCCCGCGCAGGCGCGCTGTTCGTGCTTATCTTTGCGGTTCTGTATCTATTCCGGGCTCAAGCCCTGCGCATCCCGGTCGTACTTGCCATCGTTTTGCTACCAGCCTTCGCAGTCAAGAACGATCCGGTTTTCGAAGATCGCAGCTTTTTTGGCGTGCATTCGGTCTATTCCAGCGCCGGCTACCGCGTCTACAAAAACGGCACCACGGTACATGGCTGGCAGCGCGAATCGGAATACGGTACACGGCCAACGCCGCTGTCTTATTATCACCCCGAAGGCCCGATGGCGCAGGTGATCACCTCTGAGTTTGGCAAACAATCTGACAGCATCGGAATTGTTGGCCTGGGCACAGGTGCGTTGGCCTGCTACCGCCAACCTAGCCAAAATTGGGATTTCTTCGAGATTGACGCAACCGTCGATCAGATCGCGCGCGATCCGTCGCTGTTCACTTACCTGTCTGAATGCACGCCCGATTCAGAAACACATCTGGGTGACGCCCGGATCGTACTGGAACAAATGCCGTTTGCCTTCGATATCCTTGTTCTGGATGCCTACAGTTCAGACGCGATCCCTCTGCACTTGATTACGCAGGAGGCGGTTGAGATGTATACGCGTCGCCTGAGTGAAGACGGAGTTCTGGTGTTTCATATCACCAACCGCTTCTACGATCTGGTTCCGCCATTGGCTCGCATTGCCGACAGCCTGAACCTGACAGCCGCGCATCAGCGGCTGGCCGTGGGCGAAGAGCAGGTTGAAACCGGGGCCGCCACCAGCAGTGTGGTAATCCTGAGCCCCGACGCGACCCGGATTAACGGTTTCGTGCAAGGTGGGAACTGGCAAATCGTCGAGACTGACGGCGCGCAACCCTGGACCGACGACAAGGCCAACCTGCTTTCAGCACTTAAGTTGCTGAAGGAAGGGGACAGCTAAAGCGGTTCTTCATGCGCCCGTGGCCCGCGCAATCCGGGCCATAGGCGTCAAAACGTCTGTGGCATCACTGGCGCTTTGCCGGTAAAGGTCCGGCAACAAAGGACGCCCACATGCTAAAAACCCGGATCATCCCCTGCCTTGATGTTGCTGACGGCCGCGTGGTCAAAGGCGTGAACTTCGTCGGCCTGCGCGATGCAGGAGACCCTGTAGAGTCAGCGAAAGCGTATGACGCCGCTGGAGCGGACGAAATCTGTTTTCTGGATATCCACGCGACGCACGAAAACCGCGGCACTATGTTTGATGTGGTGCAACGCACGGCCGAGCAATGCTTTGTGCCACTGACAGTGGGCGGTGGCGTGCGCACCAAGGATGATGTGCGTGCCCTGTTGCTGGCAGGGGCGGACAAGGTCAGTTTCAACTCGGCAGCCGTCGCCAACCCGGATGTGATCGCGGAATCGGCGGACCAGTTCGGCAGCCAATGCATCGTTTGCGCCATCGACGCCAAGACCGTCAGCCCCGGAAAGTGGGAGATTTTCACCCATGGCGGACGCAAGCCCACCGGTATTGATGCGGTCGAATTTGCCAAAACAGTTGTTGCCAAAGGGGCCGGGGAAATCCTTTTGACCTCGATGGATCGTGACGGCACCAAGGCAGGCTTCAACCTGCCCCTGACCCGCGCCATTTCCGACGCGGTGAATGTGCCGGTGATCGCCAGCGGCGGCGTCGGTAATCTGGACCATCTGGTCGAAGGTGTCACCAAAGGCGGTGCAAGCGCCGTACTGGCTGCTTCGATCTTCCATTTCGGCGAATACACCATCCGCGAGGCCAAGGAACACATGGCCGCTGCGGGCATTCCCATGAGGCTGACATGAGCATCCTGCACGATCTGGCCCGGACGATTGAAGACCGCAAAGACGCAGACCCGGACTCCAGCTGGACAGCCAAGCTGCTGGCCAAAGGTCCCGAGAAATGCGCCGAGAAGTTTGGCGAAGAAGCCGTTGAGGCGATCATCGAGGCCGTCAAGGATGACAAAGCCAAGCTGACCTCTGAGGCGGCTGATGTTCTGTATCACCTTCTGGTCATGTTGGCCGCGCGGGACGTGGCGCTGGATGATGTCCTGACCGAACTGGCACGTCGTCAGGGCGTCAGCGGCATCGCAGAAAAGGCGTCCCGCCCCAAGGGGTAACGCCTGGGTTCCGCGCTGCTGTTTAGGCCGCTATACTCGGACGTCAGATTGGCAGGCCGAGGGCGCGACATGATCCGAGTTTTGATGCTTGTGGCAACGCTTGCCATTGCTGCGGCCTGCTCTGCGCCACCACCCTCGACCGGGGACGAGGTTCAACGGCTGGCAACTCAAATCCAAAGCTTGGGTCCCGATGTAGATCCCGACGAAGCCCAACGCGCGGCGCAAGTCGCTTATGCCTACACCGCGCAACTTGTCGATGAATACCAGATCACCGATCCGCCATTGATCCACAATACAAAGGTCAACAAGGGTCTACGCCCGCGCGGCTTATGCTGGCACTGGGCCGAAGACATTGAGCGCCGCCTGAAACAGGAAAACTTTCAAACGTTGGAGATGCATCGCGCGATCGCCAATGCCGACAATCCGTTTAGGATCGACCACAGCACGGCAATCATCAGCCGCAAGGGGGAATCGCTGTACGACGGTGTTGTGCTGGACCCGTGGCGCTATGGTGGAATTTTGTTCTGGTCTCCACTGGTCGAGGATACCCGATACGAGTGGGTGCCGCGCGACGTGGTGCTAGAGAAACGGCGGCAGGAACAGGTGGCCCGGTTGAAACCCTATCAGCCCACAACGCCCTAAAGCTTGGACGAGATAATCCCAGTCGAAAACCCGCCCATACGCAGTTCGCCAAACAGGCGCTGATATTCGATCTTGGGACAGCGGTTCATCACCACCTCCACACCGCGGGCTTCGGCGAGGGCGGCTGCTTCGGGGTGTTCGACACCGATTTGCATCCAGATCGTGCTGAGGGAAGGGAAGGCCGCCAATGCTTCGTCAACAATAGGCGGCACAGCTTCGGACCGCCGGAAAATGTCGACCATGTCCACTGACCCGGATATCTCTGACAAACTGCCACGCACCGTCTGGCCAAACAGTTCCTTGCCCGCGTGTCCCGGATTGACGGGGATCACATCGAACCCCTTCAGCGAAAGATAGCGCGCCACGTAAAAGCTGGGCCGCACAGGGTTCATTGACACCCCAACAACGGCAACCGTCTTGGTCCGTTGCAGAATGTTCTTGAGGTGCTGATCGGAATAGTCTGGCATACCCTATCCTTAACAGGGTTCCCAAAAGAAAAAAGCGCCCAAGAAACCTTGGGCGCCAGTTGTTGGAACGAGGGACAGTGAAATGACCCGCGGCAGTTCCGTTCCGCGGTCACTGTGACATTTAGGCATGAGTTGGTTAAAAAAAAGAGGGGGCGCGCATTTTTGTGATGACTTTTCACAATTAGCTGATTCTCGCCTATTTCTGATACAAGATCACAGGCCAGTTTTCTTCTGCCATTTCAATGTACTCGGCCCTGTCTTGCCGCCACATCACTTCGATCTGCGGTGAATGCGTCAGGTACAGTCGACCATCGACAACCTGCCATGCGTTGGGATCCGTACTTTTCAGGACGCCGTTGGCCATCGCGTAAGAACAATATCCACCAAACTGCGGAGCAAAAGCGCGCGGGTTGCTTTCAAAACGCTCGCGGTTTTCGGCTGACGAAAAGTGCCATTTTGCCCCTTTCCACATCACCGCGTTTTCCGGGGCACCCATCACAGGCGTCGCGCCTTCGAAATAGGTCACGGGGTCATACCCGGCCAAGGCCACGCCTTCGGTGGCGAAATAAACGGGTTTATCCTGCGCAAACGCGACAGAAGAAAGGAAAAGGGCGCTCAGCGCGCCAAGGATGGTACGTCGGATCAGCATCGTCATGTCAGAATCTGCGTTCTTGAGAGTATCAAGATGCAAGTTTTCACGGGCAACGGAAGCCCTGTTGACAAGGATGTGATCGAGTTTCAACGCCAGGGAGATCAGTCGAAAATATCCTCAATCACATCCCAAGCCTCGTCGAACACGCGCGAGAACATGCTCTTTTTCTTCTTTTTGCGTTTCGCCTTAGGAGGCACCACATGAGACACAGCAGGTCGCGCCGGTTTGGTCTTCCCAGCCTTGCGCTTTGGCAGCATCTTCAAATCATGCAGCGGCGCACCGCAGCTTGAACAACTAAGCTCATGCCGCTCTTTTCCTTTCAGGACCAGAGCCGCACGGGTCCCGCAATAACAGCAGGTGGCGATTTTGGATGGGCCGGAAATGACGCTCTCCTTTGCTCAGGGACGAGATGCATATAAGGCGATTGCCGCCGCGTTTGAGACGTTCAGCGACCCAAACCCACCTGCTGCGTCAATTTTCACCAACTGATCCACCGTCTCTTTGGTTTTTTGCCGCAAGCCTGGGCCTTCCGCGCCAAGCACAAGGGCCACAGGGCGATCACGCCCCTCGCCCAGCGCGCCTTCGATCGTCACCTCGGCTTCGCCGTCCAGTCCAAGAACCAGAAAACCCATGCCCTGAAGTTCGATGATCGCATCCGCAAGATTGCGCACCCGCAGATAAGGTTGACGCTCAAGTGCGCCGCTGGCGGTTTTGGCCAGTGCGCCCGTTTCAGGTGCAGAGTGATGGCGCGTACCAATCACGGCGCTGGCCCCCAGAACTTCGGCTGAACGCAGAATCGCCCCGACGTTATGCGGATCGGTCACGCGATCCAGCAGGATGACGCGCGGGTTTTCCCGACCGATACAGTTTTCAGCCAGACCGCCCCAATCCAACGGTTTGACCTCAAGCGTCGCACCCTGGTGAACCGATCCCGCATCGATGGGCGCGGAAAACTTGCGCGGATCAACCACTTCGGCCTCGATCCCTGCAAAATCAATAGCTTCCGCCAGCTTGTCCCGCGCGTTTCGGGTCACGATTAAGCGCAATTTCTGACGATTTGGATTCATCAAAGCATCCCGAACCGCATGCAAGCCAAACAGCCAGACGGTTTCGGCGGCAGCAGCTTTGCGCGCCTGTTCCTTTTCGACGACCCATTTGGGTTTCTTCATTTTAGGGGCCTCCGGGCCGAGAATTCGGTTTCCTGCGTCAAAGCGGAATTTTCCTGTTGACGCTCCTTTGGTGCGCTAGTAATCACGCCTCCACGTCAGGTGCAACGCCTGACAGTGGGCGACAGGCCGCAAGGTGTGGCAGGGGACTGTAACTCCCTCGCGGAGACGCACGCCTGGTTCGATTCCAGGGTCGCCCACCATCTTCCAAAGATGCGTGATTCATTGCAACCTGCTGTTAATTCGGCAGGGTTTCCCATTCCTGTACAACAGCGCCGTCGCGCACAGCCAAAACCTTGCCGAATTGGTTCAACACCGCCTCGCTTTGTGTCGGGCGCAGCAAGGCAATTTCGCCGGGTTGTACAATACTTGACGCCGGGCCTGTCCAGACCTCCTGATTGCTGGATCGACCGAAGATTGAGGAATAGGAAAATCCCTCTGGATAAACCGGTTGCGCAAGAAAATGCCCGCCAAACACGGCAACATCCGTCTTGCGTCGCGGTAGGAACTCTAACCCGGGCAAAGCATTGCCGGGCATGGTCTTGAGTATTGGCGTCGCGATAAAAGCTGCAGGTTGAAAAGCCGCTGTCGAAGGATGGTCGAAATCCGAAGGCTTGACGAGAACCGAACCAAAGGCGACCTCGGTTGCGGAACCGGTTGCGCCATAAGCCTGAAAGGTCAGGCTGCCACCTGTATTTAGGCACAGCCCTGCGCCGCTGTGGGGCAGAGCTGCAACGGCTTGGCGATAGGCTTCGGCGCAGCGCCGCTCGGCTTGGGGCCTGAACAAATAAGGCAGCTTCGCCAGATGCGCCTCATATCCCATCGCGCCGCTCAACTGCGCCAACGGGTGTGCGACAATCGTTTTTACTACACTGGCAACCTGATCCGCGCTCAGGCCACCGCGATGCAACCCAATGTCCAATTCAAGCGACAAACGCAAAGACAAGCCGGTCTGGTCCGCAAGCGTCAGATAGTCCTGCAAGCGTTCTGGGGTGTCGATCAGCCACTGCACCCGTTCTGCGGCATCGGGGTTTGCCTGAAGCACACGCGCAGCAGAGCCAACGGGCAAAGGCTTGCCAATCAGGTGATCGGTGCCACCTTCGGCTTGCAACAAGGCGGTCAACATTGGTTCTGAGAACGTCATAAGCCCCGAGGTTGGGATCAGACTCCGGATTTGATCCAAAAGCGGCAAGCAGGGCAAAGATTTAGCAACCAAGCGTTTCTCAAGCCCAACATCAACACCGGCCATGGCCATCGCGCAATTGGACTCGAGCCGGTTCAGGTCAATTGCGATGACCGGATGATCCACACCGTAGTTTCGCAGCGATTGCGACAGACTGGCGACATACGGGTCGTTCATGGCTGAATCAGCTTCGACAAGGCAGGTGTCAGGAACTTGCCCTGCGGATCAAGCTGTTCACGCAAGGCGCAGAAGCGGTCGAAATCGGGGTAAAGGCCGGATAGTTCCCGGTATGTCAGGCTGTGCATCTTGCCCCAATGCGGGCGACCTCCGGCCTCGACAAAAAGCGGTTCCAGCGCGTTGAAATAGCGACTGTGGTCCTCATCCGCATCCGTGTGAATAGCAACAGAGATACGCGGGCCGCCCTGAAACGGCGAAAGGCACGCAGTGTCGCCTGCGGTCTGTCGTACCTCAATAGGGAAATAGATGTCCTTGTGGTCCCGTTCGAGACGGCGGAACACCTCAGCCAACACGTCGCTGGCGACCTCAGGGGGCAAGTGATACTCCATCTCTTTAAAGCGGATATGCCGGTCACTGCACAGAACCCGCCAGCTTTCGCCTACATAATCCTCGTCGGATTGCGCCATCGTCAAAAGTCTAAGCAATGCTGAGCGCAAACCACCGCTGAACCGCCCTGCGTTTCGGGCAAGTTTCAGAACCTTGACCGCCAGCATATCCAGATCACGCGGGGCCTTGGTTTCGGGCGCGTCGACCACTGAATGGCGAAGTTCGACGGCCTTGCCAGTAAAAGGAATGTAGAAAAATTCGAAGTTTCGGTTCTCAGCCCAGTTCTTGTGCATGTTCGCCAGACACTCAGGTAAATCGGTCAGTGTGACCTGACGGCGCAGATTGTACTTGGGCACAACATTGATGCGGGCTTCGGTCAGAACACCCAGCAACCCAAGCGTTACCTGTGCGATGTCCAAAGGAATATCGGCTGAGGTTAGGGTCTCACCGCTTGCACCGACAAAGCGCACATCCGTGATTTCTGCGGCAAGACAGGGCAACTCGCTCCCCGTGCCATGGGTCGCGGTCGAAACCGCCCCAGCCAGCGATTGAGTATTGATGTCGCCAAGATTGCGAAAAGCCAGCCCCCGGTCAGCCAAAGCAGGGGACAGATCGCGCAGGCGTGCGTTGGCGTTCACCCAGACCTGCCCGTCCTCAGCCGCACCGATTGTTGGGGCCTCAAGCTGCGACAGGTCCAGAATACGCTCGGCCCCTGCCACAATAGGTGTGAAAGAATGGCCCGCGCCAACGACCCTCAGGGTCTGAGGCGACATTACAGCGCGTTGCAACGCATCCAGTGTTGTCGGACGCATGACCGCAGTATTTGTGTTTTCGTTTCCTGCCCAGTTTGACCACATTCAGCTCATCCTCCGTAATGCGAGGATTGCAGCCCGAAGTCAGCGAAACAAGGCAGGGAATCAGCGTGTTACGTGACGTGACTTGGCTTAGGCCGCGGTGGCCTGCTGCGCGTTTACGCGCTCGAACCAAGCGACGATTGCGCTCAGGTCCGAGTCCAGCTGTTCCGCATCACCACCTGTGAAGTCCTGAAACTTCTCACTGTTCAGACCGTTCACACCCACTAGGACCGGGATGTCCTGTGCCAATGCTTCAGCGATCACCGGGCGAAACCCGCGGCCATCGGCCTCGTGCTTGCCGAACTTGTTGATGATCAACAGTTGAGGTGCGTCAGACAACGACGACGTTACATAGCCAACCGCCTGCTCCAGTGCAGCCGGATCCAGACGGCAACCGCGCGACTGTGTTCCCAGCGATTGCGAAATGCGGATGGTCTCTCCTTCGGGCAGCACGCGCACATCCATATCGCATTTGCTGCTGTCCGCACATTCGGTGTTGGTTTGAACAACGCCCGCCAATTTCGCGCCCGAAGCCAGCAGGTGTTCTGCTACAGCGCTTAACAGGCGATCAGTGGCACCGCGATCGGTGGTGGTGACATAGGCCAGATTCATCTTGGACCTCTTGTTTTTCATTGCGACATTTCAAATAGCACGCTCAGGTGCGTCCGACCACTCCCCCAGCTACGGAAGCGGAGACAGGCCGATCACAGGTGCGTGCAGGTGAAGTAGAACCGCATAAGCGGCCAATGCGGACAGCCAAACCCAGGGGCGCGGCCAAGGACGCGGCGCGCGGAGTGAAAAGCGCGCAGTATTTCGCGACAAACGAATCCATTCCATGCCCATTTCGCTATGTTTGCGGCGGTCGATCAAGGCCATGCCCATGGCCGCGAAACCGGCAAACAGGCCAAACAGGATGACATGCGACAGGCTGCCATTGGCCAGCAAGTGCGCCAATGCCCACATCATCAACGCGGCAAGGACCGGATGGCGGGTGGTGCGCAAGATACCAGGCTTCTCAGGATCAAAGGTCCGGTTGCCAAGCCCGCCGAACGAGAACGGATTTTGAATGGCAAGCCCCGCAAGGGCCAGCCAACAGACAACCGGCATGATCAAGACCGGCACCCAACGCAATACAGGAAACGGTGGAATGACCTCCACATAAGGTGCGTTTGCGGCTGCAATGATCAGCCAGGCCAGCACAGCCAGCGACAGGATGGAATACCCTGCAAAGTACCCACGATGCCCCAGCGTTCCGATCAACCACCCGCGCACCGTCGGCCGCACGGGAATCGCGTGACTGAGAAGAAATGTGACAAGCGCTGCAAGGAATAGAATCCAACCGGTCATGGTGATCTCCGAACGTATTGGGATCGGTCTAGATCAGGATGGCGGTGGGTTCCTTGTCCGAAATCAAGTTTTGCGCGGGGGCGGACATGCCGCCCATGCCCTGTATTAAAGGCCAAGTGCCGCGCGGCGTTCTTCGGCAAAGCCCTGCACGATGCGGTCTGCGATCAGTGCCAGAATCGCCATCGCAGCCCCGGCTGAGATCCCCAGCCCGACATCCGCCTGACCCAGCGCCAGATAGATCGACTGCCCCAAGCCAGTGGTCCCGATCAATGCCGCGATGACCAGCATCGCAAAGGCATAAAGGATGGTCTGGTTCAGCCCCAGCAGTATGGTCGGTGCAGCATAAGGCGCACGAACGTCTCGCATGATCTGCCACTCGGTCGCGCCGCTGGAGATTGCGGCCTCCATCATTTCCTCTGGCGTGTTGACCAGCCCGTGCCGTGTGTAACGGATCATCGGGACAATCGCGTAGGCACAAATTGCGAGGAACGCTGAAAATTCACCGATCTGGAACACCATCAGCACGGGGATCAGGAACACAAACAATGGAATCGTCTGCAACATATCGCAGATCGGGCGAACCACTTTCCAAACCGGCTCCCAAACAGCGCTGGCAAGGCCGATCAGACCGCCGACGACTGCGCAGGAAAACACTGCCGCACCACTGAGGTAGAGCGACAGAAGCGCCCTTTCCCAAAGACCCGAAACGAGAATGGTGCAAAGAAGCCCCACGCAAAGCGCCGCAAGACGCCACCCACCTGCGACCCAGCCCAAAGCAGCTGCGCCAGTCAGCACAAAGGGCCAAGGCAGGTTGGCAATGCCTGTTTCCAGCATGCCAATCAGGATCAGAACAATCAGCCCACCCGTTAGCCGCCCGCGCCACGCCATCAAAAGCACAATCACGGCACCTACGGCGAACAGGCCATAGCTCATGCCCGCTGTCCACTGAAAGCCCCAGGTGAAAGGCAGAACTGCCTGATCCAGCCCGATCCGCAACGGCAGCAGCACATAGAACAGCGAGTTGTTCTTAAGCGCATCAAGCCACGGGCCGTTGTTTTGCGTAAACTCCGTCAGGCCGCTGTCCACAGCTTCGGCCATTGGGTCCAGTAGGGTCAGCTCGGACGGGTTCGGCAGCCGCGCCCAGAAGGCGGCCGTGAAGACAACTGCAAAGCCCAGCATCGCCCAGACAACGCGGCTGTCATAGCGTTTGCGCTCGGTTGCCAGCGTGCCGCTCATCCGGTCGATCACCACGGCAAAGACCACGATGACCAGACCAGCCATCAGCGATTCACCGAACTGGGCCTTGCGCATGGTCAGCAGAACCTCCCACCCGATATCGTTGAAACCTCCGATAACGGCGGCAATGATGACCATCGACAGAGCGGCCATTAGACATTGGTTCACACCGACCATGATCTGCGTTGTGGCAGCAGGGATTTCGACCTGAAACAATTGCTGGAACCGGGTGCCACCAGACATGATGGCGGCTTCTTTGATCTCGGGCTCGACCCGCTCCAACCCCAACATCACATTGCGCGCCATAGGCGGCGCAGCGTAGATGGCCGAGGCGATCAGGCCAACAACAGGCCCAAAGCCGAACAGCAGCAAAAGCGGTGTCAGATACGCAAAAGTCGGCACCGTCTGCATCACATCCAGAACGGCTTGAACAAAGGTTTTAACCTTCGGCACTTCATTGGCAAGGATGCCGATACCACCCCCCAAAATAAGTGCCACCGGGACCGACACGGCAACAAGGGCCAGCGTATTCATACTCTCAGCCCAATACCCCGACGCCAGAACGAAACTAAGCCCCAGAAAACCCAACGCGGCCATGGGTAAGCCGCCCAGATACCACCCCAACGCGGTCACAATACCGATCAGAATGGGCCATGGCGTATTGCCTAACACGAAATTCGCCCAGTTCATTGGATAGGTCATCATGTCCGAGAACAGCCGCATCGCTGGTTTGATCAGGTTGAGAAACCAGTCAAGAAATGCCCCGACCCATTGGGTTGCAGGCAGTTCCCATGCTGCAGGCCATTTGACCAGCCACGGGGCGATGCCCTCAAGCGCAAGGCAAACCGCACCGACGGTGACCGTGATCAGCGCGGCTTTCGCGCCCGCTGTCACCTGCGCGCTGCGTTGCGTCGGAAGATCAGTGACAGCGGTCATGCTTCGTCCACCTGCAATGCGGCGGCCAGATCCGAGGGATGTACCGTGCCAACGACATTGCCTTTGGCATCCCGCACCGGCACGGGCTCGTACAGTTCCATGCAATGCGCAAGAGCGGCATCCAGCGTCATCGAAGTGGTCAGGCCGGGATCGTCTGGGCCACATTCCGCCTCGCTCCGCATGACCGAAGCGACCTTGGCGTGCTGACCCTTGGCCACATCCTTGGAAAACTCGCGCACATAATCGTCAACCGGTCGCAGCACGATATCAGTTGGGGTACCGATCTGAACGATCTTGCCGTCGCGCATGATCGCGATGCGGTCAGCGAGTTTCAGCGCCTCTTGAATATCGTGGGTGATGAAGACGATAGACTTCTTCAATGTCGCCTGAATGCGCAGAAACTCGTCCTGCAACTGGCGACGGATCAAGGGGTCAAGGGCCGAAAACGGCTCATCCAGAAACCAGATATCGGGGTTCACGGCCAACGACCGCGCTATACCCACACGCTGACGCTGACCCCCGGAAAGCTGGCGGGGGAAACTGGCTTCGCGACCTTCAAGTCCAACAAGTGAGATGACTTCTTGCGCTCTTGCCAGACGCTCCTTTTTGCTCACGCCCTGCACGCGCAGCGGATAAGCCACGTTTTCGGCAACAGTCATGTGCGGGAACAGGCCAAAGTGCTGGAACACCATGCCCAGCTTCTTTCGGCGCAACTCGGTCAGCGCCTTCTTTGAGGCTCCGATAACATTTTCACCGTCCACCCGAATCTCGCCACCCGTGCCGGGCAACAGTTGCGAGATACAACGGATCAAAGTGGATTTGCCCGAGCCCGACAGGCCCATGATGACGAACAACTCGCCTTCTTTGACCTCGAAATTGGCATCCTGCACCGCCGGGATGAACCCGTTTTCCCGCAGATCAGAGGCGGCTTTGTCAGCGTCATTCCCTGACCGAGACAGCGCGTCGGTCAGGGCCTTGTCAGCGCCGGGGCCAAAGACTTGCCAGAGACTCTGGCAGGCAATGGCTGGCGTCGTCGTATCAGTCACTTACGTGCTCACTGCGTCGCTGCGTCAACAACCGGACGCCACTTGCCTTCGTTCTCAGACATCCAAGCGGCAACAACTTCTTCAACCGAACCACCGTCAACGTCGATCGCGCCCATCATTGGCTGCTGGTCTTCGACCGCCAGTTGGTAGTTGGACAGGATTTCATAAGCGGCGGGCCATTTGTCTTCCATGCCGCTCCAGCTGGCTTTGAAGATGCGGGACGGCGAGAAGTCGCAATCGTTGACCGCATTGGGGTTCGGCCCCCATGCCGGATCGTTAAAGCACGCCTCTTCGCCCGCAGGCAGCTCAACGAACTGAACGTCATAGGCCGACATCGCCCAATGCGGCTGCCAGAACGTGATCAGCAGTGGCGATTTACGCTCGGTCGAGGCGCGCAGCTCGGCGATCAGGGCACCCTCGGACCCCGCCGGCACAGCTTTGAACGGCAACTCAAGCCCGGTCATACGGTCAGCGCCGGGTGTGCCCCAATCGGCCGGATAATCGACCAGGCGACCACCGGGCAGAGTTTCTGCCGTAGCAAATACCTGCGCGCAATCTTTCAACGCTTCCCATGCGGGCAGGCCCGGGCACAGATCAGCGACATGCGCGGGGTATGCTATGCCTTCCTTGGCATCCAGGCCCAGATCGCCGATTTCAACAACGGTTCCTTCGTCAACCTTCTTGGCGTACTCGTCCGACACGTTGGACGACCAGATTTCCAACGTCGCGTCGATGTCACCATCAGCCAGAGCCTGGAATTGGTTCATCATGCCCGCCGTCACGTATTCGACGTTATATCCTGCAGCCTTGAGCATCTCACCTGCCACATGAGTGGTCACGTGCTGGCCGGTCCATTCGTTGATCGCCAGTTTGATCGGCTCGTCCACGGCGCCCATATCCGCAGCTTGCACCGCGCCCGCGACGCTCAGAGCCATTAGGCTTACACTAAGTTTTTTCATGGACTTTCTCCCTGTCTTTTTTGTTTTGCCCACCCCGGCGAGGGTTATCCCGCCGGTATATTTGGTCGATGACAATACCATGTCGCAACATGCACAAATTTTGCCGGAAAAGGAAAGTGTCGCGACTATGAAAGACAGAAAGTGCTCCTCTGCCAAATCACTTTCGCCCCCCCGAGCGCGACGACCGCACTCAACCCGGCCCGTCGTAGTCCCACGGTCTGTGGCGCCGGACATTGACTGACGAGTCAATCAGAAACCAACTTTCGACTGTTTGTCGAGTATTTCTTTGAAAAAAGCGTACTTTTTCTTTTCCATCCAAAAAATTGGTCGCTGAATAGTCATGAACTGGCGGCTTTATTTTTTTGATTGCAAAGACGGAACAAAAGGCAAACACTCAAGAGGTGATATCTGAGGCTGGATAAATGCGCGCATTTGACGAAATATTCGAAATTGCTGCTGAACGACACGGCGGGCCAGATGCGTTGCAAGCTATGCTGTACAAACCCAAAACCAAGGATGAACTGGCAGCCCTGCCAGAAGATCGTTGGCTGGCCATCATTACAAAATGCGTCTTTCAGGCTGGGTTCAACTGGAAGGTCATCGAAAACAAATGGGATGGCTTCGAAGCCGCGTTTGACGGTTTTGATGTGGGGCCATGTGCCTTTATGGATGACGAAAAATTCGATGCGTTGTTGCAGGATACGCGAATCGTACGCAACGGCACCAAGATTTCGACGGTGCGTGACAACGCTGTTTTTCTTATGGAATTGCGTGAAGAGGGCGGCGCGGGCAAAGTGCTGGGTGGCTGGCCTTCGGAAGATTATATCGGCTTGCTGGCCATGTTGGCCAAGCGCGGCTCGCGTCTGGGCGGGGCGTCAGCACAATATGCTATGAGGTTTATTGGGCGCGACAGTTTCATTCTGTCCCAAGACGTTACCGCCCGGCTGATTGCCGAAGGCGTGATCGACAAACCTGCCACGTCCCAAAAGGCGATGGTGGCTGTCCAGCAAGCCTTTAACACTTGGATGGATCAATCCAGGCGATCCTTGACGGAAATCAGCCGGGTTCTGGCTATGAGCGTTTGAAAACGGTTTGCTGAACGGGCGCAGCAGACTAGGATTCTTCATATGGTTCGGCGCGTTTTTCTAGTTTCTCTCTTATTTCTATCGTCCTGCGGGCGTCCGTTGACAGAACCAGAGCGCGTGTTTGCAGAGAGCATTCAAGGCGACACACTGAATTTGGATAATGTGCGATTGGTCGAAGGTGCCCCAGTCGCACCGGTCACGTATTTCCGGGAAGAACGCCCACGTTTGGCCTGCCGTGAGCTTATTTTGCCGCCTGTCGAAGCGGGGTTTGTTACTGGCAAACCCGCAGCCGTCGCCCTGTTCAACAAGGTCTATTTTGCACGCGACTGGTATCTGGAAGATTACATGACCGACTTTCCCGATCAGATGAACCTGATCGCCGCGATGTTACTGGCTCATGAATTGACCCATGTATGGCAATGGCAGAATCGCGCAACCACCGGCTATCACCCCTTGCGAGCAGCGGCAGAACACGGCGGAAGACGGGATCCGTATCTGTTCGATCTGGATACCTCACCTGACTTTTTGTCCTATGGCTTCGAACAGCAGGGCGCGATTGTCGAGGAATACGTGTGTTGCCGTGCGCTGGACCCTCAGGCCGAGCGCACAGCAAGGCTCCACACTATGTTGGGTGCACATTTCGACCTGTCCCCGTTGCCGGAAAAAGGGCGCGAACGAGCGGTTCTTTTGCCATGGAGCGAGGCAGAAGTAGACGGAATTTGCAGTCAGTCCTGAAGCGTTTCCAGATAGGCAACCAGATCCACAATAGGCTGGCTTGTCAGGATCGGCTGGCCCTGCGGTGTTTTCATGGACGTGTCTTGCCCGTCGAAATACGGACCATAAACCGGCATCGGGCTGCCGTGGCTGACCAACGGGTCACGCCCATCGATTCGGGCAACCACACGTGCGGTTGGGAATACGCCGCCTTCGCCAGACAAGCTGGTCAGGTCACTCGGCTGCACAACCAGCACGCTGGCCATCGGCCCCTGCCCGGTCGCATCGATCCCGTGGCAAGTTGCACAATAGTGCATGTAAAGCTCTTCACCGATCTTGGCGTCTTGCGCAAAAACCGCCTGAGAGGTGGCGAGCGAAATTGATAAAACCAGCACACCAAGTTTTGCTTTGAACATCGTATCCTCCTGCCACGACAGCCATTTGCAGGGTTGCCCGGTGGACACCTTGGCGCAATGATCCAGATCAACGCAGGCGGGAGGATGCAGGACATGACACAATACGCAGCCATAATGTTGGCAGCCGGGATCGGAGTGCCAATTCTGGCCGCTTTGAACGCAGCCTTGGGCAAGTTGATCGGATCGCCGACCACTGCCGCCGTGATCCTGTTCGCAATCGCTTTTGCTGCGTCAGCGCTGGTGATGCTGCTGTTCCCGGGGTTCGAAGCGCTATCCAAGGTCGCTGAGGCCCCGAAACACCTGCTGCTGGCAGGCGTGCTGATCGCGTTCTACGTTCTTTCGATTACCCACGTCGCCCCGCATTTCGGAGTGGGCAACGCAGTGTTCTTTGTTTTGCTGGGCCAATTGATCAGCACAGCGGCCATTGACCATTTCGGCCTGTTTGGTGCTCAGGTCACGCCGCTGACATGGATGCGGGCCGGGGGTATTGCCGTGATGGCCGTTGGTGTTGCGATCACTCAACTGGCCTGAGCACCCCAGCCTCAAGTCTAACCGTCCGATCCATACGCGCCGCCAGTTCAAGGTTGTGCGTCGCGATCAAAGCCGACAACCCCTCGTCCCGGACCAGTGCCATCAGCGCATCAAACACCTGATCCGAGGTTACGGGGTCCAGATTTCCGGTCGGCTCATCCGCCAGCAAAACCCGCGGCTTGTTGGCCAGCGCCCGGCAAAAAGCCACGCGCTGTTGTTCACCACCCGACAATGCCGCAGGGCGGTGGTTGGCGCGCGGGGCAACGCCCACCCGGTCCAGAAGATCCATGGCCCGCTTTTGCGCGGCTTTTTCGGAAATACCGTTCGCCAGCTGCGGCAGAGTGATGTTTTCGAGCGCTGTAAACTCGGGCAGCAAGTGGTGGAACTGATAAACAAACCCGACATCTTGTCGGCGCAGCGCGGTTCTGGTTCGGTCGCCCTTTCCGCTTACGTTCTGCCCTCCGATTTCAACGGTTCCGTCGTCGGGCATATCCAACAGTCCTGCAATGTGCAGAAGCGTTGATTTACCCGCACCGGACGGGGCCACCATCGCCACGGCCTCACCCGCGCGCAGGTCCAGATCGACACCGCGCAGAACCTGTACTTCACCCGGCGTGCCCTTGAGGTAGGTTTTGGTCAGGCCATTCAGGCGCAATGTGACATCATTCATAGCGCAACGCCTCAACAGGGTTCAGACGCGCCGCACGACGCGCTGGAAAATAGGTGACGATGAAAGACAGACCAAGCGACAGCCCGATGGCTTTGAGCACGTCGCTCAGGTGCAGCTCGGCCGGTAAAGCATAGATGCCACGGATCGACGGATCCCAGACGCCGCCGCCCATCACATAATTCACGAAGGAAAAGATCGGATCGATATAGATCGCAAAGAGACATCCCAGAATGACTCCCATCGCCGTTCCAATCAGGCCGGTGAACGCCCCACATATAAAAAAGACCCGCAGAACCGACCCTTCGCTAAGTCCAATGGTGCGCAGGATGCCAATATCGCGCCCCTTGTTTTTGACCAGCATGATCAAGCCCGAAACGATATTCATCGCAGCGATCAGAACAAGGATCGACAAGATGATGAACATCACGTTGTCTTCAACTTCCAGCGCCCGCAGAAAGCCTCCCGACGCATCCTGCCAAGTCCATATCTGGCTGCGTTCGCCCGAGGCTTCGAGAATCGAGATCAGGATCGGGCCCAGTTCTTCAGGCTTTTCCACCATCACCTCAATCTCATCCGCCACACCTTCACGGTTGAAAAAACTCTGGGCCTGCGAGAACGGCATATACACGCGGGTGCGGTCGATATCATAACGACCTGCCGAGAACACATAAACGACGCGATACGCGTTCACGCGCGGCGAGGTGCCAAAGGCTGTTTTGACACCATTGGGCGAGGTCAGTTTTACAACATCCCCCACGGTGGCACCGATGCTACGCGCGACGCCGGATCCAATGGCAATGACATCTTCACCGCTTTGAAACTCAGTCAGATCTCCTGCAGACTGTTCTGCCTGCGCGATACTTGGCAGGTCGCGCAGATCGTCAGGTCGGATGCCAAACACCTCAACTCCGCTGCTGCGGTCGCGGTTGGTGATCAACACCTGTCCTTTGACCAAAGGCGCTGTTCTTTCAACACCGGGCACCTGCGCGATCCGGGCCGAGCGGTCTTCGTAATCGGCTATCGTTCGGTCGAGCCGACCCTGCGCGTCGATCTCACCTGAGGAATAAACCGTCACATGCGCGTTGGCCCCCAGAATGGTGCCCACAAATTCCGAACGGAAACCAGAGCGGACCGACAATGTCGCAATCAGCGCGAACACCGCGAGGGTGATCCCGATCAGTGAAATCCAAGTCATAACACTGACACCACCTTCGGCCCTGCGGGCCCTCAGGTAACGCCATGCAATCTTCCATTCAAAAGGGGCAAAGGGCGGGGGTGTGTTGGCCATGCCTGCTCCGGGGTGTTTCTTGTTTGCGGCGACAGTTTCGGCATTTCTGCCGATGGTCAAGCCGGTAGTCACCAAGACTTGGTTCCTCGACCTGAATGCGCAGTAGTGATTCGGGTCGCCGGGGACAAGTCGCGGCGAAACGGATGACTTCAAAACGTCGTGCTACACCGTGAGTTGTGAAGCCCTTCACAGACAAGGTGATATTGTTTCAGTTATGAAGTTAATCATCGCACTTTGTGAGTCTGTGAATCGAAAAGGCAACAATGAGGGCGAAATTTTATTACTCTTTTTGATTATTTTTAGAAACTTTGTCACCCTAACTACGGGGGAACACATTTAAAGAGCGGGGGTCGCTCAATGAATTTTCAAATCTCTAACAATGGCGCGGGCGCAATTCCGACCCGCAGGGCATCAACAGAACTGGATTGTGAGACAGCGGCACTGCTGCGCGCGGCCATTCGGCCGATCTTTGTCAGCGCAGCAAGCTGGAGCAATCTGGCTGATATCCTCAAGGAAAAAGGATACCGGCTGGCGTTCCGTCAGGGACGTTTGTGCATCACGGATCGGACGACCGACGCACGCGTATGCGGGCTGCGGTTTCTGGGTCTCGAGTTTCGCGAACTGGTCAGCCGTTTGGGCCGACCGATTGTGGTCGCGCGCGGCGACGGCGCCAATGGCGATGTTCTGGCAGAGCGCCCAACGGCAGACCAAGACTGATAGCAAAGCTAGGCCACCTGATTTGGCCGCAGTTGACGGCCAGATCGGAATGCTGGCCGCCTAGTTTGTTCTAATGAGTTCACGGTGACTGTTAATTGTGCACCTGAAGATTGCGATCAGGCGATCTTCTCATAGATTTCTGCAACCTTGGTGACTGCCGCTTCCGGGCTAAGCTCCTCGCTTTCGCCTGTACGGCGACAGGTCAGTTCAACCACACCGTTCTTCAGGCCGCGCGGTCCCACGGTAATGCGCCAGGGCAGACCAATCAGGTCCATGGTGGCGAACTTGCCCCCTGCCCGTTCGTTGCGATCATCATACAGCGGCTCCAGACCCAAGGCGGTCAGCGCCGAATAGATCTTGTCGCAGGCCGCATCTGCTTCTTCATCACCCTGCTTCAGGTTCACAATTCCGCAGTGGAACGGTGTTACGCCCTCGGGCCAGATGATGCCTTTGTCGTCATGACTGGCCTCGATGATCGCGCCGATCAGGCGGCTGACGCCGATACCATGGCTGCCCATATGAACAGGGACGGATTTTCCGTCAGGACCCTGAACCGTTGCACCCATCGCTTCAGAGTACTTGGTGCCGAAGTAAAAGATCTGACCAACCTCAATACCTCGGGCCACGCGACGGCGTTCTTCGGGGATTTGGTTGAACAATTCCTCATCATGCGTCTCGTCCGTGCGCGCGTATTTCGAGGTGAACTCTTCCAGAATAGCCTGGCACTGTTCGCGGTTGTCATAATCGATCTGGCGGTCGCCAAAAGTCAGGTCGGTGACTGCGCTGTCATAAAAGACCTCGGATTCGCCGGTATCAGCCAGCACAAGGAATTCATGCGTGTCATCGCCGCCGATCGGGCCTGAATCGGCGCGCATCGGAATGGCCTGCAGGCCCATGCGTTCGTAAGTGCGCAGATAGCTTACCAGATGACGGTTATAGGCGTGCAGCGCATCTTCCTTGGTCAGGTCGAAATTGTAGCCGTCCTTCATGTAGAACTCGCGCCCGCGCATCACGCCGAAACGCGGGCGGATTTCGTCGCGGAATTTCCACTGGATCTGATACAGCGTCAGCGGCAAATCCTTGTAGCTGTTGACGTGACCGCGAAAAATATCTGTCACCAGTTCCTCAGCGGTGGGCGTATACAGCATGTCGCGACCGTGACGGTCCTGCATGCGCAGCATTTCCTGACCGTAATCGTCATAGCGGCCGGATTCGCGCCACAGGTCGGCCGATTGCAGGATCGGCATCTGGATCGCGATGTGGCCTGCACGCGCCTGTTCTTCGTGCACAATGTTTTCCAGCTTGCGCAGCACTTTGAAGCCCAGCGGTAGCCACGAATAAATCCCGGCGGCGGCCTGCTTGATCATGCCCGCGCGCAGCATCAGCCTGTGGCTGACGATCTGGGCCTCAGACGGGTTTTCCTTGAGAACGGGCAGAAAGTAACGGCTCAGGCGCATGGATGGACCTTCAAAGGTAAGAATTCGACTGCACAGGTGATTATTCCAAAGCCCCGCCGGGGGCAATCGAACATTGGCAGTTTTGCGACTTCACGTCAGTCGGTTTTTTGATTGACCCGCCAATCGAGAGTTTCAATTGTAACAGAATTGCGAAACTCAAGAGGCGCCGATGCAAACTATTCAGGAACCCGCCCGCCAAATCCCTGTCATCCATCAGACCGACGTGTTGGTTGTTGGCTCTGGTCCCGCAGGGCTGGCCGCAGCACTGGCGGCGGCGCGGGCCGGAGCCGAAGTATCTCTGGTCGACCGCTTTGGTTGCATGGGCGGCAACATCACTGCTGTGGGCGTCGAGGGGTTTGCCTGGTATCGCCATGAACAGACGGTCGAGGCCGGCGGCATCGGCATGGAGTTCGAAACCCGCGCCAAAGAGATGGGCGCAGCGGTACCGGAAAGTCAGTCGCTGAGTTATGAGCTGGACAGCGAAGGGTTCAAGCTGGTGGCCGACAAGCTGGTCGAAGAGGCAGGCGTGCATCCAATGCTGCACCGTCAGTTTGTCGCGCCTATCATGGAGGGCGACCGGATCACCGGCATCATCACCGAATCCAAAGCCGGGCGCGAGGCGATCCTGGCCAAAGTGGTAATCGACGCCACCGGCGACGCGGATGTGGCGCACCGCGCAGGCGCACCGACCCACAAGACCCCGCGTGAAGACATGATGGCCGCCTCGGTCATGTTCCATCTGGCTGGCGTCGACAAGCGCGCGTTCATGGAGGGCGTGAAGGCCGACCCGCAGACCTACAAGGACTGGGGCGGCGGTGGTGAATGGAATATCGAGACAAGCGGCAAGGAAGACGACATGTTCTCGCCCTTTGTCTACAAGCCATTTCAGCAAGCCATAGATGAAGGGCTGATCCCGCCTCATCTGAACACCATTGCGGGCACCTGGGGCGCGATGCATGACACGGGTGAGCTGACGTATATGAACCTCATCCACCTGGCTGAGATCGACGGGACCGACCCCGACAGCCTGACACGCGGCGAGATCGAGGGCCGTCGCCAGTCGATGCTGGCTATTGACGCTTTGCGCCGGTTCATGCCGGGCTGTGAAAACGCGCGGCTTCGAAACTTCGGTATGACCATTGGCATCCGCGACACGCGCAAGATCGACGCGGTGTACAACATGACCGAAAACGATGCCCGCCATCAGGGTCGGTTTGAAGATACCATTGGCATCTATCCCGAATTCATCGACGGTTATGGCATTCTGATCCTGCCGACCACGGGACGTTACATGCAGGTTCCCTACCGGTCGATGCTGCCAAAGGGTATCAAGGGGTTGCTCGTTGCAGGCCGGTCGCATGGTGCAGATCGAGTAGCGCATGCCGCCACGCGCAACATGGCCTGTTGTGCCGTTATGGGTCAGGGTGCAGGCATTGCGGCAGCGCTGTCATTGAAAAGCAATCAGGACCTGGACCAGTTGAATTTGGCACCCGTTCACACGGAACTTGAACGCCAAGGGGTCAGGATTCACTAATGGACAGCATTCCAACAATCGACATCTCGCCTTTGACCGAACCAAAAACCGATGCGTACGAAGCAACGGTGCAGCGCATCCTTGAGGCTTGTACCGGGATCGGGTTCCTGTCCATCACCGGGACAGGCGTGGCTCAGGAAACTGTTGATCAAGTCGGACAGACGACCAGAGAGATTTTTGCCATCGATGAGTCGCGTAAATGGGATCAGGCCATTACCCGCGAAAACTATCGCGGCTATATCCCCATGGGGTTCTTCACACCCAACGATGGCTCGGGCAACGCGGACAAATACGAAGGCTACAAGCTGCATCACGAAGTCGCGGCAAATGCCCCGATACGCTCGGTCTGTTCTTTGTACGGGCCGAATCTGTGGCCGGACGAAGTACCCGGCGCCAAAGAGATCATTCTGGGTTACTGGAGCCAGCTGGACCGGGTCGCCGATCTTTTGCTCGGGGCGTTAGAGACAGGTCTGAACCTGAAGCCAAACACGCTGCGCAGTGCGTTCCAGGACCCGATGACCAACATGACCCTGCTACACTATCCGCCGCAGGCTGCGGACGAGGCTGGCTATGGCATCCATCCGCACAAGGACACGGACGCGCTGACCATCATCGCCCCAGATCCGGTGGGCGGACTTGAAGTACAGGCGCGCACTGGGGGATGGGTCACACCAAACTGCCCGCCGGGCGGATTTGTCGTCAATATCGGCGACATGCTGGAGCTTTGGTCAGGCGGCCGGTTGAAATCCACGCCGCACCGGGTGGTTAACCGGTCAGGCAAAGAGCGGTACTCTTTCCCCTACTTCGCCGTCCCCCGCCACGACGTCATTGTCGAACCTTTGTTGGCTGCGCTGCCTGGTTTCGACCGCCCTGCTGTTCATTGCGGACATTGGTCTGCAGAAATCTGGCGCACCAATTGGCCCGACGAGACCGCAGATGACAATACGCCGGAACTGGGGACACTTCAGGACTAAAGGCTGTAATTTCAGGCCAAATGAAGCGCTTGCATCACTCGCCTTGATACGCCAAGAACACCATCAAAGACCTGCAAAAGGGGATCGCGATGGCATTGCCGGTTAAGGATCAGATGAGATACTGGGGCGTCGTCGCTTTTGTTTTTGTATTGATCCTCTGGGCTTTAGGAGATGTCCTGCTGCCGTTTGTTATCGGCGGGGCCATTGCCTATTTCCTTGATCCCGTCGCTGATCGGCTTGAACGGCTTGGCCTGTCGCGCATGGCGGCCACAGCAATCATTACCGTTGTTGGCATTCTGGGGTTTGTGTTGGCTATCCTGATGGTCGTGCCAGCCCTGATCACCCAGTTGCTGGATCTTGTGGACGTGATGCCTGAGCTTTTCAAGCAATTGCGCGGCTTCGTAGAAAAACAGTTCCCATCCCTGTTGGACCGGGAATCCAGCACGCACCAGATGCTCGTGTCTTTTGGCGAAACGCTCAAGTCTAAAACCGGGGACGTTTTGCAAACGGTGCTGACCTCGCTGGGGTCTGCCATCAACATCGTGGTTCTTCTGGTGATCGTGCCGGTTGTTGCAGTCTACCTTCTGTTGGACTGGGATCGCATGATCGCCCGGATTGGAGAGTTGCTACCACGCGATCACGCCCCAACCATCAAACGGTTAGCGGGCGAGATTGATGCCGTTCTGGCCTCTTTCGTGCGCGGGATGGGTACGGTCTGTCTGATCCTTGGCACGTATTATGCGGTGGCTCTGATGCTCGCGGGTCTGCAATTCGGCCTGATCGTAGGCTTCATTGCGGGGTTGGTCACGTTCATTCCCTATCTGGGTGCTTTAATCGGTGGCACGCTGGCCATCGGACTGGCACTGTTCCAGTTCTGGGGCGACTGGGCTCATATCGGCCTGATCGCGGGTATTTTTGCCATTGGGCAAGTGACCGAGGGCAATTTTCTGACACCCAAACTGGTCGGAAACTCCGTTGGGCTTCACCCGGTTTGGCTGTTGCTGGCGCTGTCGGTCTTTGGCGCGCTGTTTGGCTTTGTCGGGATGTTGGTTGCCGTTCCGGTCGCAGCGGCCCTTGGCGTTTTGGCTCGGTTTGGAACCTCGCTCTATCTGGACAGCCGCCTGTACACCGGTCTTGAAAGCCAGGATCAGGAAACCGAGTAAATGGCCCGACAACTCAGCTTTGATCTGCCCGCCAAAACTGCGCTTGGGCGCGAGGACTTCTTTGTTTCGCCTGCCAATGCTTTGGCCGTTGCAATGATCTCGGCCACGTCCTGGCCCGGAAACAAACTTGTGCTGAGCGGCCCTGCTGGCGCCGGCAAAACCCACCTGGCGCATGTTTGGGCCGCTGAAACCGGCGGTCGCATCATTCAAGCGTCTGAATTGCGCTATGACGATGTACCAGAACTGGCGCGCAAGCCGATTGCGGTCGAAGACGTGCCGATGGTTGCCGGTGATCTGGAACAGCAGAAAACGCTGTTTCACCTGCACAATCTGGTTCTGGCCGAGGGGCACGCCCTGTTGATGACCGGCAGGCTTGCGCCGAAGTTCTGGGAAATGCCGCTGGCAGATCTGCAAAGCCGGGTTGAAGGGGCCCACCACGTCGCGTTGGATCCGCCCGACGATGCGCTGCTGGGCGCAGTGCTGGCCAAGCTGTTTGTGGACCGTCAGTTGAATCCCGGCCCCGAGGTCATTGCCTATCTTGTCAAGCATATGGACCGCCGGTTTGAAACCGCCGCAAATGTTGTCAAACAGCTGGACCACCTGGCATTGACGGAAAAACGTGACATCACACGCGCATTGGCTGTCCGGGTTTTGAACACAAGCCCGGATGAGATCGAGACGGGTGATTGACCCGCAAGCTCCAATTTCGCATCCTCTGACTGCAGTATCTGGAAGACACATGGATCAGACCGTCGAAACCGACATCCCGGACTGGGGACCATTCGGAAAACCATTGTTCGACGACCCTGGCACGCGGGCTCTGTCACGGGTCGGGGTGGTCGATGTTGGGTCGAACTCAGTTCGAATGGTCATCTTCGACGGGGCGGCCCGATCACCCGCATATTTCTACAACGAAAAGGTGATGTGCGAACTCGGCGCGGGCCTGTCCGAGACAGGGCGTTTGAACCCGCGCGGACGCGACCGCGCGCTGGCGGCGCTGCGCAGGTTCCAGCATCTGGCAATGGATTTGGATCTGCCCGGGCTACACGTGGTGGCCACAGCCGCCGTGCGAGAGGCCGAAGACGGCCCGGATTTCTGCGCGCAGGTCAAGGCGGAAACCGGGCTGCATGTGGCCGTGATCGACGGCGCTGAAGAGGCCCGCCTGTCAGCGCAAGGCGTGTTGTTGGGCTGGCCTGGTGCGTATGGCCTGATCTGCGATATTGGCGGCTCGTCCATGGAATTGGCCGAAATCGGCGATGGGCAGGTCGGCCGCCGTGTGACTTCAGCCCTTGGACCGCTGAAGCTGCGCGACATCAAGGGCGGGCGACGGGCGCGTAAGGGGCATATCAAGTCAACAATGGAAGAACTGCGCGACCAGATGGGCCCGCAGCGGGATCGTCTGTTTCTGGTCGGTGGCAGTTGGCGCGCCTTTGCGCGACTGGACATGCTGCGGCGGGGCTATCCGCTGAACGTGCTGCACGAATACCGCATGACCACCAAACAGGTGCGTGAAACGATCAAGCTCATCGAAAAGAACGATCCCGACAAGCTGCGCAGCCAAGCTGGGGTCTCAAGCTCGCGCATGTCATTGATTCCTTATGCGATGGACGTGCTGGCGCGGTTGATCCGAACGTTCAAGCCCAAGGATATCGCGATTTCAAGTTATGGCATCCGCGAAGGTCTGCTTTACGAACAGATGTCACAGGAACTGCGCGACCGCGACCCGTTGATCGAAGCCAGTCGCTTTTCCGAAGCCAAAGATGCGCGCCTGCCCGGCTTTGGTCGCCACCTTTATGATTTTGTGATGCCCTTGTTCCGGTCAGCACCGCCCAGCCGGGTACGCCTGATCAAGGCGGCCTGCCTGCTGCACGACGTCACTTGGAGGGCCCACCCGGATTACCGGGCCGAAGCATGTTTCGACTATGTCACCCGCGCAAATCTTGGTGGCCTCAAGCATTCCGAGCGTGTCTTTATCGGGCTTGCACTACAACACCGCTATCGAAACAAACGTGAAGGCAATCGGTTTGCCCCGTTGTATGAGTTACTGGACGAGAAAGACCAGAAACAGGCCGAGATTCTGGGCAAAGCCATGCGATTTGGCGCGATGCTGTGGATGCACAACGATGCCAATATGGGACGACTGAAACTCTATCCCAAAAAACGCGAGCTAGAGCTGTATCTGCCCGAAGCTGCGGCACCATTGTTCAGCGAAGTGGCCGAAGCGCGCCTGAATTCACTGGCAAGCGCACTGAAATCCGAAATGCGCGTGATCATCAAGAACTGAGATTGTCTCAGATATCAGTTGCGCCTTCGGGAACCTCTTCATCCTTGTCTTCAGGCTCGGGCAGATCTTCAATCGGTTTTTTACGGATGATAATGTCACCGTTGGGCAGGATTTCCGGCACTTCATAAGCGCTCCAATCCTTGACCTCAGCCGCCAGTTCCGCCAGCGCGGGGCCCATCTCTTGCAGGAAAGATTGCATGGCCGGCCCAAACTCGTCCGCCATCCCAAGCAACTCATCCAGTGCCGGTTCCATTTCCTTGCGCAGCCCTTCGAAAAACAGCTCGGCCCCCTGCTCCATCAGGGATTTTCCAGTGTCTTCTTGTGCCAGTGTCGGCACCGCCAAAGACGCCCACACGACGCTGATCAAAACAATCCGTTTCATAACGTTGATATAAGCCTTCAGACGCAAGCTGCAAAGGCTACAGATCAATATCCAGAGTGACTGGGAAATGGTCCGAGGCTGTCAACAGCGCTTGCCGCAACTCTGGTTCAGACCAGCATGCAACATCCCGAAACGGGTGCCATATGCGCCAAGCTGGATCAAAGGCACGCAAATCCTCTGAGATCATGATGTAGTCCAACAACGCCTCAAGAAACCGGCCTTCGTCGGGGCGCGCGAAACGTGCAGTGGACGGCACTGATCCAGGCCTGAACTCATGCGCCCTGACCGCATGCGGGTCATACAGCCCCGCTTGCAACAAAATCTCAACCGACGACCGTCCGAACAGATGTTCAAACTCATCCAGGCCCGGCCCGTCATTCAGATCGCCCAGCAAGACTACAGACTCATTCTGCGCCAAATGCGCCTCGACCCTTCGGGCCAGCCAAACCGCCTGCGCAAGTTGTTTGCGGCGATTGGCAATCGAAATGCGGATCGCCTCATCCCTTGAATCTGCCCCATGCGGCGCTTTTGACTTTAGGTGTGCCCCGATCAACCTGACGTCCTTGCCCGCTCGTGTTGTCAGAGCCAGTTCCATTGGCGGTTTGGAAAATCGGACGATGTCTTCAGTCGCATCAACATCCAGGTCAATTTTGAATTCACCATCGAACCGAGGGGCGGACAGGTCGTCGGCGTCTCCTTTTGGGTCGTGGCGCACGTCCAGAACTGACCTGTCATACAACAATGCCAACTCCTGGTGTGTGTCATTGGCAAAACCCATCACCGCGTCAGAAGTGCGAAGATCGAATGCCTCGGCAAAGGCCTGTAATGCGCGCACCGTGTTCTGGCGTTTGCCGGTGTTCGGTGCCTCAACGATCAGAACCGCATCAGCATCTATCGCGGTCAGAACCTTGGCAATTGCCTCGACCTGCTGGGCCTTGGTGACGTCGTGCCTGCCCGACCAGCTTTCATCGACAATGAGGGCGTCGTTTTTGTCGAAAAGATTGGCGAACCATTCGATATTATAGGTCGCCAGCCGCATCTTCTCAGGCCGCCGCGCCGTTGATTTCATCCCAGGCGCGGTTGATATCGATCATCTTTTTTTCAGCCAAACGGATCGCTTCTTCGGGGACACCGCGTGCCATCATCGCATCCGGATGAGTCTCGCGTACCAGTTGACGCCAGACTTTGCGGATCTCAGTTACCGGCATGTCCCGTGATACGCCCAGCACCACGTAAGGGTCATTGGGTGCCTCGGGTACAAACCGCGCGCGCAAGGCCAGAAACTGCGCGTCGGTCTGACCAAAGATGCGACTGACCTCTTCCAGGAATTCGTTTTCATTGGGATGATAAAACCCGTCTGCCATAGCGATGTGGAACAGCCCTTCCATCAGGTCGCAGAGGGTCGTGTTGTCTTCGGAAAACATCCGAGCGATCTTGCGGGCATAGTCCTGGTATCCGGCAACATCCGTGCGCGCCATATTGAAAACCCGCGCAGCGCCTTCTTCATCCTCGCGCGCAATCTGGAACACGTCGCGGAAGGCCGTGACCTCGTCCCGTGTCACCTGCCCGTCCGCTTTGGCCATTTTTGCGCCCAGCGCAATGACGGCAATCGTGAACGCAACCGAGCGTTCAGGCGGCGAGCGTAGCTTTTCAAAAACAGCGGTCAGGCTTTCGCCCTGTGCAAGAGCGCTGAGCGCGTCAGATATGCGGGTCCAGATCGACATGGCCGTACCCTAGCGCCACAATCCGGGACTGTCAGGTGCGATAGATCATTCCGGTGAAAGAATTTTCTGCATCAGCACAAGATCCAGCCACTGCCCCCATTTGTAACCGACTTGAGGCATATGTCCGACCTGTTCGAACCCCAACGCTGTGTGGAATGCAATGGCAGACGGGTTTGCGGACGAGATGCCAGCAACCAGCACATGGACGCCTTCGGCACGCGCGGCCTTTTCAAGTGCCGCCATCAGGGCGCGGCCAGCACCCTTGCCGCGCGCGTCGGGTGCCAGTTGGATCGAGTGTTCCGAGCTGTGGACATACCCGGGGCCTGAGCGGAAAGGCCCAAAGGTCGCAAACCCGACCACGCGGCCTTCAATTTCTGCAACCAGAAACCCGGGACCTCGGGCGAGGATATCTTCGGCGATACTCTCAACGCTGCGGGTATCGGTTGTGAACGTCACCAACGTCTCGCGAATGATCTGATTGGTGATCTCGGCAATCGCGTGTGCATCTGCAGGCTGCGCCTGTCGGACCTTCATTCCAACACACGCACGCCGTGCGGGGTTTCAAACTCGGCCCGCAAAGCGGCTGGCCCAGTGTCGAACACCACCCAGTCCAACGCGCCAAGATGCGTGGCTAAGGTCAGCGCATCCGGGTGGAACACGACCAACCTGCGAAGACTGCAGCCGCTGTCCTGCAACATCTGCGCCGGGTGCAGATCCCCCTGCCACTGAATCAGCGCGGGAAACAGGTTGTCAAAGGGAAGTCGGCCGGTCGGTGGCACGGCCATGCGCCAACTCAAAGCGCCGCGTGTCAGATCAATCGGCGTTCCAACACCATCGGGAAACACCGAAAGAGACGCCTCGATATCCGGCACGCGACAAATCCAATTGGTCAGCCGCGGTTTACCTGTGAACCGGTCCAGATCGAACCAGCGGGTCCGTTCCGGCGTGGGCGCGTCGGGATCAATGGCAATTGCCTCAAGATACAGGCCGTCCTTGAGTCCCAGCAATCGATTATAGGTGCCAAACTTCTCGTGTTTGCCGCCCGCCTGCAGCGCAACGCCCAAAGCCTGTTCGACATGCGCGGATGCTTCTACCAGCGTTTCTCCGGCGACGGCCAGATGATCGAGCAACATGCGCCCCTCCTAAAAACAATTCGACCAGACCCAATCAGGTCTGGTCGCATGTTTCCGCCATCGGCGCGCGATCACAAGATTTTTCGACGAAAAACCTTAGCCACTGTTTAGCCGCGCGCTTCACTAATCAGACGCAGGATGTCCTGCGCAGCTTCGGGGATATTGGTGCCCGGCCCAAAGATCGCTTTCACCCCATGATCATACAGGAACTGATAATCCTGCTGCGGGATCACGCCACCGCAGATGACGATGATGTCCTCGGCACCAGCTTTCTTCAGCTCTTCCACCAACTGCGGGGCCAGCGTCTTGTGCCCTGCAGCTTGCGAGGAAATCCCAACCACATGCACGTCATTGTCCACGGCATCCTGCGCGGCCTCGGCGGGTGTCTGGAACAAAGGCCCAACGTCGACGTCAAACCCAATGTCGGCAAAGGCCGTGGCGATAACCTTGGCCCCCCGGTCATGCCCATCCTGTCCCATCTTGACCACCAGCAAACGAGGGCGCCGCCCTTCAGCTTCGGCAAACTCCTCAATGGACTTCTGGATCGCGGCAAAGCCTTCGT
The DNA here is from genome assembly GCF_013110855.1 of Ruegeria sp. HKCCD4884. NCBI lineage: Bacteria > Pseudomonadati > Pseudomonadota > Alphaproteobacteria > Rhodobacterales > Roseobacteraceae > Ruegeria > Ruegeria sp. HKCCD4884. The sequence goes on from NZ_WVRJ01000003.1 coordinate 210,263, forward strand.
CACCTTCGTAAGCCGCGCCATACACACCGGCCAGGGTTTTCACCTCGGCACGGTGGCGACCGAATTCCTTTTCCATTGCCATGCTGATCTCTCCTACGGATGCGCGGGCGCGGGCGGCCTCGACCGCAGCAGCCAGCAGGTTGCCACCCTCGCGGGCAGTTGCGGTCAGCGCGTCCAGCGCAGCCTGACACGCTGCCTCGGCGCGGGTTGCGCGGATACGTTCCAGTCGCGCGACCTGTGCTTCGCGCACCGCAACGTTGTCGACATCCAGAATGTCGATCGGGTCTTCCTGTTCTTTGCGGTATTTGTTGACACCGACGATCACCTCGTCGCCCCTGTCGATCATCGCCTGACGACGTGCAGCGCTTTCCTCGATCCGCAGTTTGGGCATGCCGCTGGCCACGGCTTTGGTCATGCCGCCCATCTCCTCGACCTCTTGCATCAAGGCCCAGGCCTTTTCGACCAGTTCGTTGGTCAGGCTTTCGATGTAATAGGAGCCCGCCAGCGGATCGACCACGTCGGTCACGCCGGTTTCTTCCTGCAAAACCAACTGCGTGTTCCGCGCGATACGCGCCGAGAAATCGGTGGGCAGTGCAATCGCCTCGTCCAACGCGTTGGTGTGCAAGCTTTGCGTTCCGCCCAGAACCGCACTCATTGCCTCATAGGCCGTGCGGATCACGTTGTTATAGGGGTCTTGCTCTTGCAACGACACGCCCGAGGTCTGGCAATGGGTACGCAGCATCTTTGACCGCTCGGATTTTGCACCGAATTCGGTCATCACGCGATGCCATAGGGTCCGCGCCGCACGCAGTTTGGCGATCTCCATAAAGAAGTTCATGCCGATGGCAAAGAAGAACGACAAACGTCCTGCGAACTTGTCCACGTCCATCCCGGCCTCAGTCGCGGCGCGCACGTATTCGCGTCCGTCCGCCAACGTATAGGCCAATTCCTGCACCAGGTTCGCCCCGGCCTCTTGCATGTGGTAGCCCGAGATCGAGATCGAGTTGAACCTGGGCATCTCGTTCGAGGTGTATTCGATGATGTCCGAGATGATCTTCATCGACGGTTCAGGGGGATAGATATAGGTGTTACGCACCATGAACTCTTTCAGAATGTCATTCTGAATTGTGCCAGACAGGACCGATTTGTCATGGCCCTGCTCTTCGCCCGCAACGATGAAACTGGCCAAGATCGGAACCACCGCGCCGTTCATGGTCATCGAGACCGAGACCTTGTCCAACGGAATGCCGTCGAACAGGATCTTCATATCCTCGACGCTGTCGATGGCCACACCGGCCTTGCCCACATCGCCCACAACACGCGGGTGATCACTGTCATAACCACGGTGCGTGGCCAGATCGAAAGCGACCGAAACACCCTGCTGACCAGCTGCCAGGTTACGGCGGTAAAAGGCGTTTGATTCCTCGGCCGTCGAAAAGCCCGCATACTGGCGGATCGTCCACGGACGCCCGGCATACATCGTCGCCTTCACCCCGCGTGTGAACGGACCAAACCCGGGCAGAGAGCCCATATGCGGCAAGTCAGCGGTATCTTCCTGCGTATAAAGTGGTTTGACGGCGATGCCTTCCAGCGTTTCCTTGGTCAGATCGTCCAACGGACGTCCGCGCAGCTCTTTCTCGGCCAGCGCTTTCCAGTCCTTCGTGTCGGTCATTTGAATTTCCTCTCGTCAACTCGGGTGGCGGCCGCAAAAAGCGTCCGCATTGAGGTCCTGCGCTTGACCATTGCGTCGGGGCGCAAGCGCGAAATTTTGAGCGTTCTGTGTAAATCGTCAGTCGCAATCGCGGAGACAGGGGCTATATTCGAAAGAACAGGAGGCCACATGACTCGCACGCTTGCCTTTGTTTTCTCGGCACTAATCCCTCTGGCCGCTTGGGCGGCGGACGGCACGGCGCCCTCGGATGACAGCTTTGTTCGCCCGGTCGGGGACAGCGAACTCAGCGAATTTCTATGGGTCAACCGGCCTATCGTAGTTTTTGCGGACACACCTGCCGACCCGCGCTTCCAACAACAGATCGACATGCTGCTGGACGGCGAAGAGGCCATGCGTGACCGGGATGTGGTGGTTTTGACCGATACCGACCCATCGGCGCGGTCTCCGATTCGGTCACAGTTGCGTCCACGTGGTTTCCAGATGGTGTTCGTCGACAAGGACGGTGTGGTCAAACTGCGCAAACCTGCCCCTTGGAGCGTGCGAGAAATCGGCCGGTCCATCGACAAGACACCCCTGCGTGAGCGCGAAATCCGCGACCGGCGCGAGGGCGGTTGAGCGCTTTCGCAATACCACGCAGCTCCGGCGCAGAACGCCGGAGACCGTCGGAGGTATAGTGAAAGCACTGGCATGATCACTCGAACTCGATGATCACTTCGTCCACGGCAAGGCTGTCGCCGGGGCCAGCGTTGATCTTTGCAACCGTGCCCTTCTTCTCGGCCCGCAAGATGTTTTCCATCTTCATCGCCTCGATGGTGCACAGCGCCTGACCTTCCTGCACCTCCTGCCCCACTTCGACATCGATTTTCACGACCAGACCAGGCATCGGGCACAGCAGCATTTTCGAGGTATCCGGCGGCAATTTTTCCGGCATCAGTTTGGCCAGCTCTGCCTGTCGCGGACGGCGCACCAGAACCTTCAGGTCGGCCCCACGGTTGCGAATGCGGAACCCGCCCGAAACCTTGCCGACCTTCAGAACCAACGGGCTGCCATCGACATCTAGTATGGCCAGCTGATCACCCGGCGTCCAGTCCGAGGCCACACGCAGGGTCGACCCATCTTCGAACTTGACGGTCGCACCTTCTTTGTCAGCGTTGACCTGAACCTGGAACTCGTGGCCTTCCAGCGATACAACCCAGCGTTTGCCGACTTTACGTTCGTGATTGTCCATCCGGCCCGACACGCGGGTCCGGCGGATCTCGGCCACGCGATGCATTGCTGCGCAGGAGGCTGCAATCCGGCGCAGATCAGCTTCGGGCAAGGATACGCCCTCGAACCCATCGGGATATTCTTCGGCAATGAAAGCCGTGGTCATGTCGCCGCTGATGAATTTCGGGTGGTCCATCACAGCCGACAGGAACGGCAGGTTGTGACCAATGCCTTCAACCTCGAAACTGTCCAGGGCAACGCGCATCGCCTCAATCGCGGCTTCACGGGTCGGGGCCCAGGTGCAGAGTTTTGCGATCATCGGGTCGTAATACATGCTGATCTCGCCGCCCTCATAGACGCCGGTATCGTTGCGTACTGCCGCTTCGCCTTCAGGCGCGTCGCCCTGCCATTTGCCGTTGACCAGCATCGGACCGGCCGCAGTTTCCTGCGGAGGACGATACCGGGTCAGACGGCCAATCGACGGCAAGAAGTTCCGGTACGGGTCTTCCGCATATAGGCGGTTTTCAATGGCCCAACCGGTCAGCGTCACGTCATCCTGTGTGATCGTCAAAGGCTCACCCGCCGCCACACGGATCATCTGCTCCACCAGATCGACGCCGGTGATCAGCTCGGTGACCGGGTGTTCCACCTGCAGGCGGGTGTTCATTTCAAGGAAGTAGAAGTTCTTTTCACCGTCAACGATGAATTCCACCGTGCCTGCGCTGGAATAGCCAACCGCCTTAGCCAAGGCCACGGCTTGTTCGCCCATCGCCTTACGCGTTGCTTCATCAAGGAATGGCGACGGCGCCTCTTCAACCACCTTCTGGTTCCGGCGCTGGATCGAGCATTCGCGCTCGCCCAGATAGATACCATTTCCATGGCTGTCACACAGAACCTGAATTTCGATGTGGCGCGGCTGGGTCACGAATTTCTCGATAAAAATCCGGTCATCCCCAAACGAGTTCGCAGCTTCGTTCTTGGACGACTGAAAGCCCTCGCGCGCCTCTTCGTCGTTCCACGCGATCCGCATGCCTTTACCACCGCCACCGGCGCTGGCTTTGATCATGACCGGATAGCCGATCTCATTCGAGATTTTGACCGCCTCATCTGCATCCTCGATCAACCCCATATAGCCCGGAACCGTCGACACGTTTGCGTCCTGAGCGATTTTCTTCGACGTGATCTTGTCGCCCATCGCCTCGATTGCACCTTTCGGGGGACCGACAAAGGCCACACCTTCAGCTTCCAGCGCTTCGGCGAATTTGGCGTTTTCCGACAGGAACCCGTAACCCGGATGCACCGCCTGCGCACCGCTTTGGCGAATGGCATCCATGACCTTGTCGATCACGATGTAAGACTGGTTCGCCGGGGGCGGGCCAATATGCACGGCTTCATCCGCCATCGACACATGCAGCGCGTTCTTGTCCGCATCCGAATAAATAGCAACTGTGCCGATACCCATTTTGCGGGCGGTCTTGATGACTCGGCAGGCGATCTCGCCCCGGTTGGCGATCAGGATCTTATTGAACATGGAACGTCCTTTGGCTTGGTGTTCTGGAAACGCAAAACGCCGCCGCAGGGAGCGATCCCCACGACGGCGTGATGCGAGATGACGGACGAGGCGACAGGCGCCCCGAAAAAGATGCGTTAGTTACAGGTGTTCTGTGTTTTGCAATACAGTACGTTGCCCGCTGCGCCGACGGCCGCGCCGAAAAGTGGGTCTGCGTTGAGAACGGCTGCGCCGACAGCGCCGGCCCCGCCACCCAAGATTGCCTGTTCGCCCGTGGTGTCACCGCAAGCCGCCAAGCCCGCGCAGGCCGCTGCAACGAGGATAAGTTTTGAGATTCGCATTGTGACTGCCCTTCTGGTTGTCTTGTTTCGTTTGCGCTCTGATGCGCGAAACGCGACGTGTTATTCAATATCAGAGGGCGCACAGGCAACTTTTGTGCAGGTTTTTGCCTCTTTTTGCGCGTTGCGCGCAAAAAGAAAAACGCGGACAGGTTTTTGTGGGGAACACAAGCCTGCCCGCGTAAGGAAGGGGTACGGAATAGTAGGTGCATGTGCGGCGCAGGCAAAGTAGAGCCGCACGGCCCACTCACTGTGCACGCCACAATATCACCTGCAAACACTGTATTGTTTCCGCACGATAACTCGGCTGGTTTCTGCCCACGCTGAGACAACTCACGCAAATTCGTGCCGATCCAGGATCTCTGGTAAATCGGTGAAAACCCCTGCCTACCCGTCACATTGCCGTTACATTTACCTAAACAGAGGCGGCCGTTTGCACGTGCGGCATCACGCAGCGACATTTTTCTGCACTGCAAAAGTGCATTCACATTCATATGGTTGACAGATCGGTTCAGCCTGACGTGATTTTTCCAGGGCCGAGTCGCACATTTCCTTGAGATATTTGGGCTTTTTCGTCCCATTCTCGTGATTCCCGTCGTCACGGGGCGCGTGAAACGGTGCGGATGCACACTCGCACACAAGGAAACACCCACATGATGACGACACGAATGAAGGCACTCCTGCTTGCTGCCTCGGCGCTTAGTGTGACCGGCACGCTTGCCTATGCTCAGGATGCCCAGACTCAAGCCGAACTCGATGCTTTGCGCGCACGAGTCGAGGCGCTGGAATCCGCCGATAGCAGCCCCGCTGAGGGAGATTTTCGGATCGGCAACACCACTTTGGACGTTTATGGCTACGTCAAGGCCGACTTCTTCTACGATTTCGACTTTGATCAGGGCGATACTGCCTTTGTGAACGTCATCGGTGAACCGTCTGCGGCAACCGATGGCACCTTTGGTGCGACCGTACGCCAATCGCGGATTGGCCTGCGGACCACCACGCCAAGTGGGATCGGTGACATCGGGGGTCAGCTGGAGCTTGATCTGTTCGGCTCGGGTGGCACCGCCGAACTGCGCATACGCCACGCAAACATCACGATCGGTGATCAGTTCCTGATCGGCCAGTACTGGACCAACTTCCAGCCGCTGGACACCTATCCTACCTCGGTGGAATTCAATGGCCCGGTCGGTATTGCCTTCGCCCGTGTTCCGCAGCTGCGATACACCGGGCAACTTGGGGGCAACGCTCAGTTCGCCGTTTCGCTGGAAGAAAATGTCAGCGGTTCGAACTCTGACGATCCGGTCTTGACGGCTTCGGCGGAATACAATGACGGCACATATATTGCGCGGGGCGCGGTACTGTATGGCAAAGCCAATTCCGGCAGTGTGGAAGTTGACCAAACGGGTTTCACTGCCTCTGCCTCGGTTCGCCCGTGGCAAGGAGGGCTGTTCCAAGTCAACTACGTGACGGGTGAGGCCCTTGGCCCCTATCTGATCGGCCTTGGCGATGCGATTGTCGGCGGGCAAGCGAACGATGTGGATGGCTATACTGTCGAGTTCAGGCAAGACCTGAGTCCAAAATGGAATGTCGGCATTGCGTATGGTCGCGAGAATTATGATCTTCCCACCTCGACCGGCACATTGTCCTTCACCGAGTTGGAGACGATCCATGTCAACGCCTTCTACAAGGCAACTGACAACCTGACGCTCAGCGCCGAGTACATCTATGGTGAGCGGAACGACGCGCCCACTGGCCGTACCTTTGACGGTAGCCGCGTTCAGCTGGCCGCTCAGCTCAACTTCTGATACCGCACACAGATCCTGCCCAGTTGCGGGCAGGATCGCCGCGACGCCGGGTTCAGCATACTGATATGCGGCAGCCGATAACAAAGTCAGCCCATCCCATCGATGATTTCGGGAAAAGATGCGCGGGCCACATCCACATCAATGACCAAAAGCGCGTCATAGCTGGACGGATCAAACGGGTTCTCTGCAGGCACAACTTCGCGCCCGAACAACCAGCTCAGGCGACCCGCGTCCAGATTGCCCCGTTCGAAGGGCTGATCCCCGAAATGCGCCCAAAGCGCTTCCATGAACGCGGTATCCGCACGCTTGTCGGCAGGCTTACGGTCGCGGAACCGTTCCCGACGCGTCAAAGGTGTCACGCCCTTGGGATTGGCCCGGCGAATGGTAAACTGAAAATCCGTGCCAGACAGACGCCCGGGGAAGCCGCGATGCTTCAGCATGGCAATACCTCCGGCTTAACGCTGACAGACAAAGAAATATCAAACCCGAAAAGGGATGGGATCATGTTACGCACCTCCGAAGCCGCACCGTTGGTCTGAGATGCTCTGACGTCATAAAAGAAAGAGTTCATGGTCAAAGCCCCTCCCAGATACACCGGGACTGCTCCAGCCGGTAGGCTTCAAAAAACTGCGTCGCGTCCGGGGCGGCATCGCCAAATTCTACCGGTCGGTCCGCCAATGAAATAACGACCCGCACAGGCTGTAAGTCATGCTGGGCCACATAGGGAACGGCCAGTATTTGGCACAGATGCTCCATGTCTTTGGACGCAACATCGTAAGTGATCCGTCCTACCGTCGCGCCAATTTTTGGAGCGATGAAGCGAAAGCGAACCCAAAGCTCCCCCGGATTGTTGTCGAGCAGGACGTCATCCAAATGCACAGGTTGGCCAGACGGCACCGGCAACGGCGTATCTGATTGAGCAAAGACGGGTGAGCAGACCAGGCAGATCATCAGACAAATGGCGCGATCCCGGACCCGCCAAGGGCGAGCTCCTCCTTCCGGGATCGCGCGCGCAGTGCTTGTGAACTGCGCTGTTCTATGTCTGACGGGTCGGATCATTCAACTATTTGCCGATTCTTGTCAATTCCGCCTCAATTTTGAGCGGGTTTTGCCCAGTTTTTAGCCTGACGACGCACAGGAACACCGGAGCGGCCTGACCGCCCCAGGTCGGTTACAACGGAATATTGTCGTGCTTTTTCCATGGGTTCTTCAGTTGCTTACCCCGCAAGCTGGCAAACGCTCTGGACACACGACGACGGGTCGATTGCGGCATGATCACTTCATCGACAAAGCCGCGCTCGGCCGCGACGAAGGGGTTGGCAAACCGATCTTCGTAATCTGCAACGTGCTGCGCGGTCTTTTCCGCATCCCCAAGATCTGCACGATGGATGATTTCGGTTGCGCCTTTTGCCCCCATCACCGCAATCTCAGCTGTGGGCCAGGCATAGTTAAAATCACCACGCAAATGCTTGGACGCCATAACCACATAAGCACCGCCATATGCTTTCCGCGTAATCACGGTCACTTTGGGCACTGTGGCCTCACCATAGGCATAAAGCAGCTTGGCACCGTGTTTGATCACACCGCTATATTCCTGCTGCGTGCCCGGCAGGAAGCCCGGAACATCCACAAAGGTCAGGATCGGGATTTCAAAACAATCGCAGAAGCGCACAAAGCGCGCCGCCTTGCGCGAGCTGTCAATGTCCAGACATCCCGCCAGAACCATCGGCTGGTTGGCAACGACCCCAACGGTCTGGCCCTCCAGGCGGATAAAACCGGTGATGATGTTCTTGGCAAAGTCTTCCTGAATCTCGTAGAAGTCGCCCTCATCCGCCACTTTGGTGATAAGTTCCTTCATGTCGTAAGGCGTGTTGGGATTGTCGGGCACCAAGGTATCCAGCGACGGCTCAAGCCGTCCGGGCTCGTCAAAGAACGGACGGACCGGGGGTTTCTCGCGGTTGTTAAGGGGCAGGAAATCCACCAGTCGGCGCACTTCGGCCAACGCCTCGACATCGTTTTCAAACGCCGCGTCCGCAACCGAAGACTTCTTGGTGTGTGTCGACGCACCACCCAGCTCCTCGGCAGTCACCACTTCGTTTGTAACCGTTTTTACCACGTCGGGACCGGTCACAAACATGTAAGACGAGTCTTTGACCATGAAGATAAAGTCGGTCATCGCCGGGCTGTAAACAGCGCCACCGGCACAGGGGCCCATGATCACACTGATCTGCGGGACAACGCCCGATGCCGTAATGTTACGCTGAAACACTTCGGCATACCCAGCCAGCGACGCAACACCCTCTTGGATTCGCGCCCCGCCCGAGTCATTGATCCCTATGACCGGCGCTCCGTTCTGCACAGCCATATCCATGATCTTGCAAATCTTCTGCGCGTGGGTTTCCGAGAGCGACCCGCCGAAAACGGTAAAGTCCTGGCTGAAAACATAGACCATACGACCGTTGATTGTGCCCCACCCGGTCACGACCCCATCACCCGCAGGCTTTTGGTTTTCCATACCGAATTCAGTGCAGCGGTGGCTGACAAACATATCGAATTCTTCGAAGCTGCCTTCATCCAGCAGCAATTCGATCCGTTCACGTGCTGTCAGTTTGCCGCGTGAATGTTGGGCATCGATCCTTCTTTGCCCACCGCCCAGTCGTGCCTCATCTCGGCGATTTTCCAACTCCGAAAGGATGTCTTTCATGACGCGTATCCCTTTTAAAATTTGACGGGACACTACCTGCTAGACAGTCTGAGCCAAAGCTCTTTTCGGCAAATTTGCAAAGTATCAGCAACAACATTCTGGATAACTGCAAATTAGCTAAGTATCGAATTGATTTTTCTCAACGACTGGCATTCCGAATTTCAATAGCTATACATGTGAACTATGCAGTTCAGCTTAGGCGCCGCGCAGCGCACACCACCCACATTGGCAACACTTGTCTTGCTCTCAGGCCTATCCGCCCTGAGCATGAACCTGTTCCTACCCAGCCTTCCAAACATGGCCGTGTACTTCGACACCGACTACAAGGTCATGCAACTCTCGATTGCCTTGTACTTGCTGATCAATGCCGTTTTGCAAATCGTGATTGGCCCAATTGCCGACAAGGCGGGTCGTAGACCGGTTTTGCTTTGGGGGCTCGCGCTTTTCCTACTGGCCACTTTGGGATGCATTTACGCGCCGAACGCCGAGATATTCCTGGTCTTCAGGATGTGTCAGGCAGTCATTGTCGTAGGTATCGTGCTAAGTCGCGCGGCCGTGAGGGATATGTACGATCAAGACCAGGCCGCATCCATGATCGGTTATGTGACCATGGGCATGGCCGTGGTCCCCATGATCGGACCTGCAATTGGCGGCATTCTCGAAGAGGCGTTCGGCTGGAAAGCAAACTTCTGGCTGCCATTCGCCATTGGCGCCTTGACGCTTTTCCTGACATTTACGGATTTTGGCGAAACGGCAGCAAAAAGCGGAAAATCACTCATACAGCAATTCAAAGAATACCCCGAATTGCTAACCTCGCCTCGCTTCTGGGGTTACTCACTGGCCTGCGCATTCTCGTCGGGAGCGTTCTTTGCTTATCTGGGTGGCGCACCATTTATTGGAACTGAATTATTCGGACTGAGCGCCGCGCAAGTTGGCATCTATTTTGGCGCACCTGCCGTTGGGTACTTCGCGGGGAACTTCATCAGCGGGCGCTATTCGATGCGCGTCGGCGTGAACCGCATGGTTTTTTGGGGCAGCCTGCTAAATGCTTTCGGCGTCGCCCTATCGGCATCGCTTTTTCTTGTGGGCAGCGGAACGGCGCTCAGCTTCTTTGGACTCATGACCTTTGTCGGCATCGGAAATGGCATGGTCATTCCCAATGCAACTGCCGGCTCACTGTCTGTCCGCCCGCACCTGGCTGCAACCGCATCAGGTTTGAGCGGTGCCATCATGTTGGGCGGCGGCGCAGGTCTAAGCGCATTGGCGGGCGCGCTATTGACACACGAAACCGGCGCTATACCTCTTTTATGGTTGATGCTGACAACAGCCCTTTTGGCTATTTGTGCGATTGCAGCAGTCATCCGGCGGGAACGGCAACTTGGGCTCTAATCGATTGCGCGGATCACTTTGCAAAGTTAGGATTTGGATTTAGGAAACTTGCAAAGGCCCCCAATGGCGACTCAAAAACTCTATGCCGGCGCAAAGCTCCGCGAGATGCGCACACGTCTGACTCTGACCCAGCGTGAATTCGCAGCCAAACTGGGTGTTTCCCTGCCCTACCTGAACCAGATGGAGAACAACAACAGACCGATTTCGACGACGGTTGTGTTAGCCTTGGCGCAGGAATTCGGCATGGACGTGACCGAACTCAGCACCGGCGACAGTGAGCGGCTTGTATCTGACATGCGTGAGGCATTGGCCGACCCGGTGTTCGCCGATGCCCAACCTCCACTGGCTGATCTGCGCCTGACCGCATCCAACGCCCCCGCCTTGGCGCGTGCCTTTATTGAGTTACACAAAACCTACCGCCAAACACACGAACGCCTTGCGTCACTGGACGAAGCCTTGGGGCGCGAAGATGCGCGAATTCAGGCCAGCCCGTGGGAAGAAGTGCGCGATTTCTTTCATTATTGCGACAACTATATCGACGCTGTGGACAGGGCGGCAGAATTGTTCGCCAATCGGGCAGACGGCCCCGGAGGGATACGGCAGGCCGCCCTGAACAGCCTGTCAGCGCGCGGTATTCAGGTCGTTTTTTCAGATATGGACCCACTGCGCAGTTATGACGCCGAAAGCAAGATTCTGCGCCTGTCCTCGCGCGCTGCGCCGCAAACCCAAGTGTTCCAATTGCTGTTGCAGGTTGCATTGATCAGCCAGGACAAGCTGTTGGAAGCAACGCTGGATTTTGCAAAGTTCCAAAGCGACGAGGCCCGGTCGATTGCAAAGATCGGCCTTGCCAACTATTTCGCAGGCGCGTCTTTGATGCCTTATTCCGTCTTCCTGACCGCCGCGCAAGAAGAGCGCCACGATCTGGAACTGCTCAGCAATCGGTTCGGAGCTTCAATCGAGCAGATTGCCCATCGGCTATCGACGCTTCAGCGCCCAGGAGCAAAGGGTATCCCTTTCTTCTTTGTTCGGGTGGATCAGGCCGGCACGATTACCAAACGACACTCGGCCACGCGCCTGCAATTTGCGCGGTTTGGCGGTGCGTGCCCCTTGTGGAACGTGCACCGCGCCTTTGAAACACCGGGGCACTTTCTTCGCCAACTGGCAGAAACACCAGATGGGGTTCGTTATATTTCTCTTGCACGTGACGTATCAAAGTCCGGCGGGTCCTTCGGCGCCCCTGTCCGGCGCTATGCGATCGCTTTGGGGTGTGAAGTGCGACACGCACCTGCGCTCGTCTATGCCGATAATCTCGATATCAATAACGCCAGTGCATACGAACCGATCGGCATCTCTTGCCGCATCTGCGAACGGCAAACCTGCCACCAGCGCTCGGTTCCGCCCTTGGAACGTCGCCTAAGCATAGACACCCATCTGCGCGGCACTCTGCCCTACGAAGTCACCTGATCTTCACCTGGCCCAAAATACCTCGGGGAAGTCGCGACACAGGCCGCGACGGGGGCAGAGCCCCCATCTTTTTGCTTAGGCTTTGGACAGGATCGCCCAGATCTCATCCTTCAAGGCCGCGCGTTTTTTGCGCAGCTCAACCTCAGCCAGATCTTCCATTGGTTCGACGTTCGTTTCTGCCCGATGAACCACGCGGTTGATTTCATGGTACTCGTCGGCCAGCCGGGCAAAATGCGCGTCCGATTGCTTGAGCTGGCTCATCAATTCAACTTTGTCCGGAAATTCTTCAGCCAGTTCATGCGGGGTGTGGGACATATCCGTTCGCTCCATAATAAGTCGTTGCAAATCAGGCGTACACGCGCTCAGACGAACCCGCTTTGACCCGGATCAATTTCATACAGGATTCATACAAATTTCGACGCCGTGACGCGCGCCATCCTGCGGCGCGGGCGGCAACGACAGAATAGAACCAACGCTCGCCGCTTGATGTATTGATGCGGGTATTGGCATAGAAGGTCTGGCCAGGGATGTGGTATATCTTTTCGCCCTTGGCCGAGATGTTTCCTTTGATCCGGCACCCGTTTGATGACGCGGACTTCCTGGCGGCGCGATGCACCCAAGGCACTTGAACCTGCTGCCGATGCAGCCCGACATGCCGTGCCTTTGCCTCTTTCTCAGCGCTTTCATAGGCATGTGAATACTTGCGATAGGCAAAGGCCAAACCCAGGCGCACCAATTGATCGGCTGCATCTTGTACACCGTACATGCATCTTGCGACAACGCGGCCATATCGATCCCGGTCCACCGGCATGCAAGATGCTGTTTTTCCCTGGAATAACTGGCGAACCTCCTGCGTCACCCAAGCACCGCATGGCCAAGTTGATCCTTCGTCGTCCTGACAGGCTTGATCCAGCTCGGGCGCATCGATTCCATGCAAGCGAACTCGGATGCCGCCGACGTCCCAAGTATCCGCATCTATTACATTAACCTGGCCTGAAAGACGTTCAGCGGCCAGTGTCACAGATGGCAGGAGAAGAACAAAAACTAAACAAATCCTTAACATGCCCCCGATATGCGCCTGAAATCACGCATATTCAACCGGGGGCATGTCAAAGGGTTAACGCTGTGCCGTCGCCCAGTTCGGGTGGATCCAAGGCCGGTCATTGGCCTTGGGCAACGGGTCTTTGCCCAGCAGGGAATCCGATACTTTCTCACCCACCATGATCGACGGCGCGTTGAGGTTACCGTTGGTGATCTGAGGAAAGATCGAGCTGTCAGCAACGCGCAGCCCATCCACACCGATCACACGGCCTTCGGGATCAACCACGGCGTTTTTGTCATCCGCGCGCCCCATCCGACAGGTGCCACAGGGGTGATAAGCGCTTTCGGCATGTTCCGCGATAAAGCCGTTCAGCTCTTCATCTGATTGCACGGCGGCACCCGGTTGAATTTCCTTGCCGGCGTAGGGCTTGAATGCATTCTGACCAAAGATTTCCCGAGTCAGACGGATACAGGTGCGGAAATCTTCCCAGTCCTGTTCATGGCTCATGTAGTTGAACTTGATCACTGGCGCGTCCGCGGCTTGTGCGGACCGCAGTGTCACAGCCCCACGCGACGGAGACCGCATCGGACCTACATGCGCCTGGAACCCGTGGCCTTCCGCTGCTGCCTGCCCGTCATAACGAACCGCGATGGGCAGGAAATGGTACTGAATGTCAGGGTATTCTACGCCCGGCTTCGACCGGATGAAGGCCGCGCTTTCAAACTGGTTCGACGCGCCCAGACCGGTTTTTGTGAACAGCCATTGTGCCCCGATCAGACCTTTGCTGAACAGGTTCCAATGCTTGTACAGCGTGATCGGCTGTAGTGAGGCTTGCTGGATGTAAAGCTCCAGATGGTCCTGCAGGTTGGCACCAACGCCCGGTCGATCCGCAACAACGTCAATCCCGTGCTCGGCCAGATGCGCAGCCGGGCCGATGCCGGACAACATCAACAGCTTGGGCGAGTTGATCGAGGACGCTGCCAAAACGACCTCACGCCGGGCTTTGATGACTTCAGACTTGCCGCCGCGGATCAACTCCACCCCGGTGGCGCGCCCGTTTTCCATCACAACCCGAGACGCAAGGCCCCGTACGATATCGCAATTGTCGCGCTTGAGCGCTGGTTTCAGATAGGCATTTGCCGCCGACCAACGCCGCCCTTTCCAGACGGTCTGTTCCATCGGGCCAAAGCCTTCCTGCTTTTCGCCATTATAGTCGCCCGTGACCTCGTATCCGGCCTGCTGGCCCGCGTCGACAAACGCTTTGAACAAGGGATTTTCGCGTGGACCGCGCGAGACATGCAGCGGACCGTTCGTGCCACGCCATGCCGGATCACCACCGTGCCCCCCGTCGTGCCAGCTTTCCATGCGTTTATAGTATGGCAGGACATCAGCATAGGACCAGCCATCTGCACCCATCTCGGCCCATGTATCGAAATCACGTGCGTGGCCGCGAACGTAGACCATGCCATTGATCGAAGACGAGCCCCCGATCACCTTACCACGCGGACAAGCCAGACGACGGTTGTTCAGGTGCGGCTCGGGCTCGGACTGATAGCCCCAGTCATACCGGGACATGTTCATCGGATAGCTCAACGCGGCTGGCATCTGAATAAACGGTCCCGCGTCTGTCCCGCCGTGTTCAATCACCAGGACCGAGGCCCCGGCTTCGCTAAGGCGATATGCCATTGCGCAGCCTGCGGACCCTGCGCCTACGATGACAAAATCTGCTTCCATTTCCACAACTCCTGTCCCGCCGAGAAGGTTGGATGCCTCCGGCGGGAGTATTTTCGAAAAGATGAAGAGGTTATTCGCCGCGTGGGAACCGGGCGTTTTCCTCGACGATGTTCAGATCCATGTGATTGCGCATGTAGCGTTCCGATGCTTTTTGCAGCGGCTGGTAATCCCATGGGTAATATCCCCCTTGCCGCAGCGCTTCGTACACGACCCAGCGCCGCGCCTGGCTGGCGCGGACGTCGGCGTCGAAGCGGGCCAGATCCCAACGGGCTTCGGATTTAGCACGCAAGGTTTGCAGCGTACCCGCATGTTCGGGGCTGTCTGCCAGATTGGTCATCTCGTGCGGGTCGGCCTCGAGATCAAAAAGCTGGTCCGGGTCCAACGCGCAGCGGTTGTATTTCCACTTGCCATAGCGCAGCGATACCAGCGGCGCGTAGGATGCCTCGGCAGCGTATTCCATGGCCACCGGCGCGGTGCGTTCGACACCTTTCGCCAGCGGAACGAGGTTTTCGCCATCCGTCCATGGCGCGATTTCATCCATGTCGACACCTGCCAATGCCCCAAGGGTTGGCGTTACATCGATTGTGGAAACCGGCGTGTCGATCCGCCCGGCAGGCAGATCAGGGGATGAAATCATCAGCGGCACACGCGCGGAACCTTCGTAGAAGTTCATTTTGAACCACAAGCCACGTTCGCCCAGCATGTCACCGTGATCCGAGACAAACAGGATGATCGCCTCTTGACGGGTTGTTTCCAATACTTCGATGATCTCGCCGATCTTGTCGTCCAGATAGGAGATATTGGCGAAATAGGCGCGGCGGGATTTGCGAATGTCTTCTTCGGTGATGTTAAAACTGCGCCAATCATTGGCGTCGAAGATACGCTTGGCGTGCGGGTCCTGATTGTCGTAGCCGATATCAGCGACCTCGGGCAGAAGATGCTCACAATCCTCGTACAAGTCCCAATACTTGCGGCGGGCGACGTATGGGTCGTGGGGATGCGTAAAGCTGACGGTCACACACCATGGACGTTCATCCTTGCCGCGCGCCAGATCATAAAGCTTGGCCTTGGCGTTATAGGCAACCTCGTCATCGTACTCCATCTGGTTGGAGATTTCGGCAACACCCGCGCCGGTGACGGAACCCATGTTGTGATACCACCAGTCGATCCGCTCGCCCGGTTTGCGGTAATCCGGCGTCCAGCCGAAATCGGCCGGGTAGATGTCGGTGGTCAGACGATCCTCGAACCCGTGCATCTGGTCGGGGCCGACGAAATGCATTTTGCCGGACAGGCAGGTATAGTATCCCGCCCTGCGCAGGTGGTGTGCATAGGTGGGGATGTCGCTGCGGAACTCGGCTGCGTTGTCATAGACGCCGGTGCGCGAAGGCAGTTGGCCGGACATGAAGCTGGCCCGCCCCGGTGCGCATAACGGCGAGGCCGTGTAAGCGTTGGCAAACCGGGTCGACCGTTCGGCCAGCTTCTTCAGGTTCGGGGCATGAAGCCAGTCTGCGGGACCGTCGGGAAAGAGGGTTCCGTTCAGCTGATCCACCATCAGGATCAGAATGTTTGGTTTTGTCATTTTTCGGCCTCGAGCAGAGTGTTGAGCACGCGCATTGCGTGGTTCACCGCCAATTGCGGCTCTTCCGGGGCGCTGAGAGCCGCTCGGATGTATAACCCATCAATCAAGGCGATCATGTTTTCGGCCGCCTCAACCGGATCCTTCATCTTGGGGCGAAGCGCATCAATAAGGTTCGAACGGATGCGCGCCTGATAGACCTGCCAAAGGCGCAGCGCGTCATCATTGGTTTGCGCCAGAACATAAAAGGTCATCCACGCGGCAATCACGTCCGGTGTGAAACATGAGGGGGCAAAGCACGCCTGAATGATTGCTTTTGCTCGCTCCTCGGGCGCGGCCGCCTTCAATTTGGCACGCGCCTCTTCGCCAAAATCCGTCAGGATTTGACGCATGGCTGCCAAAAATATCTGATCCTTGCCGCCAAAATAGTGATGCGCCAGTGCACTGGACATGCCTGCTCGTTTCGCAATCTGGCTGACTGTCACATCAAGGGATTTCTGCACGCCCAATTCGGCAATCGTGGCACGGACAATTGCATCCCGGCGGATCGGCTCCATTCCTACTTTAGGCATCATTCCCCCCTGAACAGGCGTTATGATCCCAAATTAGGAGTTTTTTATTGACTCGTCAATCAATGAAAGGCGCGGTAGGACCTACCTCATAGCTTCGGCGCAATACTCGGAGGCGTCAAGTCTCGGCGATTCAGCACGGCTTCGCGCCATGAGATGAAGCTGACAGCGCATAAGATCAAAGTTCCACCGGCAACGACCCAAACATCCACGCTTTCGTGGAACACAACAGCGCCCAACAATGTGGCCCAGATTAGCTGAAGAAAAGTAATCGGCTGCGTGACAGCCACAGGTGCAGCTTGCAAAGCGAGGGTCATGAAATAATGCCCCGCAGTGGCAAAACAGGCCACCAGAAACAGAACCCCGAGATCGCGTAAGCTGGGCTGAGTCCAGACCGCAACAGCAAAGGGGATCAGCGCCAGTGTCACCCAAATCGAAAGATGCGCAACAACGACCGAAGGTGGTACATCGCGCACCAACAGCTTAGCCAGCAGGTACGAACCGCCCAGCGTCAAAGCTGTGCCCAGCATCGCCAGGTGCCCCGGAGACACCTCTCGGAAACCCGGTCGCAGGATGATCAACACCCCGACCAAAGCAACCAGAATTGCTGCGATCCGCCGAAAGGCCAGTTTTTCGCCCAGAAAAAGGGCTGCCCCCAAAGTCACGTAGACGGGTGTCATGTAGTTCATAGCCGTAACTTCAGCCAACGGGATCTGCGTCATGGCAAAGAACCACAGCATCACCGCAACAGCATGAACCACACCCCGCACGCCGAACAGAGTCAACAAACGGGGCGTTAGCCGCGTTGCCATGATCGACCGAAGAGCCGGAAGTAAGAAAACCAGCCCCAAAGCGTACCGCAGAAACGCTGCCTGAATCGGGTTCATGGTCGTCCCCAAGGACTTCACCAAAGCCGTCATCACAACAAAAGACAGCCCGGCGGAAAACATCCAGAACATGCCTGCTATGGGGCGGGATGAAACGGCGTGTGAAGTCATGGCTTAGGTTGAACACCGAAACCCGGTCAGGAACAACCCTTCACATGACAACAAGTTTCAGTGCGATCCCCAGCATGACAATGCCAATCCCGGCATCCAGCACCTGCCACGCCCTCGGGCGGGTAAAAACAGGCGACAAAACGCCTGCGCCGTACCCTAGCGAGAAGAAGAAAACAAAGCTGGACGTCATTGCGCCCAGTGCAAACCCCAGACGGTCGTCATACTGCGCCGAGATTGAACCGATCAGCACGACAGTGTCTAAATAGACATGCGGGTTCAGCCAGGTGAAGGCCAGAACCGTGAGAAGCGCGGTTTTCAAGCTGGTGCGCTGACCATTGCCGATCTCCATCACTGCGCCACCCTGCCAGGCCGAGCCAAGGCTACGCAGCCCATACCAGGTCAGAAACGCGGCACCGCCATAGCGCATCACGGTTTCGAACCATGGCACCGCCTGCGCCAGAGTGCCAAAACCGGCCACTCCCGCGCCGATCAAAACAGCATCGGACACAGCACAGGTCAGGCACAGAATGAAAACATGCTCGCGCCGCAGTCCCTGCCGCAGGATAAAGGCATTTTGCGCACCGATCGCAAGGATCAGGCTGAAACCCAGTGCAAAACCGGCAATCATGGATGTTGGCATGGAACCTCCTGAACCTTTCCAAGCGTTGACTAAGCCCCTTGGCTTGACCTATCAAATTAAAGATTCTGCTCTGACTTAAGAAACTCTAATGCTGCTGGATCCAAACCAACTGTCCGCATTGTCAGCCATCCTGCGCCTTGGGAGCTTTGAAGCCGCCGCTGCGGAACTGGCTGTCACGCCTTCTGCAGTTTCCCAGCGGATCAAAGCGCTGGAGGATCGGGTCGGCGCATCCTTGATCCATCGGGTTACGCCTTGCACCGGAACGCCCGCAGGGTTGCGCATCGCCCGCTATGCCGAGGATGTCGGTCTTCTTGAGGCGCAACTTGCCCGCGATTTGGCGTTGGAGCAGAACCCGCGATCCGCGCGGGTGCGCATCGCGGTACCCGCCGATGTTCTGGCCACATGGTTTATCGATGCAATGGCGCAAGTGCCCGATATGCTGTTCGATTTAGTCGTTGACGACCAGGACCATTCGGCGGACTGGCTGAAACGCGGAGAGGTCAGCGCAGCCGTCACTGTGGGCGGACGTCCCGTGACCGGATGTGACGTGACGGCGCTGGGTGTGCTGCGATACCTGCCCACAGCCAGCCCTTCCTTCATCAACACGTGGTTCAAAGATGGTGTGAACGAGGGCACGCTTAGCAAAGCGCCCTGCCTGGTTTTCAACCAAAAGGATGGTTTGCAAAAGGCATGGCTGTCGCAATACATCGCGGGCCAGATGTCGCCGCCGTTTCATTTCCTGCCATCCTCGAACGGCTTCGTGGATGCCGCGATTGCCGGGCTGGGATGGGGAATGAACCCAGCGGCCCTTGCCAAAGACGCCTTGGAACAAGGGCGGTTGCTGCCCCTCCTGGCCAATGCTCCGCTGGATGTTGCCCTCAGCTGGCAGGTTGGTCGCGTACTTGCACCTGCCCTCAAACCGCTTACACATGCGGTTCAACGTGCCGCCAAGCAGGTCCTGCTGCCGCCCAGCGCGAACTGATCGCACACCAAAGTTTCGGAGGAACCGATGTTTTCACGCGATGCTCTCAGCTATGATCCCATTCCATTGCCTGACCGGTCCGAGATCAGCGATGCTGACATGCAAGGTGCCGCACAAGAGTTCTACGACAAGATGCGCCAGCGCCACACGGTGCGAGATTTCAGCCTCCGCCCCGTGGACCGTTCTGTGATCGAAACGTGTCTGCGTACGGCGGGCACCGCGCCGTCTGGCGCCAATCATCAACCCTGGCACTTTGCTGCGATCTCGGCCCCTGACCTAAAGCAGCGCATCCGGGAAGAAGCTGAAGAAGAGGAGCGCCGGTTCTACGCAGGCGGCGCAGGTGACGAATGGATAAAAGCGTTGGAGCCCATCGGCACCAACGCTGTCAAAGAACATCTGACTATTGCACCCTGGCTGATCGTGGTGTTCGCCCAGCGCTGGGGACACTTCGAAGATGGGACGCGGTACAAGAACTACTACGTGCCGGAAAGCGTGAACATTGCCACCGGGTTTCTGCTGGCTGCGCTGCACCACGCGGGCCTCAGCACTTTGACCCATACCCCGAATCCGATGCGGTTTCTGAACGATGCACTGGACCGCCCTGCATCGGAAAAACCGACAATGATCATCGCAGTAGGTCACCCTTCGGAAAACGCAACGGTACCTGCGGTGGCAAAGCTGAAGAAACCGCTTGAGGAGATTTCTTCATTCTTCTGAAGGCCACTGGATTATTCCTGCGAAAGGGGCGCGTCCTTCTGTACGGGTGACATCATGCGATAGCATGTCGCGCAGGCCACCAAACTGGCGGCAACGATGAAGCCGACCGCCAAGGCGACCTCGTGCATATGCGCGACAGCGGCCAAGGCCGCCGAAAGCAGAACCGCGAACAATCGTGTGAACGACTTGATCGCGGCTGATCCCTGTACACGTTGTTCCTTGGGCGCGACATCCAGAAAATAAAGTTTGCGCGCACTGCTGATCCCAGTCACTGCGACCGTGACAACAAACAACGCGACGGCATGCAGATGAACCTCGTGATCGATGCCCAAGTAGTGGAACGCCAAAAGAACAGCTCCGGTCGCTGCCACCATCAAGGTGCCAACCACCATGACGGCGCGATGAGACTTCATGTTCACGATTTGCCACAGCGGTCCGGAAACGAGATACCCCGAGGCGGAAGACACGATCATCGCAGTCAGACCTTTCGCAGAACTGTGATGCGCCTCGGCCGCGATGAGCGCGAAAAACGGGACAGAGAGCGAGACTGCCACCAAAGGGATACGCATGGCCATGTAACGCCGAAACCAGGCCTGCTCGAACATACCCAGAATACCTTGAACATTGGACCTGAGCGACAACCTTGTTTTGGTTTCAGTCGGTTTTGCCGGTGCGGCAGAGCGTGCATTCTCTGTCATCGCCAACATCAACAGACCCGATAGCAGAAAGAACGCGACAGACACGCCGATCATTGTGGAATGGCGTGAGAAGGGTGGGTTTTCCTTGGTGATCTGATGCACCAGCAATGCAAGGCCAATGGCACATAATCCACCTCCGCCAAGCTGCAGATAGTGCATCACCATGCGAGATCGGGAATGGACATGATCGCCCAGCAGATCGGTGAACATCAGGTTCTGAACCTCGTCGACCAGACCGATCACAAAAAAGACTGAAACGAAAACTACCGCGATCAAAGGGACGACGCCGGTCGCGGCTGCGGCCATTGCAAGGACAAGACAGGCACCGATAACGGCCTCGGTTATGGCAATTGCGCGCTTCTTTTGCGGTTTTGCTGCAATGGATTGCGCCAGAAAGAAATCGGAAATCATGCTTCCAACCATCCGCACCGAAACCAGCGCGCCTGCCACAAACATGGGCAGTTCGAAAGACACCGCCAGAAAGGGCAACACCACCGATGGGCTGCCCAGCGTCCACGCAACCTGTGACACAATACTCTGGCCGGTCAGAACCGGTACATTGCGCTTGGCGGTATCAGGTGTTTCGGATGTCATTGGCCTTTCGGTTGCGCCTTCCCTGCGGATCAACACCCGCCCAGCCTATGCGTTTACGGGGATTCAGCCAATAACCCTCAGAATTTGTGCCAAAACGAAAAAACCCGACCAGATTGGCCGGGCTTCGTATTGGCGATTTGCAGCAGCTCAGAGCTGAGCCATCACTTCGTCAGTGGCTTCGAAGTTGGTTGTGACGCGCTGCACGTCGTCATCGTCTTCCAGCGCATCGACCAGCTTCATTAGCTTTTGCATGTCTTCCAGACCCAACTCGGTCGTCGTAGTCGGTTTCCAAACCAGCTTGGTGGATTCTGATTCACCCAGTGCTTCTTCCAATGCGTTTGACACATCGTTCAGGTCAGTGTCCGCACACCAGATGATATGGCCATCTTCCGAGCTTTCGACATCTTCGGCACCGGCTTCGATCGCGGCTTCGAAAATTGTGTCTGCATCGCCAGCATCCGCCTGATAGACAACTTCGCCCTTACGGTCGAACATAAACCCGACCGAGCCCGTCTCGCCCAGATTTCCACCGTTCTTGGAAAAGGTCGAGCGCACGGTCGAAGCGGTGCGGTTGCGGTTGTCTGTCATGGTCTCGACGATCACCGCGACACCGTTCGGGCCGTAACCCTCGTAGCGGATTTCTTCGTATTCGTCGCCTTCACCTGCAACCGATTTCTTGATTGCGCGGTCGATCACGTCCTTGGGCACCGAGTTCGACTTTGCCTCTTTCACCGCCAGACGCAGGCGCGGGTTCTTGTCGGGATCGGGGTCGCCCATCTTGGCGGCCACTGTGATCTCTTTCGACAGTTTGGAAAACAGTTTGGACCGCGCGGCGTCCTGACGTCCCTTGCGGTGCTGGATGTTGGCCCATTTGGAGTGGCCTGCCATAGTGCGTCCTCGTCATCGTGATTACGTGTTCGGCGCTCATATAGACGTTTGCAGGGGGCGGGATCAAGAGAGCGACTTGCTCCTTGCGAGGCTGGGACTATGGTGACTGTATGACGACAGATCAGATTATTCTTTTTGCGCTATTCATTACGGTTTTTGGAATGCTGCTTTGGGGTCGGTTTCGTTACGACCTTGTGGCTTTTGCCGCACTGATGATCGGTGTCGTGCTGGGTGTTGTGCCAGTGGATGACGCTTTTGCAGGGTTCGGCCACCCGGCCACCATCATCGTGGCGCTGGTTCTGGTCGTCTCTGCCGGTTTGGTCCGGTCAGGGGCGGTGTTCATGATCACCCGCACATTGGTCGATGCCTCACGTGGGCTGGGCGCGCATATTGCGCTGATGGGCGGGATCGGTGCGGTCTTGTCAGCCTTCATGAACAACGTGGCTGCGCTGGCTTTGCTGATGCCGGTGGACATCCAAACCGCGCGCAAGGCGGGGCGATCAGTGGGTCTGTCGCTGATGCCGCTGAGCTTTGCCACCATTCTTGGGGGGATGGCAACACTGATCGGCACCCCTCCGAACATCATCATCGCTTCGATCCGGGCCGAGACGCTGGGCGAGCCGTTTCACATGTTCGATTTTGCGCCCGTGGGCGGGATAGCCGCAATTGCGGGTCTTGCCTTTGTCGCTCTGGTCGGCTGGCGTCTGATCCCAAATCGCGGGCCGCAAACTGAAACATCGGAAGCATTGGCGGAGTATATAGCCGAGCTAACTGTCCCCCCTGAATCCGCGCATATCGGCAAACGCGTCAGCGAGCTTTATGAGGCCGCTGAAAAATCCGACGTCGCCATCATCGGCCTGATCCGCGATGGCAAGCGGCGTTATGGCCGATCCGCCCATGCCACGTTGAAAGAAGGCGACGCACTGGTTCTGGAAGCCCGGCCCGAGGCGTTGGACGAATTTCGCGCCGCGCTGAACCTCGACTTCTCGGACACGCGACGGCAAGAAGTGTTGACGGCAGAAGGTGACGGATTGGACGTCATCGAAGTGGTCGTGCCAGAAAGCGCCCGCATCACCGGGCGCACCGCACAAGGTCTTGGATTGGCTTGGCGGCAAAGCACAGTGCTGATGGGCATCTCGCGTCAGGGTCAGCGGATCACCGAACAAGTTCGTAAAACCGAGGTTGAACCCGGCGATATCCTGCTGCTGCTCTGCCCGCGCGACCGCGCGGCGGATGTCACGGAATGGTTGGGCTGCCTGCCCCTTGCAGGGCGTGGATTGAACGTCACTGCCAACGATAAGGCGTGGCTTGCCATTGGGCTGTTCGCTGCTGCGGTTTTGGCCGCAAGTATTGGGTTGATATATCTGCCCATTACCCTTGGACTGGTGGTCATTGCCTATGTCCTAACCAAGATCATGCCAATTGCCGACATCTATAATCACATTGAATGGCCGGTGGTCGTACTTCTAGGGTCGATGATCCCACTCGGCAGTGCTTTGGAGACTTCTGGCGGGACTGAACTCATCGCCAATGCGCTGATCCAGCTGACCGATGGCCTGCCCGCCTGGGCGATCCTGACTGTGCTGATGGTCGTAACCATGACTTTGTCAGATGTACTGAACAACACCGCCACCGCCATTGTCGCCGCGCCGGTCGGAATACAAATGGCCCGCACGCTCGAGGTTTCGCCCGACCCATTCCTGATGACGGTTGCCGTTGCGGCCTCGGCCGCGTTCCTCACGCCAATTGGACACAAGAATAATACGCTGGTTCTGGGTCCCGGAGGCTATCGGTTCGGCGATTACTGGCGCATGGGTCTGCCGCTTGAGGTGCTGATCATCGCAGTTTCCATCCCTGCAATCCTTGTCTTCTGGCCGCTTTGACGGGTAAAGGCAGCACATGAAACGCTTTTTAATCCTGCAACTGCGACCGGAGACGGATGCATCCGACGCCGAATATGATTCGATTCTGGACAAGACCGGTTTGACGCCCGAGCTGACCCATCGCGTCCGGCTGGATTGTGAGAACCTGCCTGACGATCTGGATGTCACGGACTATGCAGGCGTCATCGTTGGCGGAGGTCCCGGCTGTGTCAGCGACGATCCAGCAACGAAATCTGAACTGGACGCAAAGATCGAAGGCGCGGTTATGGGCCTGATGCCGCAGATCACGGCGGAGGATCACCCCTTCATGGGCTGCTGCTATGGTTTGGGCGTTCTGGCCGCGCATCTGGGCGGTGACGTGAGCAAAGCCCAGTACAGCGAGCCAGTCGGACCCTCAGCTTGCCACCTTACAGAAGATGGTTCCTCGGATCCGCTGACAGCCGGGCTGATCCCGGAATTCGACGCCTTCGTTGGTCACAAGGAAGCTGTTCAAGCATTGCCTGAAGGCTGCGTGCATCTTGTCGCCTCAGACCCCTGCCCGTTTCAGATGATCCGCTTTGGTCAGAACGTCTATGCCACGCAGTTTCACCCCGAAGCGGATGCAAAAGACTTCGAACAGCGCATCAACATCTACAAACATCACGGCTATTTCCCGCCCGAAGACGCCCAGCGCTTGATCGACATCTGCAACGCCGCAGACGTCACCCAACCCGGCGAAATCCTGCGCCGCTTCGTCGAACGCTACAAGTGACCTAACGGCGCGGTTGCCTGCGCCTTTCATGCTCGCATAGGCTGATCCGAAACGACTTTGGGAGGAGTTGTTCTTGGACTTGCTCATCAATGTTGGCCTGCCGATCTCGCTGGCCATTATCATGCTGTCACTTGGCATTGGACTCGAGACCGCAGATTTCCGGCGCGTACTGAGCCGAAAATACCCGTTTGCAATCGGTGCGGTCTGTCAGGTGGTGCTTTTGCCCATCGCTGCGTTCCTCACCGTCACTCTGTTTGGCCTGCCCCCTGAAATCGCAGTTGGCTTCATGCTGCTCAGCTTTTGCCCCGGCGGTGTGACCAGCAATATTCTGACCAAATTGGCAAAGGGCGACGTGGCGCTTTCCGTCAGCCTGACTGCGGTGATCAGCATCTTGTCAATCCTGACAGTGCCCTTTCTGGCCGCGTGGTCCATCACCTATTTCATGGAGGAAAACGCACCTGATGTGTCGATCAGCGGCCTGGCCATTGCCATGTTTCTGATCACCACCCTTCCCGTCGCCATCGGGGTCATAGTTCGCAGGTTTGCAACCGGGTTTGCAAACCGCATCGAGAATGGGCTTTCAACGCTCGCAACCGCTTTGTTCGTTTTGATCGTTGTGGCCGCCCTGGCCGGGAACTGGCAGATTTTTATTGATAACCTGGGCATCATGGGCACCGGTCTGATCTCGCTCAACGTTGCACTTTTACTCATCGGGTTGGGGATCGCACGGGCTGCAAATCTGTCATGGGCCGAGTGTAAAAGCATATCAATTGACACTGGCATCCAGAACTCGACACTGGGCATTACACTGGCGGCCCTTATCACAGGCACAGAGAGCGGATTTAGCCCTCTGGCCCTGCCGTCCGCAGTCTACGGGATCACGATGTATGCCGTCGTGTTGCCGTTCCTCGTTTGGTTTCGCCGACGCTGAAAGGACAGTTTATGACCAAGAACACAGCAGATGCGATTGTCGTCGGCGCGGGCCTGGCTGGATTGGCAGCAGCGGCTGAACTGGGTGACCGAGGCAAGAAGGTGATCATTGTCGATCAGGAGCCCGAGAGCTTTCTGGGTGGTCAGGCGTTCTGGAGCCTCGGTGGTTTGTTCATGGTCGACACTCCGGAACAACGCCGGATGGGCATACACGACAGCCAAGAGCTTGCCCTTCGTGACTGGATGGGCAGCGCACAGTTCGACCGCGCGGAAGACGCCTGGCCCCGCAAATGGGCCGAGAGTTATGTCGAGTTTGCGGCTGGTGAAATGCGCCCGTGGTTGCACGAGATGGGTTTGCGCTGGTTTCCGGTCGTAGGTTGGGCAGAACGCGGTGGCTCTTATGCGAACGGGCATGGCAACTCTGTCCCGCGTTTTCACATCACTTGGGGCACTGGTCCCGGCGTTCTGGAGCATTTCATCCGACGTGTGAAAGAACATGCCAGCGCCGGTCTGATCCAAATGAAGTTCCGCCATCAGGTCAGCCACATCATCATGCAGAACGGCACTGCCAAAGGCGTATCTGGCGAGGTTTTGGCCGACGACACCGCCCAACGTGGCGGCAAGACCAACCGGGACGAAGTGGGTGAGTTCGAGGTTTATGCGCCGTCGGTCATCGTTACCTCGGGCGGTATCGGCGGTAACTTTGAAATGGTTCGGCAGAACTGGCCCAAAGATCGTCTTGGTGAACCGCCAAAAGACATGGTGGCTGGTGTGCCCTTTCATGTCGACGGCCGCATGATCGGGATCAGCGAAAAAGCGGGTGGACACGTCATCAATGGCGACCGCATGTGGCATTACACCGAAGGCGTCCGCAACTGGGATCCGATCTGGCCTGCCCATGGCATCCGCATTCTGCCCGGCCCCAGCTCAATGTGGTTCGACGCCAAAGGGAACCGTCTAGAACCACCCTGCTTGCCGGGATTCGATACGTTGGGGACGTTGAAGGAAATCCTGAAAACAGGGTACGAGTACAGCTGGTTTGTTCTGACCCAAAAGGTCATCAAGAAGGAATTCGCGCTGTCTGGGTCGGAACAGAACCCCGATTTCACCTCGGGCAGTTGGAAAGAAGTGATCCGTCAGCGCATCCTGTCCGGGTCCAAGGCAACCGCCCCGGTCGAGGCGTTCAAAGAACATGGCGAGGATTTCGTCGTGGCCAACACGCTGACCGAACTGGTCAACGGGATGAACCATCTGGGCGGTGGGTTGATCGACGAAGCGCACTTGCGCGGGCAGATCGAAGCGCGCGACTCGCAGGTCGACAATCCTTTCTCGAAGGACGCCCAGATGATGGCGATTCTGGCCGCCCGAAACTATCGCGGAGACAAGTTGATCCGCACTGCCAAACCGCACAAGTTCCTCGACCCGGCCAACGGCCCGCTTATTGCGGTTAAGCTGCACGTCCTGACCCGCAAAACCCTGGGCGGGCTACAAACCAACCTGGACAGCCAGATGATCGGGGAAGATGGCAACGTGGTGCCTGGCCTGTTCGCCGCAGGCGAAGTCGCCGGTTTTGGCGGAGGCGGCTATCACGGGTACAACGCGCTGGAAGGAACCTTCCTGGGCGGATGCATCTTTTCGGGGCGCAACGCAGGGCGGTCTAGGGCCGTCGCCTGACGGCCTTGCAGCTCTATTTACGGACCAGCTTGATCACAGGCTCTCCCTCAGCATCAAGAAGAGCCAGCGCGTCCCCCTCCATCGCAAAGGATGTGATGGCCTGCATCGACTTCAGAAACGCGCGCTCAACCTCATCCAATTCGGGCGGGCAAGCCATGAGGGTTGCGGCCATGTTGTCCGGAAAGGTAATCCGGTTGCCCGAAACCTCTGCCTGACCACTGAAACGGTTGCAGCCGCCACTGCCCCCAAAGGCCCCGCCTTGCCCAAAGCTCAGTTCGGGGCGTCTTTCAGCCTGCAGCGGTGCGCCGTTTAGTGTTGCCACGACCCATTCGGTGTTCTCAAGTGTTGCGC
The DNA here is from genome assembly GCF_013110855.1 of Ruegeria sp. HKCCD4884. Classification (NCBI taxonomy): domain Bacteria; kingdom Pseudomonadati; phylum Pseudomonadota; class Alphaproteobacteria; order Rhodobacterales; family Roseobacteraceae; genus Ruegeria; species Ruegeria sp. HKCCD4884. The sequence continues at coordinate 238,378 of NZ_WVRJ01000003.1, forward strand.
TTTTTTGGCTTTGAACCCGGACCAGCAACAGGTCAGCCGTGTTCCCCGCTTCGTTTGTCAGGACCGGATAAACCGTGTCTGTAGTGAACAACAGCTTTTGCCCCTGCGTGACCGTCGCACGCACCGCATAGCTGTGCCCGTCCTGGATCAACGCGTCGTCATAGGTCAATTCAAACTGCGCGGGCACACCTGTCAAAGCGTATCTTTGCGCCGAGAGTGTTACGGCTGGTGCATCGGCCAGCGAAACATCCTGAAGCTCGACAAACAGGGTTGCGTCAGGTGGAAGCGCAATACGCTCGCGATAGGTTGCGGTCCCCTCAACCGTACCGGCCATTGCGGCACCACTGATCATGGTTGCAATTGCTGCGCCTGCCAATGTGGCTTGGGCTGTTGTCAGCATGGCAAATCCCCTTTGCAAATCACATTCACAAAAGATTGTGTGTCACCCGGAATTTACAAGTCTAGCAGTTCACGAGTGGCGATTCCGCGCCGACATTAGATAGGCCAGATCAACGGGATAAGCAGGGATGCGAGCAATCCGACCGTCAGGTTCAACGGGACGCCCACCTTCAAGAAATCGGTAAACCGATAGCCGCCGGGACCGTATACCATCATATTCGTTTGATAGCCGATCGGCGTTGCAAATGATGCCGAGGCCGCAACCATGACAGCGACGACAAGGGGGCGCGGGTCCATCCCAATAGCCTGAGCCAGCCCGATTGCAATCGGTGTAACAACGACGGCCACGGCATTGTTTGATACCAGCTCGGTCAAGACCGAGGTCAGCAGGTAAACCGCCCATATGATCAGGAACGGCGGCAAGGCACCTAGCCCGGGCGCTACGGCCTCGACGATCAGCGACACCGCGCCAGAGTTGTCCAGTGCCGCACCGATGGCGAGCATGGCGAAAATCAATGCCAACAATCGGCCTTCCACAAAGGAAAACGCTTCGTCCGCGTCAATGCAGCGGGTCATCAGGACCACAGCGACTGCTACAATCGACAACAGAAGGATCGGCGCGATGCCCAGCGCGGCCAGGGCGACAATCCCGACAAGCGCACCAATTGCAATGGGTGCGTGACGACGGCGAAATGCCCGCGCGGACGGTTGTGTGACATCGACCATGTCCATTTCCGCTGCAAGGCGCTGGATGTCTGAGGGTGCACCTTCCAGCAGCAGGGTGTCACCGACGCGAACCACCAGTTCGTCCAACTGGCGACCGATGTTTTGATTGCGGCGATGAACGGCCAAGACATAAACGCCATAGCGCCGGCGCAGTCGCAGCATGCCCAAGGCCCGTCCCACCATCCGGCAACCGGGCGTGATCAGCACCTCAACCGTCTTGGTTTCAACGGCAGACACCTGGTCCACGCGCTTGAGTTCCTTGTTGCTTTGCAAGCTCAACAACTCGGTCATCTCGGTCCGCAACACGACACGGTCGCCGACCCGCAGTTCGACGCCTTTCAGGTTACGCCGCAGGGATTCATCCCCTCGGAGAACATCGATCAAGCGTACACCCGGCCGCTTGAACAATTGAACACCTGTCACCTCGCGCCCAATGAGGTTGCTGTCTGGCGGAATGACGGCCTCGGTAAAGAACTTCATCTTCGACCGATCGCTGAGCAGCGACGCCATGCTGTCGCGCTCGGGCAAAAGCTTGGGCGCAATGAAGCGCAGGTAGAACATCCCATAGATCACAAGGACGATCCCCAGTGGCGTGACTTCGAAGATTGTAAAGGGTGTCATCCCTTGAGCGCGTGCCACACCATCGACCAGCAGGTTGGTAGACGTGCCAATCAGCGTCAGTGTACCGCCCAGAATGGCGGCATAACTCAACGGAATCAGCAGTTTGGACGCTGGCACATTCAGGGTGCGGGCGATTTGCACAAAAACCGGAATCATGACCACCACAACTGGCGTGTTCGACACCACAGCCGAGGCCACAACAACAAACCCCATGAGCAAACCAATCGCGATACGAGGATTCACCTGCGCCTGCTTCTGCGCGGTTGAAGTGAACGAGTCCAAAGCCCCCGTTCGCACCAAGGCACCCATGATGATGAACATCGCCGCAATGGTCCACGGCGCAGGATTGGACAAAACCGCCAATGCGCTTTGATAGGGCAGAATGCCTGTGACAAGCATCAACGAGACGCCTCCGATGGCCACAACCTCGGTCGGATACACCTCGCGCAGGAACATGATGAACATGCCCGCAACAATAAGCAGCGCCAGAACTGCGCTGCCCGTGTCTGTCAGTGAAAGGAAATTCATTCGTGGTATTCTGTCCGAACCCGGGCCCAAGCGCCTGATGACATGCAGTTTCACGCATTGCGCGCAGCAGAGCAAGCCTGACGTTGATTATTCGGGCCCAGCCTGCTCCAAACGCCCGCCGACGCGCACCATTTGAACAGATTTGGCCTGACCGTCACGATCATCGGTTTCCACGAACACGCCGCTCAGCGTGGCTTCACCGTTTGCAGGGGTGAACCGCGCCTTGGGCATACCGGTGATGAAGCGGCGCATCGGTTCCTGCTTGTCCATCCCGATGACCGAGTCGTAGTCTCCGCACATGCCTGCATCTGTCAAATACCCAGTACCACCTGGCAATATCTGAGAATCCGCAGTCGGCACATGGGTATGCGTTCCTACAACGAGGCTGGCACGCTTGTCGCAGTAGTGGCCCATCGCCATTTTCTCGGACGTCGCCTCGCAATGCATGTCCACAATGACGGCTTGCGCCTGACCCCCGCGAGGGTGGGATTTCAGGATCGGTTCGATGGCCGAGAACGGGTCGTCAAAGGGCCGCTTCATGAAAACCTGCCCAAGCACCTGTACGACCAGAACCTTGCGCCCACCCGGGGCATTGAACAGCCGATGACCCCGCCCCGGCGCGCCTTTGGCGAAGTTCACAGGGCGCACAATGCGCTGCTCTTTCTCGATATACTGCAACATGTCCCTCTGGTCGAAGGCATGATCACCCAGCGTCAGGCAATCCGCACCCGCATCCAAAAGCAACTTGGCGTGATCGCCGCTGAGTCCCATACCGTTCGACGCGTTTTCACCGTTGACCACAACAAAATCCAGCCGCCATTCATCGCGCAGGCGCGGCAAGTGCTGCTGAACGGCGGCGCGACCTGCGCGCCCCATGACGTCACCAAGAAACAAAATCCTCATGATCCGGGTCGTAGGGGCTGTGCAGGGCAATAACAAGGCGGAAGCATGAAATTTGCCACCGAGTTGAGGGTTGAATTCACATTCACCTGTGGCAATGTTTTGAAACAGCGTTTGAATATAGAAGGAATTCTTCGTGAAATCTCTAGTTTTATTGACCGCCAGCGTCTTTGTCGCTACGTCCGCCGCTGCCGAAGGCACCAAAACCTCCATGCCCAACCCTGCGGCAACATTTTGCATCGAAAACGACGGGACGTATCAACTTCGGAAAAACGAAGATGGCAGCGTCTACGGCGTCTGTATCCTTAAAGACGGCACCGAAGTGGATGCCTGGGATTACTTGCGCAGCCATTTCGAGCAATAACAGCTAGAAGGTCAGCACCCGACTTTCCGTGATGACCATGTCCAACGGTTGGTCTGTTGACTCCAACGGCAGGCCCTCGGCCTCTTGCGCGTCAAAGGCGAAACCGATGGCCAGCGTCGGGCGTTTGGCGCGCAAACCTTCTAGCGTGCGATCATAGAACCCGCCGCCATAGCCCAGCCGACCGCCATTTGCATCAAACGCGACCAGCGGCACGACCAGAATCTCGGGATCGAAATAGTCATCCACCTCGGGCACTTTGGCACCAAACGGGCCATCTTTCAGCACACCTTCGGGCGTCCAGCGAGAGAATTTCAAAGGTTGACCAGCGGCCTGAATGACCGGTACGCCAACCGGCCCGTAAGCCGATGCCTCGGCCATCGCGGGCAGAGGGTCGATCTCGGTTCTGATGGGCATATAGCCTGACATGGGTACGCCCCGGTGCCCCGCCAGAACCTCGGACAACCGTCCGGCTGCACCGGGCAAACGCGTATCGAATGCAGCCTTGCGGCGCGCAAAGGCCGCCTTACGGGCTGCGGCTTTGATTTCGGTCAGATCGGTCACAAGAGCACCACGCTGGCAAGGCCAAGAAAGATGAAGAACCCCATGACATCCGTTGTAGTCGTCACAAAGGTTCCGGACGCCAGCGCCGGGTCAACACCCAAACGGTCCAGCACGACAGGTACTACCGTACCCGCGAACCCGGCGATGATCATGTTCACGACCAAGGCAGAGCCGATCACGACACCCAATAGCGGAGAGTCAAACCACAACATCCCCACGGTACCCAACACGATGGCAAAGCATAGCCCGTTGAGCATGCCGACCAACAATTCGCGCCGGATAACACGCATCACGTTTGCATTGGTCAGGTCTCGCGTCGCCAAAGCACGCACCGCCACCGTCAGCGATTGCGTGCCCGCATTGCCCCCCATCGAGGCCACAATTGGCATCAGTATGGCAAGTGCGACCAGTTGATCAATTGCAGCCTCGAACTGTGAAATCACCAGCGAGGCACAGATCGCGGTACATAGATTCACCGCCAGCCAAGGCAACCGCCGCCGACTGGTCGCTGCGACACTGTCGGAAATAGAGCTTTCGTCACTGACACCGGCAAGGCGCAGGATGTCTTCTTCGTGTTCTTCATCCAGAACCACCATCGCATCGTCGATGGTGATGACACCAACCAGACGTCCATCTGCGTCCACAACCGGGGACGAGATCAGGTGGTACTGATTGAAGGCATACGCCACGTCCTCCTCGTCCTGATCGACAGGGATGATGTGGAACTCTTCTTCCGTCAGATCATGCAGCGGCACCTCGCGACGGGCTGCCATCAGCTTGCCCAAAGTCACCTGCGCCACTGGCTTCAGGCGCGGATCGACCAGAACCACGTGATAAAACTGCTCGGGCAGATCATCATTGGCGCGCATAAAATCGATGGCTTGCCCGACGGTCCAATGCTCGGGCGCCATGACGACCTCGCGCTGCATGAGACGGCCGGCCGAGTTTTCGGGGTAGGACAGCGCCTGTTCGGCGGCGATCCGTTCGGAATCCTCCAGCGCATCCAGAATGGTTTCCTGCTGAGGCTCCTCAAGGTCCTCAAGCAGGTCAACGACGTCGTCGCTTTCCATCTCGCGCACAGCGTCCGCTAGAACATCAGGCTTCAGGACCGAGATCACCTCTTCCCGAACCGATTCATCCAGTTCGGACAGGATGTCGCCGTCGAATTCCTTGTCATAGAGGCGGATCAGGCGGGCCCGGTCAAACGGGTTGATCTGTTCAAGAAGGTCAGCGATGTCAGCCGCGTGCAGCGGCTCCATCAACTCGATCAGCTTTTCGCGATCATCGATATCTACCGCATAGAGGATCGCAGCCACTGCTTTGGGATCCAGCGCGTAAGCGTCGTCCTCCCGGGGCAGATCGTGTCCGGCTTCGTCACTGCCTGTCGTCATGCGCTGCCCCCTTTATTCGGCGATTGGCTCCTAAATAGAAGAAGCAGCTACCGGAAAACAATGACAATGCGCCGATTTACCCACTTCTTTCGTCCGCCTATGCTGATGCGTGGTTCCAAACAGGTGGAGAACAGGGCAAATGGCGCAAAAGACGCTTTTGAAAGGGCGCGTTCTGAGCTTTATCGGCTCACCCTTTGACGGAGAGCCGACCGACGCCACGCGGTTGGACGAAGCGGTCGTGATAGAAGACGGGCGCATCGCAGATGTTGGCGCCGTCGATGCTTTGGCGCTGGCTCATCCTGATGCGGTCACCAGGGATCACGGCAATCATCTGATCATGGCCGGTTTTGTTGACCCGCATGTGCATTACCCGCAGACGGGAATGATTGCCAGTTGGGGAAAGCGGCTGATTGACTGGCTGAACACCTACACCTTCCCGGAAGAAATGAAGTTTGGCGATCCCGTCTATGCAAGTGAAATCGCCAATCGCTATCTGGATCTGACCACCGCACATGGCACCACTACGATGTGCAGCTTTTGCACAATCCATCCCGAAAGCGTGGATGCATTCTTTACCGCAGCGCAGCAGCGTGGGCAGCGGGTGGTGGCGGGCAAGACATGCATGGATCGCAATGCGCCAGAAGGTCTTCGCGATACGGCTCAGACCGCCTATGACCAATCTGCCGCGCTTCTGGAAAAGTGGCACCGCATTGACCGGCTGTCCTATGCCATCACCCCGCGCTTTTCGCCGACCTCAACCCCCGAACAGCTTGAGGCGATGGGCGCGCTTTGGGCAGAGCATCCGCATTGCCTGATGCAAACCCATCTGAGCGAGCAAACGGATGAAATCGAATGGGTTCAGTCTCTGTTCCCCGACGCGCGGGACTATCTGGACACTTACGAGAAGTTTGGCCTGCTGGGTCAAAACGGCCTGTACGGGCACGTCATCCATCTGGAGGACCGAGAGCGCGATCGGCTGCGCGAAGTTGATGCCTCACTGATCCACTGCCCCACTTCGAACACCTTCATCGGGTCGGGTTTGTTTGACATGAGCGGTCTGATCCATGATGGCCACCGCATCGGTCTGGCCACGGACACAGGCGGCGGGTCCAGTTTCTCGATGCTGCGCACAATGGCGGCGGCCTATGAGATCGGCCAACTGCGTGGCCGCCCGCTGCATCCGGCGCAATTGCTGTGGCTGGGCACAGTCGGGTCCGCGCGTAGCCTGCGCATGGATGACTGCATCGGCAATGTCGCACCGGGGATGGAGGCGGATCTGGTTGTGCTGGACCTCGCCTCGACCCCAGCCATCGCCCAGCGCGAGGCCCATGCAAACGATGTGTGGGAGGCAGTCTTCCCGACCATCATGATGGGTGATGATCGGGCCGTGGCCGAGGTTTGGATCGGCGGGCAACAGGTTGCTTAAGCCTGCAACGCCCGCGCAAGCGCATTCTGACGCTCGATCACACGGGGCAGATCAATCGTAGTGATATGCCCATCCCGTACGACCTGACGGCCTTCTACAAACAGATGCTTAACGGTCATCGGTCCCGCGAGAAGCAACGCGGCAGGATCCCAACTGCCTGCGCTTTCGATGCAGCCTGTGTCCCACACCGCGATATCCGCGCGTTTGCCGGGCATAAGTCGGCCGCAATCAGTGCGGCCCAGCACATCGGCCCCACCACGCGTCGCGATCTCTAACGCTTCGCGGGCCGACATGGCATCTGCACCATTGGCGACGCGCTGCAGCAGCATCGCCTGTCGGGCTTCCAGCATCAGGTTGCCATTGTCGTTGCTGGCCGGCCCATCCGCGCCAAGGCCAACCTTGACGCCTGCATCCCGCATTGCACGCACCGGCGCGATGCCAGATCCAAGGCGGCAATTGGAACAGGGGCAGTGGGCCACACCTGTTTTGGTGCGTGAAAACAGATCAATTTCGGCCCCATCCAGTTTGACGCAATGGGCGTGCCAGACATCGGGGCCGGTCCAGCCTAAATCTTCGGCATACTGACCGGGGCGGCACCCGAACTGCGCCTGAGAATAAGCGATATCTTCGTCATTCTCAGCCAGGTGCGTATGAAGCATCACACCTTTGTCTCGCGCCAGCAAAGCTGCATCGCGCATCAGCTCACGGCTGACAGAGAACGGCGAACACGGTGCAAGGCCAACGCGGCACATCGACCCTTCTGACGGGTCATGAAACGCGTCAACAACACGGATCATATCGTCCAGAATGGCGGTTTCGTCTTCCACCAGAATGTCCGGCGGCAGTCCACCGTCGCTCTCGCCGATGCTCATGGCGCCACGCGTTGGGTGGAACCGCATCCCCAGCTCGGACGCAGCAGAAATCGTGTCTTCGAGCCGCGCGCCGTTGGGGTAGAGATAAAGATGATCGGAGCTGAGCGTACAGCCCGAAAGCGCCAGTTCAGCCAAGCCAATCTGGGCAGAGGTGAACATCTCATCCGGTCCGAACCTTGCCCAGATCGGGTAAAGCGTTTGCAGCCACCCAAACAGCAACGCATCCTGACCACCCGGAACGGCACGGGTCAGGGTTTGGTAAAGGTGGTGATGAGTGTTCACCAGACCGGGTGTCACCAGACAGCCCGAGGCATCGTGAACTTCGCCCTGCGTGTGCAAATCCTTCCCGACCTGGACGATCTGCCCATCGCGGATCAGAATGTCAGCCCCAGACAATTCCCGCCGGGTGTCATCCATCGTCAGGATAAGGTCAGCGTTCTTGAGTAGGATTTCGGTCATATCGCTCTCCTGCATCTGCCCGTTTCATGCAAGGAGTGCGTTGGCCGGCGGAAAACGGGCTCAAGAACCGGCTATATCCGGTTTAACCGCCATTCGTGTGCGCGGCAACAGTGTTCAGAAATGGCGCAGTATCTCAAGGGCGGCGGCATGAATGTCCGCGTTTGCAGCTGCCAAGGCACGACCACCATCATGCGCTGGGCCACCTTGCCAATCTGTCACGATCCCGCCTGCCGCTTGAATGACCGCTATGGGCGCTTGAATGTCGTAAGAGTTCAAACCTGCTTCGATCACCAGATCCGCCTGCCCCGCCGCAAGCAGCGCATAAGCATAGCAATCCATTCCATACCGCGTCAGTTGCACCTGCTCGGATACGCTCTGAAACCCTTTCCGGTCTTCCAAGGTCCCAACTTCGGGAAACGTAGTAAACAGAGTTGCCTGATCCAGTGTATTGGTATCGCGGGTTTTTATACTGCGGGTGCCCAACGGACCAGAAAAATGAGCGCCGGATGGCGATCCCACAAAGCGCTCTCCTATATAGGGCTGATCAATGACCCCCATGAACGGCCCATCCTGATCGCTCAGCGCAATAAGAACGCCCCAGGTTGGTGTGCCACTGATAAATCCGCGTGTGCCGTCAATAGGGTCCAGAACCCAGGTCCGGCCGCTGCTGCCTATAAGCTCACCAAACTCTTCGCCCAGAATGCCGTCTTCGGGGCGGCGCAGAGCTAAAACCTCTCGCATCGCCTTTTCGGCTGCACGGTCAGCCACTGTGACCGGATCAAACCCATCGGTCAGCTTATTTGCTGTTTCCAGATTGGTTTGACGAAAAAAAGGAAGAATGGCCGCGCGCGCTGCGTCAGCCATTTCTTCGGCGATTTCGATGTCGTTCAAAGCTGTCGGTTGCATGGCCCACAGGTGCGAGCAACGCCCAACAAAGTCAAGTCACTCAGGCGACGTCGCTGAGAACCCGCGCCAGTTCGAACAGACGGCGGCGCTGGTTTTCCGGAATCGCATAGTAAGAACGCACCAGATCCAGCGCTTCCTTGTCGCCCATAAGATCGGCAGGAACGGATTTCTTTTCCGCGTCGCTTTTTTGGGCTTCTTCCAGTCCTTCGAAGAAAAAGCTGACCGGCACTTCCAATGCCTCGGCGATGTCCCAAAGGCGGGATGCGCTGATTCGGTTGGCTCCGGTCTCATATTTTTGGATCTGCTGAAACTTGATACCAACTTGTTGCGCCAACTGCTGTTGGGTCATGCCAATCAGCCAGCGGCGATGCCGAACGCGCTTGCCCACATGGACATCGACGTGATGAGTCATTGGTATTCTCCTATACTACACAAACATCTGCGTGGGAGGTCGCGACGTCCGCTATCGCATGTCTAGAGGGTTCCCCTTAATTACCCCCTAATACGGACTGTACCGCCCCCTACACAGCACTAAGCGTTTATAATGCCGGTTTTTGAATTTTTTTCAAGACGGTTGAGTCACACCCCCTTTAGAAGGGTTGTGGTTGTATAATGAATTACCCAACGCTCTCGATCGCAATGTTGACAAAGGACCTTTTGCTTTCCGGTGCCCGCCGCCATGCTAAATTAATTGACTTTCGCCAACTCACGCGCGCCTATGACCCAAAATGCGAGGGAAATGATGCGGGCCTATTGCGTTCAATCTGAAGGAGCAGCGGCGCAGTTGTGCGACCTTGATGTCCCGGTTCCGGGCCCGGGTCAGGTGCGTGTGGCGATCAAGGCTTGTGGCCTGAACTTTGCCGATCTTCTGATGCAAAAGGGCACGTATCAGGACACGCCCCCTGCCCCTTTTACGCTGGGTATGGAAATAGCGGGTGTCGTGGATGAGGTCGGGCCGGACGTGTCAAGTTTGATGCCGGGGGACCGGATCGCAGTCTATTCTGGGAAGGACGGGCTTGCAGAATTCGGCGTTTTTGACGCGGATCGAGCGATCCCGTTGCCAGATGCCATGCGTTTCGAAGATGCCGCAGCGATACAGATCGCCTATGGCACCAGTCACATGGCGCTGGATTACAGGGCCAGATTGCAACCGGGCGAGACGCTGTTGGTCACCGGTGCGGCGGGCGGCGTTGGCTTGACGGCTGTCGAGATTGGCAAACTCATGGGAGCCAGGGTGATCGCGCAGGCGCGTGGTGCGGAAAAGCTTGCCGTTGCCCAGGCCGCAGGGGCTGAACACCTGATCGACACATCAGAAGACCTGAGAGAGCGCGTCAAAGCGTTGGGCGGTGCTGACGTGGTTTATGACGCCATCGGCGGCGACGTGTTCAAAGCCGCCTTTCGCGCCACCAACCCCGAGGGCCGCTTGCTTCCGATTGGTTTTGCCGGGGGCGAGGTTCCACAGATTCCGGCAAACCACTTATTGGTTAAGAACCTGACCGTTATCGGTTTCTATATCGGCGGATACCTGAAGTTTCGCCCCGAAGCTGTGCGCAACAGCTTCGAGACCCTTTTCCAGTGGCATACAGAAGGGCGGATCAAACCACATATCAGCCACACTCTGCCGCTTGATGATGTCGCCCAGGGAATGCAACTGCTGAAACAGCGGAAGTCGACGGGCAAAATCGTGATCACGCCCTGATCGCATTTACCCCACCACCGCACGCAGCGGTGTGCCACCCAGCATCCGAAAGTTCTGACGCACCAACTGCGCCAACGCCTCGACGACCGCGCCACGGCCCGATTCGCCGCCATAGAGGTTGATCTTGTGGGCCGGCAAGTCAGGCAATGCGCCACCAGACTCGATTTGTTCAAGGTGCGAGGCTTCGGTTCCGTCCAACATCGCGTGCACCGCAAGATCGGCACTGACCGTGGCTTCGATGGTCCGGTCATTTTCAGTTTCAACCGACAGCTCCCACGGGATTCCAGCGGCATCCAGTGCCGAGATCACCTGCGGTCGGAACAGACATCGACGCCCAAGCGCCAGTGGCAGCGGCTGTTTGCGCCACGCAGACCCGCCCGGCGCACCAATCCAGCGCAAAGGAAGCTCTGCTATGGTTTCTGAGCCCTCTGCCGTGGATGGCTCGGTTGTCAGGATCAAGTCGCATTCACCACGCTTGTACATGTCTTTCAGCTGGAGCGAATACGACGACACCAATTGCACACGCACACGCGGAAAATCCACGTTGAACCGCTGCAAAACCCGCGGGATCGCCGGATAGACGATGTCATGGGGCACACCCAGAACCACTTCGCCCTCGAATGCCTGATCCGTCAGACGGCTGATGACTTCATCATTCAGGGAAATCATCCGGCGGGCATAAGCCAGCAACTGCTCGCCTGACGCCGTCAAAGCGATAGTGCGACCGCTGCGATCCAGCAATTCCAAACCCAGAAACTCTTCCAACCGCTTTAACTGCATGGACACTGCGGATTGCGTGAGGTGCAAAAAACCAGCGGCGCGTGTGACACCGCCCTGATCCGCAACTGCCACGAAGGATCGCAGGGTCGTAATGTCCAGATTTCGCATCTTCACGATTCCTTATGTTTGTCATCAAAAATATTCGTTTTTAAAATATGTCATATACCTCCATATCAATCAAGGAAATTGATGCCGGATGCAGAAAGCATCGAAAAACCTGGAAAGGACAAAGATCATGACCCAAATTGCACTTCATACGACTTGCAGCCCAGCCAAACTGTCCCTGATGTCGCGGTTTTTTCGGGCATTGGAACTGAACCGGCAGCGTCGTGAACTGGCACAACTGGATGATGCCGCGCTTGAGGACATCGGAGTGACCCGTGCTGAAGCCTCTGCCGAGGCGCGTCGGCTCTTCTGGGATGCGCCTGATTTCTGGAAAAGATAAGTTCAAAACTCACTTTTTAACGGCGATGGGTGGCTTTGCATCACCTGTCGCCGAATTTGTTGCGTGTTTTAGTCGGTTTTCGCCCGGAATCTCTTGAAACACAGCCTCTAGTTGCCGATATTTACGGGGAAACCGCCCCGCACTGCCGGGGCGACTAAACTTTTCGATAAGGGAGACCCTTTGATGGCACAATTCGACACGATCCGGACGGCATCCGGCGCGCGCGCCGCCGAGATTGATGAGGGCCTGCGCGCCCATATGAACAAAGTCTACGGCACAATGTCCGTGGGCATGTTGATCACGTTCGCCGTGGCCTGGGCCGTTGGTTCAAACCCTCAATTGCTTTCGGTATTCCGTGATCCGGTCACGCTGAGCCCGAATATCCTGGGTTGGATCATCATGTTTGCTCCGCTGGCCATGGTGTTTGGCTTTGGTGCTGCAATCAACCGGTTGTCGGCAGCGGGTGCCCAACTGTTCTTCTACGTTTTCGCGGCGGTTATGGGCCTGTCGCTCAGCTGGATATTTGTTGCCTTCACCGGCATTTCGATTGCTCAGGTCTTCCTGGTAACTTCAATCGCCTTCGCCGGGCTGTCGCTTTACGGCTATGTCACCAAGAAAGACCTCTCGGGCATGGGGACCTTCCTGATGATGGGCGTGATTGGTCTGGTTGTTGCAATGGTCATCAACCTTTTCCTGCAATCGCCTGCCGTTATGTTTGCCGTATCCATCCTGGGCGTTCTGATCTTTGCGGGTTTGACCGCTTATGACACTCAGAAAATCAAGACCACCTACCTTCAGATGGCCCACGCAGGCGATCAGGAGTGGTTGGGCAAAGCCGCAATCATGGGCGCTTTGAACCTGTATCTGGACTTCATCAACATGTTCATGTTCCTGCTGCAACTGCTGGGTAGCCGCGAATAACAGCTTATTCTCTAGTCGAAAGGGCCGGTCATTGACCGGCCCTTTTCTTATTAGCCCGTCATTTTTTCCAATCCCCAGAATCAAAAAAGCCCCACCAATCAGGTGAGGCCCTATTCCCGGTTTTAACCGATCAGCTACAATTCAACGGAACGGCAAAACCGGAACTCCGCTCGGATGTACCTTTGCGGAATACTCCGCCCGCTGGCAGGCATCCGGTGAATCGCTCGGTTTCTTCCGCAAAGCCGATCCCAATCGAATTTTCGACTGTCACGCTGTTGGTTCCAGTGCGTAATACGCCGAACAACGTTCCGTTGACGCTGACAGTGCTGAGGAACAGGTCAGTGTCGCTGCCTTCGAGCTGAACAGCTGTATTCGGCGACTGTCCGCCACTGTTGATTGCCGCCGATGCCACTTTGGACGGATCGGTCTCATCGACCAGCAAAGTCACGGTCGGAATCTTTGCCAGTTCTGCAGGAACGTTTGTGGCCTCTGGAAGAAAGGCAACAGCGCCCGGTACATCAGAGATAGTGCGCGGCTCCCCATCAATTCCGGTGAATCCGACACCTTCGCGGTTAAACGGATCTTCACAGGCCGCGAGGGTCAGGACGGCGAATGTGGACAACAAGATTTTTTTCATGGCGCTCAACATTTTGTGGCGGTTTGCTGAAGCGTACTGGCAGGGTGCTGTAAAAAGCAAGCCGAGGTCGATGCGATTGCCCTAACCGCTGATGCGCCGCTGCAACGGAGGCGCATCAGATTGCCCCAGACTTTTCATCACTGGGCCGCGGAACTGAACAGAAAAAAGGGCCCTGCCAATCAGAGCCCCTTTTAAAATAATGTCCACGTGGAACGGCAGATTACTTAATCTTGCCTTCCTTGTACTCAACATGCTTACGAACGACCGGATCGTATTTACGAATGGTCATTTTCTCGGTCATGGTACGCGCGTTTTTCTTGGTCACGTAGAAGTGGCCCGTGCCCGCGGTCGAGTTCAGGCGGATCTTGATTGTCGTCGGCTTCGCCATGGTTATCTCCTGCGTCCGAAAAGGCAGGGGCCTTTCGGTTGAATTCCTATGAGCGTGCGCTTTTACGCGCTGCACCAACTATGTCAAGGCCAATCGGCCTATCCTGCAGTGGGAATCCTTCCCGAGATCAATCCGTCAGGGTCGGGGCCCCCATATACGTGTGAATCTGGTCTCTTTCCGCGTCTGAGAGGCCCAGCGCAGTGGACAATTGCCGCAGGTAAGACGCTTCGCGCGCGTTATCCAGACGAATGGCGGCAAGAGATGTGGCGTAGATTTGTGCTCTCAGCGGCGCGCCAGAATCAGCCGCCAATCCCATGACATCAATCGGCGCATTCAACTGCTCTTGTACAAACGCCCGTTCCTCGTCGCTGATGTCGTCACCCAATTCACCCAGGATGATTTCTTTTTCGTGATCATCCAACTCGCCATCCGCCTTGGCCGCCTGAATCATGGCGCGCAGCATCAGTTTGGCTTGTGCTTCCATCGCTGCGCCAGCCGGGGTGCCACTGAACACAGTTTCCATCATGTCACCAGTCTGTTGGTTGGCCGTTTTCGCGGCCCCTTGCATTGCGTTCAACAAGCCTCCTAAACCCGCAGCTCCGGCAGCGCTGCCGCCGAGCCCCATCTTGCCCATCATGTCCTGAAGTCCTGCTGCACCTCCGGGCAAGCCAAATTGCTCGGCCATTTTGCCCAGCTGGTCCATACCAAATCCACCACCCGAGCCCTGCATCATATCCTGCAGACCCGCCATTCCACCCATTTTCTGATACTTGTCCATGCCCTTTGCCGCAGCAAACCCGATGGCCACAGACGCCAGCGTTTTCATAAAACTCATAATCAACCTCCCGGGTTAAAATCCGTGCCTCAAACCTAACAGCCGAACGTAAAATCGAATACCGCATTCAACTCACGCGCGATTGGACCTCGTAGTAAAGCCTGTATTTCACATCTTAACCGGAGTCATGTTTGTACATATCACGGGTCTGTGATACGTTCGAGCATCCAAGAAGCCAAATCCAGGCTCGATTTCCGAGGCAGCATGTGCGGGATCGCCCCGCGTTGAGCAGAGTTGTTTTACACGACTTTTCTTGGGGGGTTATCATGACAGAATGGGTTATTCAGGCCGAAGAATTGGCCAATTGCAATTGCAACTTTGGCTGCCCTTGCCAGTTCAGCGTTTTGCCGTCTCATGGCAATTGCGAGGCGGTCGTCGTCTTCGACATTCAAAGCGGCCACTATGGCGACACTGATCTGGGGGGTCTTCGGGCGGCAGGTGTTTACCATTGGCCGGGACCTATTCATGAAGGCAACGGTCAGATGCAACTGATCATCGATGAAAGCGCCTCGGCCGATCAGCGGGCCGCCTTGCAGGCAATCATGACCGGAGAAGACACCGACGAAATGGCCACATTCTGGTACGTCTTCAGCGCGATGGCCCCGACCAAGCACGAAACACTGTTCGTTCCGATCGAGTTGGACTGGAGCCGCGAAGATCGCAGCGGGTATGCAAAGGTCACGGGTGTTTTCGACGTTGAAGTCAGCCCAATTCCCCATATCGTCTCAGGCGCGCCACATCGGGCGGCGATCCAACTGCCAAACGGGTTCGAATACCGTCAGGCCGAGGCCGCGTCGGGTTCGGCAAAAACCACCGGCAGCAAGATAAGCCTGACCTTTGATGCCACGCACGCCCATCTGGCGCATCTGAACATCTCGGGTCACGGCGTATTGGGCGCTTAAACTTGGGTGCCTCATGACAAGGCAACACTCCTCGCACCACGCCGGAGCCGTTGAACGGTTGTTGCGACAGGACACTGCGATCGTTTTGGGCAGTGTTCTGCTGATCGTTCTTGCTGCCGCGTGGTACACGGTGGCCGGGGTTGGCATGAATATGTCCGCAGTTGAAATGACGCGGATGGCGGGCCCGATTGGCGAGCCCATGACCATGGGTTCTGCCACAGCCTGGAGCATCGGTTACGCCCTGCTGATCTTTCTTATGTGGTGGGTCATGATGATTGCCATGATGACCCCAAGCGCTGCGCCGGCTGTGCTTTTGTTCACCGCGCTCAAGCGCGTAGGGCCAGACAAAGCGCGTGCCGCGACATTCAGCTTGTGCTTTCTGTCGGGCTATCTGGTGGCGTGGGCGGCCTTCAGTCTTGCCGCAACCGTCTTGCAATGGGGGTTAGAGCATATCGGACTGTCTGACGGTCCGATGATGACAATAAGTTCCGGCGCCTTTGCAGGAATCGTTTTGCTGGCTGCGGGCGCCTATCAATTTTCGGAGCTTAAGACCGCGTGCCTGCGTCATTGCCAAAGCCCCGCCCGATTTCTGGCGGACCACAACCACCCCGGTCTTTTGGGGGCGTTCAGAACCGGCGGCCTGCATGGCACCTATTGCTTGGGGTGCTGCTGGGCTTTGATGCTGCTGCTGTTCGTCGGCGGCATCATGAACCTGTACTGGATCGTCGGGATCGCCGCCTATGTGGCGCTTGAAAAACTGCTCCCCACCGCCCGCTGGCTGGTTCCGGCCTCGGGTGTGGCACTGATCGGTGCAGGAGTTTGGTTAATCGCGGCCTCGTTTCTTACCGGCGGCTGACACCAATCGGCCCAAGGGGCCAGCCGATGCAATGGCCCCAATTGATTGTCAAAACTCGGAGGTTTCAATGCCCATTTTCATTACTTATGCATCTTACTCGCAAGCTGGCGTCAAAGGCATGTTGCAGAAGCCCGAGAACCGCACAGGCCCGGTCAAAACCTTGCTCGAGAAAGTCGGCGGCAGGTTGCTGTCTTTTTACATGACCACGGGTGGCAACGATGTTGTTGTGATCAGCGAAGCCCCCGACGGGACCGACGCCGTCGCAGTGGGCATGGCCGTTGCCGCATCGGGTGCCGTGACGAATATCGAGACGGTCCGCGCCTGGACCGCGGATGAATTCGTCGCGGTCACCGAAAAAGCCGCCCGGCTGACCGGGGCTTACACGCCGCCCGGAGGGTAATTGAATACGCGCGGAGGGCCTGTAAGCCGGATCTTGTTCCGGGGTTGCCCCCTTCGATGACCATTCCTCTAGGCCGTGCATTGCTGCGCGGCTCAAGCTGCCAACCCGGTCCCTCTCGGCCAAGACGCGCTTAGCGGTGGTATCGGCAGACGCCGACCATCCCGCGCGGGGACCCTATTTGGCATTGCTCCCGGTGGGGCTTGCCGTGCCGCCCCTGTTGCCAGCGGCGCGGTGGGCTCTTACCCCACCGTTTCACCCTTACCACATGTGTGGCGGTCTGATTTCTGTGGCGCTTTCCGTCGGGTTGCCCCGCCCGGGCGTTACCCGGCACCGTTGTCTTGTGGAGTCCGGACTTTCCTCTCGGGCCTTGCGACCCCAGCGGCCATCCGGCCCTCCGCGCGGGGGATGGGTAGGCTTTGCGCCCTGCGGCGTCAAGAGTGGAAAGCGGGAAAGGGGCCAGCCCCTTCTTGGCCTGCGGCCAATTCAACCCCGAGGTATTTTTAGCCAGATGAAGAGCGGATCAGGTTGTTGTGTTGGGCTGCGTTAGCGCATTCAAATCCGCAGTTTCAAGAGGGCCTTTTGCCCAAGGGCGAAACCGCAACCGAACGGCAGCCAGCAGTTGAGTATCTTCCACCGGCGCAGTGAAACCTGCCCGTCGCGCGGCGGCGCGGAATTCGCCCGGGCTTGGTGAGGCTGACGCGATGTCTGAACCGCGCGGTCGTGCCAAAGCTTGCCGCTCTAGCCTTTGCCAGTCGAAATGTGGACCGGGGTCTGATTTGCGATCCGGAGCCATGTCGGAATGGCCGATCACACCCGACGCCAGGATTGACCAGGTGTTCATGATCCGAGGTAGCAAAGTTTCGAGCGTCGTCATTTGTGGTTCGGAAAAAGGATGCAATCCTGTGTTGTCCAATTCGATCCCGATCGACCGCGAATTTATGTCGTTCTTGCCATCCCACTCACCTGCCCCGGCGTGCCATGCGCGGTCTTCTTCGCGCACCATTTGCCAAAGCGTTCCGTCATTGCCTATCAGGTAATGGGCTGAAACCTCGGCCTTCGGGTCACAGAGACGCTCCAGAGCTGCCTGGGCGCTGCCCATGGCCGTGTAGTGGATCACGATCAAGGACGGCGTTAGCCCGTCTCGGCGTTCGCCGAAATTAGGCGACGGATGCCAAATGGGTGAGAGTTCAATTGTTGACAGCACTGCGGAACGGGCTTGGATCCCAGCCGCAAGCATAGCCGTCTCCGTCCGGATCCAGCCCCTTGCGATCGCGCTGTGGCCCGCCATTGGACAGGAACTCGATCTGTGCCTGATCAGGGGATGGGAATTGCGCGCAGTTTCGCTGTGCCTTGGCTTGCAGGTTAAAACCTGCGCGGCTGTAGAGTTGTGTGCCGACCGGGTTCGAGGTGCTAAGGGCGTATTGCACAATGTTGGGCTGACCGCTTGCGTTGCGCTCTGGCACGGCGGTTGGGGCCACAACTTCGTAAGTTTGGCGGTTCTGCTCGATCCGCGCGGCGTCGGATTCGATGCTGCGGCGTTCGGACACCGCAGCAAAGTCCTGCTCGTCAGATATTGCGCTGTTGTTTGACGCCGGTGCCGCAGGCACAACGCCAGAGCCCTGCCCCGACGTGCTGGCCAAGGCTGCAGCGGCCTGATTGGCAATATCAGCGTTTTCACCGGTTGCGACAGTGGACGAACCGGGCGCGCCCAGCGGCTGCTGGGACACATCGACAGGAGCCAGCAGCGGGTTGCCTACTGCGCCCTGCCCGGCCAACTGCGCCTCGCGCTGTGCCTGATATTCGGGCGTATTGAACCCGGTGCTGGTCAGCGGCGCGACATCGGTACAGGCCGCAACCAGCGTCAGGGCGGGGACCAAAAGCAAAACGCGCATCACTTGGCTCCGTATCTCGTGCTTCAGTTGCCTGAGGCTTACCACCATTTCCCGGGCTTGGCCACAAAACCAGCCGCGTTCTCCAGCGCATAGGCGGTGTTGAGCAGATCGCCCTCCTCCCACGGACGTCCGATCAGCTGCAGACCTAGCGGAAGCCCTTGTTTGTCGAGCCCTGCGGGCACCGAAATACCGGGCAAACCAGCCAGGTTAACGGTCACTGTGAAGACGTCGTTCAAATACATTTGAACGGGATCCGCCTCGGTCATTTCGCCCAGACCAAAGGCCGCCGAGGGGGTTGCCGGGGTCAGGATCGCGTCAACGCCTGCAGCGAACACGTCCTCGAAGTCTTTCTTGATCAGGGTACGGACGCGGCGCGCGCGGTTGTAGTAAGCATCGTAGAAACCTGCCGACAACACATAGGTACCGACCATCACGCGGCGCTGCACCTCGTGACCGAAACCTTCGGCGCGGGTCTTTTCGTACATCTCGGTGATGCCGTCGCCCTGTGCCAGCTGCGCGCGGTGACCGAAGCGAACACCGTCATAACGGGCCAGGTTCGAGGACGCCTCGGCCGGGGCAATCACATAATATGCTGGCAGCGCGTATTTGGTGTGCGGCAGCGAGATATCGACGATCTCGGCCCCAGCAGCTTTCAGCATCTCAGCCCCTTCGGCCCAAAGCTTTTCAATCTCGGATGGCATACCGTCCATGCGGTATTCCTTGGGGATACCGATTTTCTTGCCCTTGATGTCGCCGGTCAGCATCGCCTCGAAATTCGGTACGGCCAACTCGGCGCTGGTGGAATCCTTGGCATCATGTCCGCACATGGCTTCGAGCATGATGGCGGCGTCGCGCACGTCTTTGGTCATCGGCCCAGCCTGATCCAGCGAGGATGCAAACGCAACGATGCCCCAGCGCGAGCAACGGCCATAGGTGGGTTTGATGCCTGTGATGCCCACAAACGCAGCAGGCTGGCGGATCGAACCGCCCGTGTCGGTGCCGGTCGCGGCGAGGCACAGATCGGCTGCCACGGCAGAGGCTGACCCACCCGACGAACCACCGGGTGTCAGTTGTGCATCATCATTGCCGCGTCGCCACGGGCTGACCGCATTGCCGTAGACAGAGGTTTCGTTGGACGAGCCCATGGCGAATTCGTCCATGTTCAGCTTGCCCAGCATCACCGCACCCGCATCGGCCAATTGCTGCGAGACAGTAGATTCGTATTCAGGCTTGAAGCCTTCAAGAATGCCCGATGCGGCTTGCGACGGTACGCCTTTGGTGCAGAACAGATCCTTGATACCAATCGGCAGACCGCACATCGACGGCGCGTCGCCATCCTTGATCCGCTCGTCCGCTGCTTTGGCACGCTCCAGCGCGATTTCGGGCGTCTTGTGGACAAAGGCGTTCAGCGCGTCGGCCTCATCAATGGCCTTCAGGCAGGATTCGGTCAGCTCAACCGAGGTCACGTCACCTTTGCGCAGCGCGTCGCGGGCCTCGGCCAGGCCCAGTTTGTTCAGATCGCTCATGTCTTACTCCACCACTTTGGGGACTGCGAAGAACCCTTCGCGCGCGTCGGGGGCGTTTGCCAACACCTTGTCCTGCTGGTTGCCGTCGGTCACTTCGTCCTGACGACGCTTAAGGCGCATTGGCGTGACCGAAACCATCGGCTCAACCCCTTCGACATCCACTTCGTTCAGTTGCTCGATGAAACCCAGGATGGTGTTGAATTCGGATGCCAGCGCCGGCAGCGCGTCATCCTCGACCTTGATCCGGGCCAGTTTGGCCACTTTGGCGGCGGTGCTTTGGTCAATCGACATCGGCTTCCCTCATATACGTTATGGCGCGTTTACCCGTCTGTTGCGGCAGTCGCAAGACCACTGCGCCACGGGCGAGCCCGAGTTTCGAGCTCCGTGCCTTTGCCTGCCATTCAAATCTGAATGAGGGGTATACGAAAAAGTAAACTGATTAGTTCATTATCGACCTTGAAAACTGAACTGTACTGTTCATTTTATAAACAGCGACCCAACGCAAACCGGAGAAACAAAATGAAATCCCTGATCACAGCCGCAGTCTTGTCCGCCACGTTTTTGGCCGCGCCGGCCATGGCTTTGGGTATCGACACAAGCAACCTGACACGCACTTTGACCTTCCCGTCCCCTGTCGCGGAACCGGTCACGCAGGATCAGGTTAAACCTGCAAAATAAAGCGCAGGTCCCGGCCGGGTCGGACATCCCCTCTCTGACCCGGCCTTTTTTGCATTTTCCAGGATGCGCATCCCACTGCAAGCCGTTAGCATGAGCGACAATATCCAAGACGGTTGCGAAACTTTCGTGGCGTAGGCAAGCCAGTGGAGCAAAATATGAGCGCGCAAAAGCAAGCGGTTCTGGACGCAATCGATGCAGCCAATGCACATGACCCCAACCTCGACGAGGGCCGACCCGAAGCGCTGCTTTACGGCGAACGCATGTCCGCCGAGTTGGACCGTTTGTTCCCGAACGCTTCTGACGCCCTTCAGATTGCAGCCCGTGGTCAGCATGTAGAGCGCTGGAAACTGGCCCGTAGTGAATATCCCCAAGGCCGGGCGGGTTATCTGGCCTGGCGCAAGGCGCAGGCCGTACATCACGCCGAAGTGGTCATGGGCTTGATGACCCGTGAAGGTTATGAATCAGACCAGGTCGAGGCCGCAGGGCGGATGTTGCGCAAACAGGGCATCAAGCGCGACGAAGAGGTACAGGCACTGGAAGATGTGATCTGCTTTGTGTTCCTGAAATGGTATTTCCAGCCCTTTGCCGCGAAACACTCGGCTGAGAAAATCCAAAGCATCGTTGAAAAGACGGCCCGCAAGATGTCACCCGAGGGCCGCGCGCGGGTTTTGAATGAATTCGACTTGCCGGAAAAACAGGCCGCAGCTTTTCAGGATTGAGTCGGAACTGACGCAGTCTGGAACGCTCTTTTCTTACTTAGAGGACGATCGATAGGGACCGTCCCGTCGCCTTTCAGGCTTCAAGACCTGTTGCAAAGCGGCCCCGTATAAGGGCCGCGCGATACACTTCGATCATCCAACCCAGCATGATGGCATTCAGGATGTGCCACATGAAATGCGTGCCCGATGGCCACTGCCCGCAAACCGGCAAGTCCAGCGCACGGAAGGTGATTGAAAGGATCAGAATCAACGCTCCAACACACATTCCTTTGGCCAAGACCGGGTCTCGGCCCCGCAGCAGGGTCGCATAGATCAGGATGAGCAGAGGAATCGGCGCATAGCCTGCCGATCCCCCCAACCCGGGAATAAGCTGAAACAGCGGAACGGTTGCTGCCGCGTAGGGAAAGAAAAGCAACGTCCCTCCGAACGCCAACCCCGACGACATCCGCCAGACGTTTTTGTTCACAGCAAAAATGTAAACCACGATGAACAGAAGGATCGGAGCCACATCTGCCAGGGCCGCCCAGACCTGAGCATGCGTGTGAAACAGATAGCTGCCGATTCCGATCATCGCCAAAAGCGCAACAAGGACCATGGCGAGCGGCATGTCCTGATTGCGAACCCGCCTCCACATGATCCAAGCAGAAATCAGAAAAGCTGCGTTTGTTATCGCGTTTATTGGCTCTGCCCAATAGTCCGGAGACAGCCGTTCACAATAGCCATCAATTTCTCGAATCCAATCCATGGAAATTTACATAGCCGATGCTAGGCTGCTGCCAAGACACCATTTTGGAGGAAATTTGGAATGAACATTATTTGGCTGGGGCATGGTAGTTTCCGCATCGAAACCCAGGGACAGGTTCTATTGATTGACCCCTGGCTAACCGGCAATCCCGTTCTAGCGGAAGATCAGCACGACGCGGCGTTGGATGGGGCCACCCATATCCTTTTGACGCATACCCATTTTGACCATGTGGCTGATGTACTGCCTCTGGCCAAACACCTGAAAATCCCCGTCGTCGGTCAGTACGATCTGATGGGATACTGGAACGAAGCCGAAAGCATCGAGACCATCGGCTTCAACAAAGGCGGCACCGTCGATCTGAACGGGGTAAAGGTCACTATGGTTCCGGCGTCTCACAGCTCGACTTTTTCAACTCCAGACGGGCTGCGTACCGGCGGCAGTGAAGTTGGCTTTATGATCGCGGCTGAGGGGCACATGCTTTATGTCTCGGGCGATACGGACATCATGGCCGATATGGATTGGATGGGGGATTACTACAAACCCGACATCGGCATATTGTCAGCTGGCGGGCATTTCACGATGGACATGAAGGCCACAGCCTACGCGGCCAAGCGCTACTTCAACTTCAAAACGGTTGTTCCGTGCCATTACAAGACCTTCCCGATCCTGGAACAATCGGCGCAGACGCTGATCGACGGGCTGCCGGAGGTTAACGTGATAGAGCCCGAGGTGATGCAGCCCATCAAACTGTAGGCGGGGTTTCAGCCCGGCACGTCTTTGCGGCGAGATGCAAAGAAATCTTTCAAAAGCTCTGCCGCATCGTCACCGGCGATCCCATCGTAAATCTCGGGTACGTGATGCGCCTGCGGGTGTGAAAACACGCGCGCGCCGTGTGCCACACCCCCTGACTTGGGATCGGCCGCGCCGTAGTAAATCCGCCTTATGCGCGCGGCTGCCAAGGCCGCAGCGCACATCGCACAGGGTTCCAGCGTGACGTAGAGATCATGGTCCGGCAAACGCTCGGACCCCGCCTTTGCGCATGCCGCACGCAGGGCAAGAATTTCGGCATGCGCGGTTGGGTCTTTCAATTCGCGCGTCCGGTTTCCTGCCGCTGCAACAACGGAACCGTCCGGCCCGACGATAACGGCCCCTACTGGCACCTCGCCGCGATCCGCTGCCGCGCGTGCCTCGGCCAGAGCCTGATCCATATGAGATTTGAACGTCATGCCCCTGACTGCATCAGAAACCTGCCTTTCGCAAGCGCGCGGGATGCGGTATGGGCCTGACATGAACAAGACCCCTCCTCCCGGCGACCGGATCGCCAAAGTCCTGGCCCGTGCTGGCATCGCATCGCGGCGTGAGGCTGAGCGCATGATCGAAGCAGGCCGTGTGGCCGTGAATGGCAAGATCATCGAAAGCCCTGCCCTGAACGTCACGGCCAAAGACAAGATCGTTGTCGATGGCAAACCGGTCTCGGAACCCGAGCCCTCGCGCCTGTGGTTGTATCACAAGCCTGCGGGATTGGTGACAACCACGCGCGACGAAAAAGGCCGCGAAACGATTTTCGACAAGCTGCCCGAAGATATGCCGCGGGTGATGAGCGTCGGGCGACTGGACCTGAACTCCGAAGGATTGCTGCTGCTGACCAATGATGGCGGCATCAAACGCAAGCTCGAACTGCCCTCGACCGGTTGGCTGCGCAAGTACCGTGTGCGGGTGAATGGCCGCCCGAAAGACGAAGATTTCGAACCACTGCGCAAAGGGTTGGTCATAGAAGGTGAGCGGTTTCAGCCTATGACCGTGTCGCTGGATCGTCAGCAAGGCGCCAATGCATGGCTGACCATTGGTCTGCGGGAAGGCAAGAACCGCGAAATCCGCCGCGCGATGGAAGATATCGGCTTCACCGTGAACCGCCTGTTGCGCGTGTCTTACGGCCCGTTCCAATTGGGCAGCCTGAAGCAGGGCGAGGTTGAAGAGGTCCGCCGCCGTGTGATGCGCGATCAACTTGGGCTGGACGGAGACGTCAAACCTGATGCCGCACCAAAACGCACTGCCCGACCGCAAAGAAAACGGGCACCAATCGGCAAGAAACCTCGCAAGTGATGCGGGTTCGGCAACCTTCCCCCTAGCGCTAAGCCCTCGCATCCCCTAAATTTTCAGTGAATGCTGCTGTTTGGGGGGCGTGATGTCCGGAAGCGGAGTGCAAAAACTCGTCTACGCTGTCTTGTTGTTGCTGTTGCTTGGTGTCTGCACCGGCCTGCTTGGGGGGCTGTAGGCCATGGCAAAGCGGTTTGGCGGCAAGTACAGCCCGCAGGGCGATACCTCGGGCGATTCACCTCTGCCAAGGGGGCAATTTGACGGCGCACGGGTTGAACCTGCCGGTGCGCGTGCGAACCTTTTGTTTCTTCCGGCCATTCCTTTGGTGTTTTTGTCGCTGAACGATGGTGCGATCGGCATGACCATCGGGCTTATCGCAGCTGGTATCTTGACAGCTGCCGCGTTCCTGCTGCGCGAAGGTCTGCGGGCCGAAGCTGCGTATAACGCCCGAAAGACCGCCCGACGGCCTGCTTTTCCGCGCAAGATATTTGCAAGCATTCTGACCGGTCTGGGTGCAGGACTGGCCACATACAGGACCGAGTTTCTGGATGCAGAAACTGCTGCACAAGCCAGCTTGTTGGCCCCGGTGCTTTTCGGAGTGGCGGCAACCGTTCTGCACTCGGTCTCATTCGGCATTGATCCGATGAAAGACAAAGGCATGGAAGGGATCGACACCTTTCAACAAGACCGAGTGGCCCGCGTTGTCGATGATGCCGAGAAACATCTGTCTGAGATGACCGACGCCATCAAACGCGCAGGCGACCGCAGGGTCGAAGCCCGCGTCGAGCGGTTTCAGGACACCGCGCGGGATCTGTTCCGCACGGTCGAAGAAGACCCCCGCGATCTGGCCGGTGCCAGAAAGTACCTGACTGTCTATCTGCAGGGCGCACGGGACGCGACCGTCAAGTTTGCTGACGTCTACGCGCGAACCCGCGATGCGCAGGCGCTTGCGGACTATTCTGCGCTGCTTGACGATCTGGAACAGAATTTCGCCGCGCGTACGCGCAAAATGCTATTGGATGACCGCAGTGATCTGACGGTTGAAATTGACGTGCTGCGCGAAAGGTTGCAGCGCGAGGGCGTCCGGTTGGACTGACCGGCCACTATTTGAGCGAGGAACATCCCCATGTCCGATGAGATCAAGAACAAGGCAGTTCAGGCCGAAACTCTGGTGCAGGAAGTCACAGCCGTTGCTTTGCCTGAACCTCAGGCCGAGGTCGTGTCGCTGGAAGACGCCGACGAACCCGTTAGTGCCGAAATCCGCAAGCGGATGGATGAAATCGACATGGGCAATACCAACTCGATCGTGTCTTTCGGATCGTCCGCACAGGCCGAACTGCAGGAAATCAGTCAGGCCATGCTGGCGGATGTGCGCAACAAGGATGTGGGCCCCGCCGGGGACAGCCTACGCAATATCGTCACCACGATCCGCGGCTTCTCGGTCAGTGAACTGGACGTGCGCCGCGAACGCAGCTGGTGGGAAAAACTGCTGGGCAAGGCCGCGCCGTTTGCCAAGTTCACCGCCCAATACGAAGAAGTTCAGGGCCAGATTGACCGCATAACCGACGACCTTCTGAGCCATGAGCATACGCTGCTGAAGGACATCAAATCGCTTGATCTGCTGTATGAAAAGACGCTGGGCTTTTATGACGAACTGGCGCTGTATATCGCAGCAGGCGAGGAAAAGCTGACCGAATTAGACAGCCACGACATTCCCGAGAAAGAAGCCGAAGTTGAGGCCGCGCCCGAGGATCAACAGGTTATGAAGGCCCAGGAACTGCGCGACATGCGTGCCGCGCGCGACGATCTGGAACGCCGGGTTCATGACCTGAAGCTGACCCGCCAAGTCACAATGCAGTCGCTGCCCTCAATCCGGTTGGTGCAGGAAAACGACAAGTCGCTGGTGACCAAGATCAATTCGACGCTGGTGAACACCGTGCCTCTGTGGGAAACCCAGCTGGCGCAGGCCGTCACCATCCAGCGCAGCGCCGAGGCTGCAGCCGCGGTACGTGACGCCAATGATCTGACAAACGAACTGTTGACCTCGAACGCGGCCAACTTACGCGAATCCAACAAGATGATCCGCGAAGAGATGGAGCGCGGTGTGTTCGACATCGAGGCCGTCAAGCAGGCCAATGCTGACCTGATCGGAACTATCAACGAAAGCCTGGCGATTGCGGACGAAGGTAAAGCGAAACGCGCGGCGGCTGAGGTTGAATTGCAAAAGATGGAGACCGAATTGCGTGACACGCTGGCCGCTGCCAAAGCGCGCCGGGACGGGATTGGTGACAATTCCGGTACGTCGGTCCCTGGCTAAAGGCGGGATCCGCGTGCGGCGCTTCAACTCTCTGAAACTTGCGTTAGGGGTGACTTCGGTATTGGCCTTGGCCAATTGCGATGAAACCCTGACATCCACTGTTGCGCCGCAACCCCGGCCCGAACCCGCACCGACAGCGGCGAATGCGTATGTACCGCCCTCTGCCGCCAGTCAGGATTTGGCGCGTTTCTACCAGCGGGTTGAACGCGACCTTCTGGTTCGGGGGCTGTTGCGTACAGATGGCGGCGGACCGGATACGCCCTATGATGCCGACGATCTGGCTCGTAATTTCGAAGCAATCGCGTTTTACAGCGAATATCCGACGCAGAGTGTTTCGATCGGTTCTCGCCAGACAGATGGGCAGCTGAGCCGTTGGTCCGGCCCAGTGCGCATCCAGACCGAGTTTGGCCCTTCGGTTTTGCCCGAAACGCGGACTAAGGACGCGGATCAGGTTCGCGTGTTCGCGGGCCGTCTGGCCGGTTTGACCCAGCACCCGATTTCGGTTGTGTCGCGCAACGCCAACTTCCATGTCTTTTTCGCAGGCAAGGACGACAGCGCCTATGTCGCGTCGCGCCTGAAGCAATTGATCCCGAATATCAGCCAGGCTTCGCTGGATCTTGTTGCCAACCCACGCGCCAATTTCGACTGTCTGGTCTTTGCCTCCGCGACCAGGGCGTCGCCCTACAAATATGTGCGTGCAGTCGCGTTGATCCGGGCCGAACTGACCGATCTGGTGCGTCGCAGTTGTATTCACGAAGAGATTGCGCAGGGACTTGGTCTGTCCAATGACAGCCCCGCAGCACGGCCTTCGATTTTCAACGATGATGATGAGTTTGCGCTGCTGACCAGCCATGACGAGAAACTGTTGACGATGCTGTATGATCAGCGCCTACAACCTGGTGTGGGCGTGGATGATGCGCGCCCCGTCGTACGTATTATTGCCCGCGAGTTAATGGGTCAGCCGCTCTGACCCCAAGGACAGGAGAACCCAAATGGGAATTTTCGATTTTCTGACCGGAGAATTCATTGACGTTATCCATTGGGTGGATGACACCCGTGATACGATGGTCTGGCGGTTTGAGCGTGAGGGGCACGAGATCAAGTACGGTGCCAAACTGACCGTGCGCGAAGGTCAGGCAGCGGTGTTCGTGCATGAAGGGCAATTGGCCGACGTGTTTACGCCGGGTCTCTATATGCTTGAGACCAACAACATGCCGATCATGACCACCCTTCAGCATTGGGATCACGGCTTTCAGTCGCCGTTCAAATCCGAGATCTATTTCGTCAACACAACTCGGTTCAACGACCTGAAATGGGGCACCAAAAACCCGATCATGCTGCGCGATCCCGAGTTTGGGCCAACCCGTATTCGGGCCTATGGCACCTACACGGTGCGTGTAAAGGACCCAGCCAAGTTCCTTGTCGAAATCGTCGGGACAGATGGCGAATTCACAATGGATGAAATCAGCTTTCAGGTGCGCAATATCATCGTGCAGGAGTTCAGCCGCGTCATCTCGGGCTCAGGCATTCCGGTGCTGGACATGGCCGCAAACACCGCCGATTTGGGCAAACTCATCGCAGCCGAGGTGACACCCGTTCTGGACAGCTATGGGCTGGAAATGCCGGAGTTTTACATTGAAAACATCTCGCTGCCGCCTGCGGTCGAGGCAGCGCTGGATAAGCGGACATCGATGGGGTTGGCGGGCGATCTGGGTAAGTTCACACAGTATTCCGCTGCAGAGGCAATGACGGCTGCGGCCAATAATCCGGGTCAAGGCGGCGGCATGGGGGCTGGTCTTGGCATGGGTATGGGCATGGCGATGGCACAGCAAATGTCGAACATGGCAGCGAGCCAGCCGAGCGGCCCGTGGGGATCGCCCGCCCCCGCTGCCCCGCAACCGGTAGCACATGCGGCACCGCCTCCTCCGCCACCTGTCGAACATGTGTGGCATATCGCTGTGGATGGTCAGACAAGTGGGCCGTTTTCCAAAGCCAAGATGGGACGCATGGCCAGCGAAGGCGAACTGACACGTGACACATATGTCTGGACCGCAGGACAAGACGGTTGGAAAAAGGCAGGCGACGTGCAGGAACTTGCGCAGTTGTTCACAATCCTGCCGCCTCCTCCGCCTGGAACGTGAACAAACACGGTCTTCCTTCCTATTCATCATGACCACCGGGTAATTCATGACACAAGTCACCGCCCCTGACCCGACCGAACACCGTTTCCCCTGCGACCAGTGTGGCGCTGACTACCGGTTCAACCCTGGTGATGGTACCTTAACCTGTGATCATTGCGGGCATTCCGAGCCGATCAGTGCCGGGCCGTGGGGCGGTGCAAGTCTGCGAGAGCTGGACTTTGACGCCGCCATCGCTGACCGCCTGCCGGACAGTGAGATCGAGGAAACCCGCGTTCTGTCCTGCCCAAACTGTGCCGCGCAGGTGGAGTTCGACCCAAACACCCATGCAGCAGAATGCCCGTTTTGCGCCACGCCGGTCGTGACAGATACCGGGATCAACCGGCATATCAAACCAAAAGGCGTATTGCCTTTTGCATTCGACGAACGATCAGCCCACAAGGCGATGGGCGATTGGTTGGGGCGACTGTGGTTCGCACCAAACGGGTTGAAGGAATATGCACGCAAAGGGCGCAAGATGCAGGGTATTTACGTGCCCTATTGGACCTTCGACGCCGACACCAAGTCTTCGTATCGCGGCGAACGCGGCACTGTCTATTATGAAACCCGCACCGTAATGCGAGACGGCAAGCGGGTTCAGCAACAAGTGCCAAAGGTACGCTGGACCCCCAAGTCCGGCCGCGTCGCGCGGTTTTTTGACGACGTGTTGGTGCTGGCGTCTAAGTCGCTTCCAAAACGCTACACCGACGCGCTGGAGCCCTGGGATCTGCCCGCGCTGGAGCCTTATCAGCCCGAATACCTGGCCGGTTTCCGTGCTGAAGCCTACAGCGTTGAACTGCGGGAAGGGTACGCCGAAGCCCGCGCCCATATGGCGCGCGTGATCGAGCGGGATGTTCGATTTGACATCGGCGGGGACCGTCAGCGCATTCATGCCGTAGATACAGATGTGCGTGATGTCACGTTCAAGCATATCCTTCTGCCGGTTTGGATGGCCGCCTATAAATACCGCGGCCAGACCTACCGATTTGTGGTCAATGGCAGAACCGGGCGGGTTCAAGGCGAACGTCCTTGGTCAGCGATCAAAATCACCATCGCTGTTGTACTAGGTTTGTTGGTGGCTGCGGGTGTCGGGTATTTGGCGGCCACAGGGAAATAGTCGGACCTGCGGACAGGCTTGTGCATCGGGCAAAGCCCGGTCATGTTCAGCGCGGAAACAAAGGGATGGGTCTGCCGTGTCGTTAGCTGAACTGAATACTCTGCTGAATGGCCGCTATTCCTGCCGGGCGTTTCTGCCTGAGCCAGTCCCCCGTGCACAGATTCAACAGATCCTAGCAAGCGCATCCCAAGTCCCTAGCTGGTGCAATGCACAACCCTGGCAGTTGGTGATCACCAGCGCAGATGAAACAGATGCTTTCCGTAAAGCGATGATAGCGGAGGCTGTCAGCGGAACCCCAGCACCGGATCTGCCGTTTCCAACCTCCTACTCCGGCGTGTACCAGGATCGCCGCCGCGCCTGTGGTTGGGCGTTGTACGAAGCTGTTGGGGTGGAACGCGGGGACCGCGCCGGGTCGGCGCAGCAAATGATGCAGAACTTTGCCCTGTTCGGCGCACCGCATTGCGCCATCCTTTCAAGCCCGGCCGAGCTTGGCCCCTATGGCGCGATGGATTGCGGTGGTTTTGTCACGGCCTTCGCGCTGGCAGCCCAAGCGTTGGGGATCGCGACCATACCACAAGCCGCATTGGCTACTTACGGTCCATTCTTGCATCGCTATTTTCAGATCCCCGAAGACCGCTTGATCCTGTGCGCGATTTCTTTTGGCTATGCGGCCCCTGATCATCCTGCAAATAGCTTTCGCACAGAACGCGCCGCACCGAGTGACTTTGTGGAATGGCGGGATTAAACAATCCCAGAGGTTGGCTTTTGCATAACAAGGAGGAATCCCTTGCGCGCAGTATTGCAGAGGGTATCGCATGCCAAAGTGTCGGTCGATGGCACTGTCACAGGATCATGTGGACAGGGGTTGATGATTCTAGTTTGCGCCATGCAGGGCGATGGCAACGAGCAGGCCAAGAAGCTTGCCGAAAAGGCGGCCAAGATTCGTATCTTCAAAGATGATGCGGGGAAAATGAACCGCTCACTTCGGGATATTGGCGGATCGGCTTTGGTGATCAGCCAGTTTACACTCGCCGCCGATACAAAAAGCGGCAACCGGCCGGGGTTTTCAACCGCAGCCCCGCCGGATCAGGGTGAACGCCTGTATATAGAATTTGCAAATCACCTTTCCGCACAAGGTATTGCGGTGGAAACGGGGCAGTTTGGGGCTGATATGGCGGTCGAACTTGTAAACGACGGCCCTGTTACGATCTGGATTGAGAATTGATGGATATCACAAAGCAAGCCGTTTCGTTTTGGCAGGCCGGAGTTGATGCGGTCGATGGGTACGCTGCCACCAAGGCCGCACTGCCGGGTGTTCCCAAGCCCGATCGGATTCTCGCGGTCGGCAAACCCGCTGCCGCGATGGCACGTGCGGCGCTGGCTCAGTTTGGTCCGATCCCCACTCTTGTGGTCACCAAAGACGAACACGGTCGCGATCTTCCCGAGTCGGTCGAGGTGATCGAGGCCTCTCATCCGGTGCCGGATGACCGCAGCCTTGCGGGTGGGCGCGCGCTCCGCGTTGCGATGGAGCAGATGCCGCCGGGCTCTCATGTCCTTCTGTTGGTTTCAGGCGGCGCGTCCTCGTTGGCCGAGGATCTTCTGACCGGCACATCTTTACGCGATCTGGAGGCGTTGAACCGCAGACTGCTGTCTGAGGGAATGGACATTCGGGCGATGAACGCCGAGCGGCGCAAGCTGTCACGCATCAAGGGCGGCGGCTTGCTGTCTCATTTCAAAGGCGCACAGGCGACTGTTCTGGCGATTTCAGACGTGCCCGGCGACGATCTCAATGTCATTGGCTCGGGCATTGGAGCTTTGCCAGATGACTACAGCTTCACTGCGACGACACAGATCGTGGCGTCAAACGCACATGCCCGAAATGCGGCTGCCTTAGCAGCAAGCGAAGCGGGTCAAACGGTTCTGGCCAATGACGAAGCGCTGCACGATGACTATCTGCGAGTGGCGGCAAAGCTTGGATCGATGCTACGCGGCATGGACAAGGGTGTGATGATCTTTGGCGGTGAACCGACCGTGGTTCTACCCGGTCACCCAGGGCGCGGTGGGCGAAATCAGGCACTGGCGCTTGCATTGGCCAAAGAGATCTCAGGTCAAACGAACCTGACGGTTGTTGTTGGTGGTACAGATGGCACGGACGGCCCAACAAACGCAGCCGGAGGGATCGTGACTGGCGCAACTTGGGTGGACGCAGCCGAAACCTACCTTCAAAACGCTGACAGCGGTACTTTTCTGGATTCAGCGGGTGCGCTTTTGGTGACAGGACCAACCGGGACCAACGTAATGGATCTAATTGTCGCAATACGCGTATGATTTGACGCATTTTCCTACACTTTGTTCCATCAAGAACCGAAAATGAAAGAATATGCAGACGGTTTCTCAATATACAGATCACGAAGGCGGCGTTCGTGACGTCATCGTGAAGACCATCGTTTTCGGTGCACGCGCGAAATATCCTTGCTCGGTTGTCTGAAATGCGCCAACTTTGACTCATGCGTCAATAAAAAGTCCGCAAAGGGCTAAAACCACTCAATAGGGAGAATACTCAATGAACGAACAAATCACGCACATGGCCGGCCAGGTCACCGCCGGGAAGATGACCCGCCGCGAATTTATGGGGAAAGCTGCGGCTTTAGGCGTCTCGGCAGCGATGGCCAGCACGATGTTTGCGGATGCCGCGCGGGCGGCAGGGCCCAAAAAAGGCGGGGACCTGAAGTTTGGCCTGCAAGGTGGCGAATCAACTAACTCGCTTGACCCGGCGACCTATGCAAGCTCAGTTCCCTTCCAGAACGGCAAACAATTCGGCGATCAGTTGGTTGAAGTGGCACCCGATGGCACCATCGAGCCACGCCTGGCAGAAAGCGTAGAAGGTAGCGCAGACGCCAAAGTATGGACATTTAAGCTGCGTCAAGGCGTTGAGTTCCACAACGGAAAAACGATGACCAGCGAAGACGTGCTTAAAACGATGCAGCGTCACTCGAACGAAGACTCGAAATCTGGTGCGCTTGGCATCATGAAAGGTATCGAGTCCATGAAAGCTGACGGGGACAACTTCCAAGTCACGCTGACTGAGCCAAACGCTGATCTGCCCTATCTGATGGCCGACTATCATTTGATCGTTCAGCCTGACGGAGGGATGGAGAATCCTGGCGCAGGCATCGGAACCGGACCTTATAAGGTAGAAGTGGATGAACCCGGTGTACGCCATCTTTACACAAAGTTCGAAAACCACTGGAACTCGGATTTCGGAAATTTCGACAGTGTAGAAGTGATCGTGATCAACGATGCTACGGCCCGTACGGCCGCGCTTCAATCTGGACAAGTTCACGCAATCAACCGGGTCGAACCGAAAGTGGCCGACCTTTTGGGACGCGCGCCAAACCTGACAGTGCACTCGACCGCAGGTCGCGGACACTATGTCTTCATCATGCACATTGACACTGCACCGTTCGACAGCAACGAACTGCGCCTCGCTCTGAAACACGCCATCAACCGAGAGGATCTGGTTGAGAAAGTGCTTCGAGGCTATGGTTCGATCGGGAACGACATGCCGATCAACGCGGCTTACCCGCTGTTTGATGAGACTATTCCGCAGCGCGAATTCAGCGTTGAAAAGGCCGCTGAGCATTATCAAAAGTCGGGCCATGACGGTTCGCCAATTATTCTGCGTGTGGCAGATGGCGCCTTCCCTGGTGCGGTAGATGCAGCGGCCCTGTTCCAACAGTCTGCAGCAGAAGCTGGAATTCCGCTTGAGATCAAGCGTGAGCCAAATGATGGCTACTGGTCGGAAGTCTGGAATGTTCAGCCATTCTGCGCGTCCTACTGGGGTGGCCGTCCGGTTCAGGATCAAATGTATGCGACTGCCTATCTGTCGACTGCGGACTGGAACGACACGCGGTTCAAGGTCCCGGCCTTCGACGACTTGCTGTTTGCCGCACGTGCTGAACTTGACCCTGAAAAGCGCAAAGGTATCTACAGCCAGATGGGCATGATGGTCCGCGATGAAGGCGGTCTGATCTGTCCGATGTTCAACGACTTTGTTGAGGGCATCAGCAACCAGTTGGACGGTTGGGAAACCGACCCGACACAAGAGCTGATGAACGGCAATATGTCCCGCAAAATGTGGTTCGTCTGATCCGGGCTACTGTATATGCATCCCATCATCAAACTGGTGTTCCAGCGCTTAGCGCTGGGACTCTTGCTTCTCTTCGGTGCATCGGCTCTGATATTCGGCCTCACTGAAGCCCTTCCCGGGGACGCGGCGCAAGCCGTCCTTGGCCAATCCGCAACCCCCGAAGCGCTGGCAAACCTGCGCGAAGAAATGGGCCTAAACCGGCCAGCCCTGACCCGCTATTTTGAATGGTTGGGTGGCATTGTGCAGGGTGATCTGGGCCAATCACTGACAAACAAGCTCGACATCGCTGAATCCGTTGGCAGCCGTCTGGGCAACACGCTGTTTCTGGCGTTCTGGGCCGCTATTATTTCGGTTCCACTGGCAATCTTCCTGGGCCTTCTGGCGGTCCGCTACCGCAACCGCTGGCCCGACAAGATGATTTCGGCGGTCACACTGACCACGATCTCTATCCCCGAATTCCTGATCGGTTATGTGCTGGTCTACTTCGTTGCCGTCAAACTGGGCTTCTTCTCGCCGCTTGCAATGATCAACGACAGCATGACCCTTGGGCAAAAGCTGAACTCTATCGCTTTGCCTGTCATCGTGCTGACTCTGGTGGTTTTGGCGCACATGATGCGTATGACCCGCGCTGCAATCTTGAACGTGATGCAGTCGGCCTATGTCGAGACGGCAGAGCTTAAGGGCCTGAGCAACTTTCAGGTGATCTACCGCCACGCATTCCCGAATGCCATCGCACCGATTGTAAACGTGGTCATGCTGAACCTGGCCTACCTTGTTGTTGGCGTCGTCGTGGTCGAGGTCGTCTTCGTCTATCCCGGCATGGGGCAATATCTGGTGGATCACGTGACCAAGCGTGACGTGCCCGTTGTCCTGGCATGCGGTGTAATCTTTGCCGCGATCTATATCGGTTTGAACATGATTGCAGACATCGTCTCGATCCTTGCCAACCCAAGGTTGAGGCATCCGAAATGAAGAACATTCCTATCTCTGCAATGATCGGTCTTGGCTTTACCGGCCTGTACTTCTTTGTTGCCATCTTTGCCCCCCTGCTGGCCCCTTATGGCATGGCCGAGGTCGTCGGCGATGTGTGGGAGCCGTCAAGCTCGCAATTCTGGCTGGGCACGGACAACATTGGCCGCGACCTTCTCAGCCGCATGATCTATGGCGGGCGCACGACGATCTTCATCGCCACGGCAGCAACGATCCTCAGCTTTGTGACCGGCTCGGTCCTTGGTTTTCTGGCGGCCGTTATGGGCGGCTGGGTCGATCAGGTCATGTCACGCACAGTCGATCTGATCATGTCGATTCCATCGCTGATCTTCGCATTGGTGGTTCTGGCCATGGTTCCGGTCACCATCCCTGTTCTGATCGTTGTCATGGGCCTGCTGGATGCCACGCGCGTCTATCGTCTGGCGCGCGCTGTTGCGGTGGACATCGCCGTAATGGATTACGTCGAAGCCTCGCGCCTGCGGGGTGAAGGCCAGATCTGGGTGATCTTCCGGGAAATCCTGCCCAATGCTCTGTCGCCGCTGGTGGCTGAACTGGGTCTGCGTTTCATCTTCATGGTCCTGTTTGTCTCGACCCTGTCCTTCCTGGGTCTGGGCGTTCAGCCGCCGCTGGCGGACTGGGGCGGCATCGTGAAGGAAAACAAGGACGGCATCGTCTACGGTATCGGTGCGGCGCTGTATCCCGCTGTCGCCATCGCGACGCTGGCGATTTCGGTCAACCTGGTGGCTGACTGGGTCCTGAACCGCACCACATCACTGAAAGGAGGCCGGGGATGAGCGATCCACTTCTCAAGGTCCGCGACCTCAAGATCGGCGCAACCGTGTATCCACCGGGTGAAAAACCTCATGACATCGAGATCGTGCACGGGGTCAGCTTTGATCTCGAGCGCGGCAAGGTGCTGGGCCTGATCGGGGAATCCGGCGCCGGGAAATCCACCATCGGTCTGGCCTCAATGGCTTATGGCCGGGGTGGTGTGAAGATCACCGGTGGTGAGGTTTGGGTCAATGGGCGTGATATCCTGAAAACCTCGCACGGGGATATCCGCAAGCTGCGCGGTGGCGAAGTCACGTATGTGTCTCAGTCCGCCGCGGCGTCCTTCAACCCGGCCAAGAAGATCATGGATCAGGTGGTCGAGGCTGCGGTCGAACAGAAAAAGTTCAGCCGCAAAGAGGCCGAAGGCCGGGCGCGTGAACTGTTCGCCAAGCTGGGTCTGCCCGACCCGGACAATATCGGCGACCGGTACCCGCATCAGGTTTCGGGTGGACAGTTGCAGCGCTGCATGACGGCTCTGGCCTTGTGCCCCGAGCCTGATCTTGTGGTCTTCGATGAACCCACTACGGCGTTGGATGTGACTACCCAGATCGATGTTCTGATGGCAATCAAAGAAGCCATCGCGGACACCGGGGTTGCTGCACTTTACATCACCCATGACTTGGCAGTTGTGGCGCAGGTAAGCGATGACATCATGGTTCTGCGCATGGGCAATACGGTCGAGTACGGCAACACCGATCAGATCATCAACAATCCGCAGGAGGAATACACGCAGGCGCTGGTCTCGGTTCGCTCAA
The DNA here is from genome assembly GCF_013110855.1 of Ruegeria sp. HKCCD4884. NCBI lineage: Bacteria > Pseudomonadati > Pseudomonadota > Alphaproteobacteria > Rhodobacterales > Roseobacteraceae > Ruegeria > Ruegeria sp. HKCCD4884. The sequence continues at coordinate 275,388 of NZ_WVRJ01000003.1, forward strand.
TTGAGCATGAAGAGAAGCAACCGACACCAGAACCGGTGCTCAGCGTTGACGGTATCACCGCGCGTTACAAGGGGTTGAACTTCGACGTGTTGCACAACGTCAATGTCGAGCTTCATCCGGGGCAGACACTGGCCGTTGTGGGCGAATCCGGCTCGGGTAAATCGACGCTGGCGCGGGTCATCACCGGGTTGTTGCCCCCTCGTGATGGTGAAATCACCTTTGCCGGGCGCAAACTATCGCCAGACCTCAAAGGCCGAACCCGCGAAGACCTGCGCGAATTGCAGATGATCTACCAGATGGCCGACGTGGCGATGAACCCGCGTCAGACCGTTGGAACCATCATCGGCCGCCCGCTGGAATTCTACTTCAACATGCGGGGTGCGGAAAAGCGCAAGCGGGTCATCGAACTGCTGGATGAAATCGAGTTGGGCGAAAAGTTCATCGACCGCTATCCAGCCGAGCTGTCCGGTGGTCAGAAACAGCGTGTCTGCATCGCCCGGTCACTGGCGGCAAAGCCGAAGATGATCATCTGTGATGAGGTAACGTCTGCGCTCGACCCTCTGGTGGCGGATGGCATTCTCAAGCTGCTGCTGGACCTGCAAAAGATCGAGAACGTGGCCTATCTGTTCATCACCCACGATCTGGCGACGGTCCGCGCGATCAGCGACAGCATCGCGGTGATGTATCAGGGGCGCGTGGTGCGCTACGGGCCGAAATCGCAGGTGCTGAGCCCGCCGTTTGACGACTATACCGACCTTCTGCTCAGCTCGGTGCCCGAAATGCATCTGGGTTGGCTGGAAGAGGTTGTCGCCCATCGCAAGATGGAGAGCGCTGGGAACTGATCCACGCTTGTGACAGTTCCATGAAATCTGAAAATCCCGGCGCTTTGTCAGATGACAGGTGTCGGGATTTTGCTATTGGGGGCGTGAACAGTCGCGTTTAGGGCCGCGAATCTCCTAGGCTCGACTGAAGAATTTACTGAAAGGCTCGGGCATGGACCGCAAACTTCTGCTCATCATTCTGGACGGCGTCCCCTATCGCAATTTTCGACGTTTGTTTGGCAATCTGGAAGGCTGGGTCGACAGTGGCGACGCACGGGTTTGGAAGTTGCGGGCCGTGCTGCCTTCGACGTCGGCCAGCTGCTATGCGTCAATCCACACAGGTGTGACACCGCAGGAACATGGCTGCACCGGCAACGGCAACGTCTTTCGTTTGAGCCACAAGGATGTGTTCAGTCAGGTTCGCGAAGGTGGCGGCGTAACCGGAGCAGTAACGCATAGCTACTGGTCCCAGTTCTTCAACCGCCACCCGTTCGACTATGTCCGTGATATCGAATATGACGAGCCCGAAAGCCAGACGATCAACCATGGTCGTTTCCACAGCATGACGGGATATGGCAAAGACAATCAGATGACGCCATCCGACGTGGACCTGTATGGGACACTTACCAATCTGTGCCTGCGCTTCGGGCTGGACTATGGCATCCTGCACACCTGCACGCTGGACAGTATGGGCCACCGTTTCTTCCACGATTGCGAAGAAATGGATCATGCTTGCTTTGTCGCTGACGAGATGCTGGCCCCTTTTATACCCCGCTGGCGTCAGCTGGGATATGATGTGATCGTAACCGCCGATCACGGGCAGGACGAGCGCGGCCATCACGGTGGTCGTGGCCCGTTGCAACAGGAAACAGCACTGTATTACTTCGGCGATGCAGAAGGACCTGACGCAGAGACCGTCATCAATCAATTGCAATTGGCGCCGACAATCCTGAGCCGAATGGGCGCCCCCATTGCAGAGACGATGAAAGGCGAAGTGTTCCTGCGATAAGGCGAACGCGTCTTTGCACTAAGATAATTCTTAGTCGTAAGACCAGATCCCTTGCCCCAAGGCTTCGACAGCGACAGAGATACGTTCGAAGCTTTCCGCAGCGCGTTTTACCGAGGTCCGTGCCCTCAGATAGCCGTGCACAAGGCCAGGCTCGTTGATCCAATGGGCCTGGCCCCCTGCTGCGGTAATTCGCTGACAGTAGTTCAGACCGTCATCACGCAACGGGTCACAATCGGCCGTCACAACCACAGTTGGGGGCAGGTTCGAAAAGTCGCTGTCCTGCAAGGGCGCGTAGGTCGGGTCGTTCTGCGGCTGATCACCTGAACATCGGACGGTCTCATAGAACTTGATATCGTCCAATGTCAGCAATGGCGCATGGGCGTGTTCAAGATATGAACCCTGACTACGGTCGCCACCAAGCCCCGGATAGATCAGCACTTGCCCTAAGATGCCGTCCAATCGCCCACGCGCGTGATGGGCAACGGCAGCGGAAAGGTTCCCACCAGCACTGTCTCCGGCCAGGATCAGCGGGTCACCATATTCACGCGCCGCCCAATTCACCGCCGTCCAACAATCCTCGAACTGCGCGGGATGCACGTGTTCCGGGCACAGCCGGTAGTCAACCGAAACGACACGATACCCTGTCTGGGCGCACAGTTCGGCGCAGACATCGTCGTGGCTGTCCAACCCACCCACAACGAACCCACCGCCATGGAAATAGACGATGGTTCGCGTGGGTTGCCCGGCGGTGTAGATACGGACCGGAACGCCATCAGCCGCCTGATCCTGTGTTTCTACACCCGCAGGGCAAGGTTGTCGGAAATCCTGACACATGGTGTCATAGACGCGACGCTGATCCTGAATTGAAAGATCAACCGCATCATCGGGATAGCTTTCAGCCGTGCGACGTATGAACGCCCAGGTTTCCTCGTCAATCAGGCGTTCATAGTCCATTGTCCCTCCGGCTTACTCAGACCACTCCCATGGCTGGGTAAATGCGCCCAGCACTTTTGAGACATCGTCTTCCGAAGATCCGTTCGCGTCAAGCTGCGCGACAAGACCGCGCTTTTTGTCGTCGATCACTGAAACAACACGTGCCGAAACATCAGCTGCCTCAAGCGCACCATTATAGATACGTGTGATGGCCTGCTTGCGCAGATCGGGCTTAAAGACCTTACCAACCGCAGTTTTCGGCAGTTCGTCCAGAATGGTCATATGCTTGGGCTGCGCCGCACGTTCATGTACATGAACCTTGCAGTAGTCCATAAGCTCTTTTTCCGTGACCGACGCCCCGTCGACCAGTTCGACAAACGCACATGGCACTTCACCGGAATGCGCGTCTGGTTGACCGATGGCACCTGCAAACGCGACAGCTTCATGTCCCAATAGCGCTTCTTCGATCTCGGCTGGGTCGATGTTATGGCCACCGCGAATGATCAGATCCTTGGCGCGACCCGTGATCCACAGATAGCCGTCTTCGTCAAACCGCCCCAGATCACCCGTGCGCAAATACTTGTCGTAATAGTAAAGATCGACATTCTTGTCGGCCTCGGTATAGGTGTTGCCCGCATAGACACCGGGGTTCGAGATACAGATTTCTCCGATTTGATCCGTACCGCATTCGACCGGTCCATCCGGCCCGCTTTGCAGGATTTTTACATCCGTATAGGGGAACGGAATACCGATCGATCCGATCTTTTTCTCACCATCCACAGGATTGCACGACACCAGACACGTGGCCTCGGTCAGGCCATAGCCTTCAACGATCTTCACACCCGTGGCTTCTTCAAAGCGACGGAACAACTCAACCGGCAGCGGGGCCGAGCCAGAGAAGGCCGTTTTCACGCTTGAGATATCGGCATCGACCGGGCGCTGCATTTTGGCCGAAATAGCGGTGGGTACGGTGATGATAAAGCTCACCTTCCAGCGTTCGATCAGCTTCCAGAAATTGTCGAAAACGCCGTCTCCGCGATACCCGGCCGGTGTCGGGAAGATTACATGTGCGCCCGAGGACACGGCCGCCATCATAATCACGTGCACCGCAAAGACGTGGAACATGGGAAGCGGGCACATGATGACGTCGTTTTCGTCAAACAACAGCGTGTGACCCAGCCAGCCGTTATAGACGAGGCCGGAATACTTGTGCTGCGCCACTTTTGGCATACCCGTCGTACCACCCGTATGGAAGTAACAGGCAACGCGGTCTTCCTTGCTGTCTTCAAACGTCAGCGTGGTCGGCTGCTTGGCCAGCTCTTTATTAAAGTTTTTGTAGTTCGCATGGGCCAGTTTTTCCTTGTCACCCATCTTTGGGCGCAGGAACGGCACCAGCCAGGATTTGGGTGGCGTAAGATAACGATTCAGGTCGATTTCCAAAATGGTGTTGACCTTGGGGGCGTGACGCACAGCCTCTTCCACCTTCTGGGCCACATCCGTTTTTGGGAACGATTTCAGCGTCACCACAACCTTGGCGCCGGTCTCGCGAAGGATGGCCGCGATCTGTTCCGGCTCAAGCAGCGGATTGATCGGGTTCACGATCCCGGCTACCGCTCCGCCCATCATCGTGATCAGCGTCTCGTTACAGTTTGGCAGCACATAGGCCACTACATCTTTTTCGCCAACGCCCAGCGAACGGAACAGGTTCGCCGCCTGGTTAACCTTGCCCTGCAGTTGCGACCAGGTCAGGGTCTCGGCCTTGTCGGTTGGCCCCGAGAACAGTTGAAAACTGATGGCATTGTGGTTGGGAAACTTCTCTGCCGTGCGCGACAAGAGCTGATGGAAGGTGACGGGTAAATCCCGATCCTCCCACGGCATTTCCTGTTCCATGCGCGTTTTGTCTTCCAATCCCACAAAAGCCATGTGGTTCCTCCCGTATGATCTCCCGCATTTCGCGCGGGCTTGTTGTTCGCCTCCAAGATGGGATCAAAACCGACCACGCGCAAGCGAGGGCTTAGCTGTGACAACGAGTAAAATGTAGAATGACGCTACGGCGAATGGGAAAATGCCCGTGCGTCACCCTTATTCTGCGGCAACACCGTCGGTGAATTGCAACCGGGCCAGACGTGCATACAGCCCGTCCTGAGAAACCAGATCATCATGGCTGCCTTGCGCCACGATACGACCCTCTTCCAGCACGACGATACGGTCGGCTTTTTTTACGGTTGCCAATCGATGCGCGACGATCAGCGTCGTGCGCCCGGCGCGCATCTGGTCTACCGCGCCCTGCACCGCACGTTCGCTTTCTGCATCCAGAGCCGAGGTCGCCTCGTCCAGCAACAAAACCGGCGCGTCTCTCAGGATGGCACGGGCGATGGCAATGCGCTGCTTTTGCCCACCGGACAGCATCACACCGCGTTCACCGACAAAGCTGTCATACCCTTCCGGCAAGGCCGCAATGAACTCATGTGCGGCGGCTGCACGAGCCGCGGCTTCAACTTCGGCATCGGTTGCATCCAAACGCCCGAAGCGGATGTTTTCACGGGCCGAGGCGGCAAAAATCACAGGGTCCTGCGGAACCAGAGCCATATGGGCACGGAAATCTGCCCGATCCAGCTCTCGCAGGTCATGGCCATCCAACGTGACACGGCCCGAATTGGGATCATAGAAGCGTTGGATCAATTGAATGACGGTCGTCTTGCCTGCACCTGACGGTCCGACAAACGCGACAGTTTCGCCCGGATTGACCTGCAGCGACAGATGATCCAGCGCGACGGTATCGGGGCGCGCTGGATAGCGGAAGCTGACATCTTCAAACCGGATTTCACCTTTAACATCTTTGGGCAGGGTCAAGGGCTTGGCAGGATCGGTCACGGTGTCTTCGGCATTCAGAAGTTCGACCAGACGCTCGGTCGCCCCGGCCGCGCGTTGAAGTTCGCTCCAGATTTCTGACAGGGCCGCAACCGAGCCTGACATGATGATCGAATAGATCACGAACTGCACCAGAACGCCTTCGGTCATCACACCGTTTCGTACGTCATTGGCGCCCATCCAAAGGACACCGACGATGCCAGAAAAGACCAAGAAAATCACGATGACCGTCAGAATCGCACGGGTCTGAATGCGACGCAACGAGACCACATACGAGGTTTCGGTCATCTCTCCGAATTGCTTGCGGCTTTCTTTTTCATGGGTAAAAGCCTGCACGGTCTGAACAGCGCCCAATGCCTCACCTGCATTTCCGGACGAGGCTGCGATCCAATCCTGATTTTCACGACTGATCACGCGCAAACGGCGGCCCAGAACCAGGATCGGAACAACGACAATCGGGATCAACAAAAGCACCAGCCCGGTCAATTTGGCCGAGGTCAGCAGCATCAAAACCAGCCCACCAAAGAACATCAGCATGTTGCGCAACGCGATCGACACGGATGACCCGAGCACCGATTGGATCAGGGTGGTGTCCGTTGTGATCCGGCTGAGCACCTCGCCGGTCATGATGCGTTCATAGAATTCAGGGCTCATCGCGATCACGCGATCGAACACGGCCTTGCGAATATCGGCCACTACACGTTCGCCCAGCCGCGTGACCAGCGCATACCGGATGCCGGTGCCCACAGCCAGAACAGCGGCGATACCCAGTGCCGCCAGGAAATACCAATCCAGCAGTTCGCCATCCTGAATACGGAAGTTGTCGATCACGCGCCTCACTGCAAGTGGCAGGGTCAGCGTCATGCTTGCGGTCAGAATCAACGCCAGAGTCGCGCCGATCATCAAAAGCTTGTACGGCTTCATGAAAGGCCAGAGCGAGGCCAGTACCCCAATTTTCTTTGAGCGGGCCCGCTCTTCGCTGGCACCGGGGGCAGCGGCTTGAGTTGGTTTGTTGGCGGTCTGTCTTGCCATGTCGGGCCCTTATGGATTGAACGCTAGAAAGTGAACGCTTTCTTGGCCTCAGCCGCCCTTCTGGTCAAGCATCACGACATGGATCAGCCACCCGAAAGGGCCATTTGACGCAGAAAAGTAAGGGTGATTGGAGCGGGTAGACGGAATCGAACCGACATAGCCTGCTTGGAAGGCAGGGGCTTTACCATTAAGCTATACCCGCTCAATGTTTCGCCTTCCTATTTGATGGCTAAGTGGGCGTCAAGAGCGAACCACCACTTGGGCAAATTGACCCGAAAGAAAGAGTTTTTCGTAGTTTGTGAGGAAGGTGTGAGCAAAGGCGTTCTCTTTGATATCGCAGGTGTTCTGTATCAGGGTAACGAGCCGCTGCCGGGCGCTGCGGAGGCGGTCTCGGGCATACGGAACGTAGGGCTTCCGGTTCGCTTTCTAACGAATTCGACCCAACGACCGAAGCGCGCAATTCTGGGTAAGCTACAGGGCTTCGGAATAGAGGCAGATGCCACAGAAATCCTCACACCAGCTGCAGCCGCTTGTGCTTGGCTAGAGGAAAACGGTTTCGCGCCACATCTGCTGATCCATCCGGATCTGGAAGAGGACTTTGCAGCGTGCTCGAAGTCCGGCCCAAAAGCGGTCATCGTTGGAGATGCCGGCCTCTTTTTCACCTATCAACGGCTGAACACAGCCTTTCGCCTGATCAAAGACGGGGCTCCCTTTCTCGCATTGGCGTCGAACAGGGTATTTCGCGATACAGACGGCGAATTGAGCCTGGATGCTGGTGCCTTCGTCCAAGCGCTTGAGTATTCTAGCGGCAAAAATGCTCTCCTGTTTGGAAAGCCATCACCAACGTTTTTCCGCTCTGCCGTACAAAGCATGGGGTTAGAGCCTGCTGACGTAAAAATGATTGGCGATGATGCCGAAAGCGATATCGCGGGCGCTTTGAAGGCAGGCTTTGGCGCGGCCTTTCTGGTTCGAACCGGAAAATACCAAATCGGCGACGAGGCGCGCTATGAACCAAGACCCACTGCAACCGCGGACGGAGTCCGCGCCGCGGTGGAACTTGTAATCAAAGGACGCGGTTGAATGCTTCGAACGAGCATTGCTTCGGCGGCAGCTGTCACGCTGGAAACGGATGGGTTTCGTGTAGTGAAGGGCGATCTGACCGATACTTAAGTTCTGTGTTGGGTTGGAACATGGCCTGCGCATTGACTTAAGAATTGCGCTCATAGAGGGCACCGACAATGTCCGACAATCGCAGAGGACAGAATTTGCAAAGTTGAGCGGACGGCCCAAAGCGGCCATTTGCGTCAGCCGCATCGAAGGTCTGGTTCGAGCCCAAAGCAGTCGCTACCTTCGTTCTCAGAGTTTGAACGGATGGCAAATGTCGGGAATCTATTTTTCCATAAGCTATGTGCTATTAGCTCATATCATCCTTCACCAGACTTAAAACAATATCCGTTATCATGTCCTCGACAACATTGTTTTCCACAGCCAAAGATCGCGCTGTCACGGAATATCCCTCGAAATAAGGAACTAAGAGGGCCTTCACTTTTTCACGATCAGCCGTGTCTAATTCGTCGCTAAGTGCATATTCCGCCATGAGATCTGCAAAGCGGCGATAGTAATCCATTAGGGAGTTATCAACGATTTCATTTCTGCTTGATATTGCCCAAATCTCGCGGAATGCGCGGCACATGTCGCTAATCTGCTGACCGTGCGATAGACCTGCGGTCACGAGAAACCGGACGCGTTCGCGTTCGCTCTCCGCTATGCTTTCTTCAGTCATTTTTTGCAGGCTTTTCGCACATTCGTCGAAGTATTGCGCGACCATTGCGATGAGAACATCGTCGCGAGACTTGAAGTAGTACTGCACGTTGCTCAATCGCATACCGGCGCAATCGGCGATCCGGCGCATCGTAAGACCTGCGTCCCCTATCTCGATCAAGAGTTTGAGCGCGCATTCCAGAATCTGCGCTTCTTTTGCTGATCTGTTTCTGGCTGTAATTATTTGATCCACCTTAGATTTTTAAGTCCCTCTTACGTATTTCTACAGTTCTTTTTCTCGCTCCACAAATTAAGGGATTGATCTAATTGGTCAAGTGACCTAGTACTTTTGGTCACTTGACCAAATTGAGAGAATCCCCATGATCGAAGCTTTGCGCACACCGGAAATCCATTTTGAAGGACTGTCGGAGTTTCCTTTCCGACCGCACTACGTTGATGACCTGCCAGGGTATGAAGGACTGCGCGGTCACTACATCGACGAAGGGAGCACTGATGCGCAGGAGGTGTTTCTTTGCCTGCATGGCGAGCCAAGCTGGAGCTACATCTATCGAAAGATGATCCCGGTCTTCGTCAGTGCTGGGGCACGTGTCATCGCGCCGGATTGGCTGGGATTTGGCAAGTCCGACAAGCCCGTTGATGATGAGATCTACTCCTTCCACTTCCATCGCGACTACATGCTGGCACTGATCGAGCGTCTCGATCTGCGCAACATTACACTCGTAGTGCAGGACTGGGGTGGTGTGCTTGGCCTTACGCTGCCTATGGAAATGCCAGAGCGGTTCAAGCGGCTTTTGATCATGAACACGGGGCTCATGGCAGGCCCTGTCGATATGCCGGCCTTCGACGCGTGGCAGGCGGACATCGACTCTGATCCGGACGTTCCTATAGAGTTCATCATGCAAAAGAATGAACCCAGCATCTCGGTGGCCGGAGCGGCTGCCTATGCCGCACCCTTCCCGGATGCAACCTACAAAGCCGGTGTTCGTCAGTTCCCCCATTTGATCGCACGCACCATGGATTCGCCCGGCGTGGATACTTCCCAGAAAGCGGCTCAATTCTGGTCGTCTGAATGGGACGGCGAGAGCTTCATGGCTATTGGCATGAAGGATGAAATGCTCGGCCCAAACGTGATGAACCACCTGCGCACGTTCATCAAGGGCTGTCCGGACCCTCTGGAAATTCCTGAAGGTGGGCACTTCGTGCAGGAAGCGGCAGGGCCTTTGATCGCTGAACGCGCCTTGACCCATTTTGGTCTAAACAAGACCTGACTTCGCACGTTGAACAAAAACCAAATTAAAAATGCTGGAGAGATCCATGAGCAATGAAATCCTCGTCATCGGTGCCACCGGCAAAACAGGGAAAAGGGTCGCGGAGCGGCTGGAGGCGCGAGGTTTGGCCGTAAGATACGGAACACGGCGAAGCGCTATTCCGTTTGATTGGGAAAACCCTGAAACATGGCAGGCATCTTTAGCGGGAATAAAGTCGGCTTACGTCGCCTATTCTCCAGACCTCGCTGTGCCCTCCGCCCACGGCGTAATTGCTGCCTTTGTCAAAGCCGCGGAAGAGGCCGGGCTTCACCGTGTCGTCATGCTGTCAGAGCGCAACGAGGCGCGCGCTCAGGCGTGCGAGCAATTGATCAAGGACTCTTCTCTTGAATGGACAATCCTTCAACCCAGTTGGTTCATGCAAAACTTCAGCGAAGGCGGGTTCCTTGAAAGCGTTCTTACTGGCGAGGTCTCGGCTCCCGACTCCGGCGAAAAGGAGCCGTGGGTTGATCTGGAAGATGTAGCGGACGTAGCTGTTGCAGCCCTATTGGAGGAGGGCCACGCCGGAAAAGTGTATGAAATCACCGGAGCTGACTTGCTCACTTGGGACGAAGCGGTGGCGGAAATTGCGGCCGTGACAGGGCGAGACATTACGTACAAAACAATCACACCCAAGGAGTTTGAAGCAACGCTGATCGCCGCTGGGTTTCCGAATGCGGATGCTGAATTTGTTGCCAAGCTTGTTGCGCAAATACTCGATGGGAAAAACGCTAGCACTTCAGATGGCCTTCAGCGCTCTTTGGGCCGTGAACCCAGAAGCTTCCGACAATTTGCGGAAGCCGCAAATGCGGTCGGGTGTTGGCCTTGATCACTATGACAGCGCTCAGACCTCTTGCGGCACAAGACGAATGTCCGCTCCGTCCCGCAGAGCGGACATTCATGCAAGCTGTAGCGAATGGCTGTTTTGAGCCCATTTTGACCGATGCTGCGCGATGCCCAAATGACAGCACCATGCAGCAAAGCCGACTTTGCAAAGTTGAGTGGACTGCTCACTGCTACATTTCGGTGCGATAGTAAAAATTGGGCTGGTCGAGCTCCCTTAGGAACACATTATCTCAGGATTGGTGGGCATTTAACCTGAGCTGTCTGATCAAAAACCCAACTGCAAAACTTCTCTGCGTCCGCTCGTTCTGTCGTCGCGTTGATCAAATAGAAGTAGTCTCGCTCAATCTCCAAAAAGCCATCCAACTTTAGTAAAGTCCCATCGGCAAGGTACGGATCGACCAATGGGTTTCCGGCCAACGCAATCCCTTGTCCGGCAATCGCGGCTTGCAACATGTTTATATAGGTATTCAACGCTACTCCACTGGACTCAGCTGGTAGCACCAAACCGTTGGCCTTGAACCAATGCGGCCAGCGGGCTCCGGGCCGATAGATCCCAGATAGATGAAGCAAGTTTTCGTTCATCAGATCAACGGGTTCTGACAGTGAGGTATTGGGAGAGTATTTTGGGCTCATCACTGGAAAAATGCGCTCGCGCAATAGCGGAGTTACGTTGTCTCCAGTTGGCTTGTCTTTGGAATACCGGATCGCGACATCGACGTTTTCGGCGGCAAGGTCGAGCTTACGATCAGTGACCACAAGGTTCAGTTCAACCTCCGGGAACTGATTGCTGAAATCCACCATCCGCGGCATGAGCCAGTAGGTAGCAAAGGCAGTCGTTGTGGTCACTGTAAGTGGGGTATCACCTGACGTCTTTGAGACATTCAGAACGGCGTTTGCAATCTGATGCAAAGCCGGAGCCACCTCAGCCTCCAGCATCCTGCCCGCTAGAGTCAAAGATACTTTTCTGTGGTCCCTGACAAACAGCGTCGTACCAAGCGCTTGTTCAAGCTCGGCAATCTGGCGACTAACCGACACGCGAGTGACGCCCAGCTCTTCCGCCGTACGTGTAAAGTTGGAATTTCTGCATGCCGCTTCAAAGGTAATCAAATGGGGAAGCTTTGTAAGAGTTTTGCGGAGGTTTGCCATAACGCAATGGTTAACATTGTGGAAGGTATTTTGGAACTTCACAACTGCATTCAGATGACAAAAATTAGCCCAAGAGAAGAAACCGGCCGAACAGGCCTTTGTAAATTTCAGGGAGGAAAACATGACAAACTTCTCCAATCTTGCGCGTACCGCCGCGATGACAACCGTGCTTGGACTTCCGGCGTTTGCGGCCGAACAACCTGGCGCAGGTGTTGATGTCTCGCCTATCAAAGGATCGCCCGCCAACGCATGGTTTCAGCACATGGTCGTGCAGCAGGGTTTGGAGGCTTTGGGGTACAACGTCGAAGAAACCTTGGAAGCAGATTTCCCGGCCGTTCATCTGGCGGTGGCGTCTGGCGACGCTGATTACACTTTCAATCACTGGAAGCCCTTGCATAACGACTTTTTCGACAAATCCGGCGGCGAAAGCACCATGACGCGCGTCAAGGCCGGAATAACCGGCGCTGGCCAAGGGTTCTTTATTGACAAGAAGACTGCCGAAGCGAACGGCATTACCAGCGTGCAGCAGTTTTCCGACCCTGCAGTTGCTGCCCTGTTTGATGCAGATGGTGATGGCCGCGCCAACCTGTCGGGTTGCAATCCGGGTTGGGGCTGCGAGATCGCGATCGAGGATCACCTGGACAATTTGAACCTGCGCGACACCGTTCAACACGATCAAGGTAGCTATTTTGCGATCATGGCGGACACCATTACACGGTACAACGAAGGCGGCGCCATTCTGTATTACACCTGGACGCCAAACTGGATCAGTGACGTTCTGGTGCCCGGAGAAGATGTGGTGCAGATCGGTGTTCAGCAGGACGGTGAAATGGATGCGGGTTTTGCTGTGAACGACGTCTATATCGTCGCGAACAACGAATTCCTTGAAGACAACCCTGCCGCCGCAAAGTTCTTTGAACTGGTCGACATCCCGATCAGCGCCGTCAACGCGGCGCAGGTGAAACTGCGAGACGGGGAAAACACGTTGGAAGACTTCCAGCGCCACGCTGCCGATTGGATAGCCGAAAACCAAGCGCAATTCGACGGTTGGGTGGCCGAGGCCGCAGCCGCCGCAAACTAACTCTCCCCGAAGACTTTGGGGCGGCTTTTCCGGCCGCTCCGGTTTTTTTTAAGGAACAAGACAATGGCTGATGCACAGATCGAATGTCGTGACCTCTGGAAAATCTACGGTAATCGCTCGGACGAAGCCATGAAGGCGGTTCTGGCCGAGGGTTTGTCCAAAGAGGACGTGCGCGACAGGTTTGACTGTGTTCTTGGCGTGCGGGATGCGAGTTTCAGCGTCAAGAAAGGCGAAATTTTCTGCATCATGGGATTGTCCGGGTCGGGTAAGTCCACCCTTGTGCGCCATGTCAACAGGTTGATCGAACCAACGTCGGGCCAAATTCATGTGGCCGAAAAACGTGTGGACACGATGGGCGAAGAAGAATTGCGCCAATTGCGGGCCGAAACGATTGGCATGGTTTTTCAGCATATGGCGCTGTGGCCTCATCGAACCTTGGGCGAAAATGTCGGTTTCGGGCTCGAAGTCCGCGGCATCGATCTGCAAACGCGCCGAGAAGCGGCGATCAAGGCGCTCGAAGCCATGGATCTTGGCGGATGGATTGACCACTACCCCGATCAGCTGTCGGGCGGCATGCAACAACGTGTTGGTCTCGCCCGCGCCTTGGCAGCCGACCCAGAAATCCTGTTGATGGACGAGCCATTCTCAGCGCTTGATCCTCTGATCCGCCGCCAATTGCAGGACCAGTTTCTGAACTTGTCAGCGCATATGCACAAAACCACGCTGTTCATCACCCATGATCTGGATGAAGCCATCCGGATGGGAGATCACATCGCCATCATGAACGACGGTGAGATCGTTCAAATCGGTACACCCGAAGAAATCGTGACCAGCCCGAAAGACGACTATGTCGCCGAATTCGTTAAAGGCATCAGCCGTGTAGCGCTGGTCAGGGCTGAAACCATCATGGAACCGCTGAACGGGAGGGAGGGTACCGAAAAAACTATACGCGTCGACGCTGAGCTGGGAGAGATCATTGATCTGTTCATGGAGGACCAGTCTCCGGTCACCGTCGTTAGTCCGGATCATGCCTCGGTTGGGCAGATCACCATCAAAGACGCGTTGACCGCGTTGCGCGGGTAAGGGGCGAAATCATGGATATCTGGAACATTTTTGACACTGAATGGGTTCCCGTCGGCACATGGGTTGAAACCTTTCTCCAATGGGTGGTGACCAATTTCCGCTTCATCTTTCAAGCGATCAAGGTGCCGTTTGAGATTGTTCTGACCGGATTGGAGGACGCTCTGACCCAGGCCCCTGATCTGCTGGTTCTGGCATTGATCATTTTGGTGGCCTGGCAGGCGGGCGGTCGCCGCCTGGGCCTGATCTCGGCGGTATGCATGCTTGCCATTGGTCTGATGGGTGCATGGGAAGAAAGCATGACCACCCTGTCCATCGTACTGACATGCGTTGTGTTCTGTTCACTGATCGGCATTCCGCTGGGTGTGTATTCAGCCAAGAACGATCGGTTCTGGACGGTTCTGCAGCCCATGCTCGATCTGATGCAGACGATCCCGTCCTTTGTCTACCTGGTGCCAATCGTGATGTTGTTCTCGATCGGCAATGTCTCAGGCGTAATCGTAACTTTCATCTATGCGCTGCCGCCAGTGGTGCGTCTGACCAATCTGGGCATCCGGCAAGTTCGTGGTGATATGGTCGAGGCTGCGCGCGCATTTGGTGCCTCGAACCGGCAAACGCTTTACAAGGTCGAATTGCCCTTGGCGATGCCGACGATCATGGCCGGCGTGAACCAGACCATCATGATGGCGCTGAGCATGGTTGTGGTGTCTTCGATGATTTCCGTGACCGGGTTGGGCCAGATGGTTCTGCGCGGCATCGGGCGTCTCGATATGGGTCTTGCGACTGTTGGCGGGTTGGGCATCGTGTTTCTGGCTATCGTCATTGACCGTGTATCGCAAAGCTTTGGCATTTCGTCGCGTGAGCGTGGTCATAAGAAATGGTACGAAACCGGCCCGGTGGGCTATGTCCGCAACCTGATGGGACGGGGGTGACATGACCGACTCTCGCCCGAATATCCTTTTCTTTCAGGTCGATCAGCTGACGGCCTCTGCCCTGCGCGCCTACGGAGACATAATCTGCCACTCCCCGACCATCGATGATCTGGCCGCGCGTGGCGTCGTGTTCGAGACCGCCTATTGTAACTATCCGCTTTGTGCACCATCCCGCTTTTCGATGGCAACAGGGCAGCTGGCGTCGAAAGTTGGCGCTTATGACAATGCAGCAGAGTTTTCGGCCGAAATCCCGACCTATGCGCATTACCTGCGCGCAGCGGGCTATCAAACGGCCCTGTCCGGCAAGATGCATTTCATCGGCCCTGATCAGTTCCACGGGTTTGAAAAGCGCCTGACAGCAGACCTGTATCCGGGTGATTTCGCCTGGGTTCCCAATTGGGAAAACGAGGGCAAGCGCGACACCAACGATCCCCGGGCCGTGCGCATCGCCGGGATCTGCGAGCGGTCGGTCCAGATCGACTATGATGAAGAGGTTACGTTCAAGGCGATACAACATATTTTCGACATTGCGCGCGGTGACGACAAACGTCCATTCTTTCTGCAGGTGTCTTACACCCATCCGCATGAACCCTATCTGTGCCGAAAGGAATTCTGGGACCTGTACGAAGGAAAAGACATTCCGATGCCCGCTGTCGGGGCTTTGTCAGAAAATGAGCACGATCCTCACTCTGTCCGTCTGCTTAAGGATTTTGGCATGTTGGGCATTCAGTTCAGTGACGAGGACGTGGCCCGCGCCATCCGCGCCTACTATGGATCGATCAGCTATATCGACAGCCTGATGACCCGGATCATGGATGCCTTGCGTGCAACCGGTGCGGATCAGAACACCGTGATCATTTTCACTTCGGATCATGGTGAGATGCTTGGTGAACGTGGCATGTGGTTTAAAAAGCATTTCTTTGAAAAGTCCTTGCGCATTCCTCTGATCATCGCCGGCCCCGGCATCGCGCCACAACGGGTTCAGGAGTTGACGTCTCTTGTCGATATCGTCCCGACCCTGAACACAATTGCCGAGGTTGAGAACGCTGTAGAACCGTTGGAAGGCGTGGATCTGTTGGCACTCGCAGACAGGGGCAATCCGCCGTCTGAACGCGCGGTCTATGCCGAGTATTTGGCCGAGGCGACTAAGGTTCCGATGTTCATGATCCGCCGAGGATACTTCAAGTTTATCTCCTCGTCCCATGACGGTATCATGCTTTTTGATCTTCTGAATGACCCGAACGAGAGGGCAAATCTCGTGGGCTCAGAAAGCCATCGCGAATTGGTCAATGTCTTCATCCGAGAAGTCGCTGAGAAATGGAATGAAGCCGAACTAATTCAAGACATTGTCCTTAGCCAAAAGCGGCGTGCTCTTGTCCGTAAGGCAATGGGCCAAGGCGTCAAACAGCGATGGAACCACGGAGAGTCTGAGGCTGACAAAGTACTTTGGTACAGGGGAGAGCAGGGCTACAACGAATGGGCGTTTGACCATATTTGACTTCAATTTGTTAAGTGACCTGCTCGCTGAGCCGTGCAAGGCGTTTTTGCAAAAGCGACCCAACAGCTGCTCACCCGAAAGGCGTCAAATGTCTATGCTGATCTCCTCAGGTACATTCTGGTAACAAACGGGTCGCAAAAAGCGACGAATCGATAGTGTTCCTACGCTGGTCGCTCCAAAATTTGTCGATGCCGGATAGGGGCCGCCATGCACCATGCTGTCTGCAACTTCGACCCCGGTGGGAAAACCATTGAACAAAACGCGCCCGGCCTTACGCTCGAGTATAGGCAGCAAGATCGACGCATGTGGGACGTCTGCGGAATCCATGTGCACGGTCGCGGTCAACTGACCCTCCAACGTCCGTGCGATAGTAGTGAAGGCGTCGGCATCCCTGGCGACGACGACAAGTCCCAGCGGCCCGAAAACCTCGTGCGATAAGTCCGGGTTGGCCTCAAAGGCTTCAGCCGAGACCTGATAGAGAAAGGCACTCGCGTCCCGGTTTTCGGCTGTTCCGGACACCAATGTCGTGACTTCGGGCGCTGACGCGATGCGATCACGACCATCGCGGAACGCTTGGGCAATACCGTCTGTCAGCATGGTCTGAGAGGCGGCAGCCTGTATCGCCTCGGCGGCCTCGGTGATAAAGGTTTGGGCGTCTGGGCCATCTGGCACTATGGCCAAGCCCGGATTGGTACAGAACTGGCCTGCGCCCATCGTCAGCGAGGCCGCCCAGCCTTGGGCAATTTCTGCCCCACGGGATTTTAGGGCAGCAGGCAGTAGAAACATAGGATTGACCGAGCCCAGCTCGCCGAAGAACGGGATTGGTTCTTCGCGGGCGGCGCAGAGGTCGAACAAAGCGCGTCCTCCGCGCAAGGACCCGGTGAAGCCGACAGCTTTGATGAAAGGGTTCTGTACCAGCGCGCCACCGACAGCAACGCCGCCATCTTGAACAAAACTGAACACTCCCGGATGTAAGCTAAGAGCCTCTCTGGCCGCGTCAATGGCTTCAGCCACGATCTCGCCCGTGCCGGGATGCGCCGGGTGACCTTTGACCACCACGGGGCATCCTGCCGCCAGCGCGGCTGCGGTGTCCCCGCCCGCAGTCGAAAAGGCCAACGGAAAATTTGACGCGCCGAAAACCGCCACCGGGCCAATAGGGCGCTGCACCATTTTCAGATCCGGGCGCGGCAATGGCTGGCGATCGGGCAAGGCCGCGTCGCGGCGATAATCCAGATACGCACCATCGCGGATATGGCTTGCAAACAGGCGCAACTGCCCAGTGGTCCGCCCCCGCTCACCTTCCATCCGAGGCGCTGGCAGACCGGTTTCCGCGCAGCCGATTTCGGTAATATCTGCTCCACGCTTTTCGATCTCGTCAGCGACCCGCTCCAGAAAAACAGCACGGTCTTCACGGGTTGAATACCCGTAGGACGAGAAGGCATCCTCGGCTGCAGCGCAGGCCCGCGCAACCAGTTCCGGCGTACCGGCTGAATAGGTCCTGGGCGTTCCGGTTGCGGGGGCAGACTGAAAGCTGCTGTTGCCTGCCATCCATTCTCCGGCAATCAGGCTGTGTCCGTTCATCTCAAATTCCTCAGATCAGGTTGCGTGCGGCAAGGTTATTCATCAGCGCGCTGGTGCCAAAGGTCCAGGGCGGGCATTCAGTGGACAGGCGCACCGTGTTGACCAACCTTCCGAGCGCCGGGTTCGATATTTCAACCAGATCACCCATCTTGTGGGTAAAGCCCCCGCCGGGCGTATCGCGGTCTTGTGTCGGTGCAAACAATGTACCCAACATAAGAAAGAAACCATCCGGGTATTGATGATGCGCGCCACGCGCCTGACCAACCAGATTTTCCGGGTCACGGCTGATTTCGGCCATCGAGCTGGTTCCGTGCATTTCGAACCCTTCTTCGCCGGTTACTTTCAGCGTCAGTTCGGCCTGTCGGACGTCATCCATCCCGAAGCTGTCGTCAAACAGCCGCAACATCGGACCTATGGCACAAGACGCGTTGTTGTCCTTGGCCTTTCCCAACAACAGCGCCGAGCGCCCCTCGACATCCCGCAGATTCACATCGTTGCCAAGTGTCGCGCCCTTGATACGAGCAGCACTATCGACGGCAAGAACGACCTCGGGTTCGGGGTTGTTCCATGTCGAGATCGGGTGCAACCCGACGCTCGCGCCGAAGCCTACCGCTGACATGGCTTGCGATTTGGTAAATACCTCAGCATCCGGGCCGATACCAACTTCAAGGTATTGCGACCAAACATCCTCGGCGATCAGTGCCTCTTTCAACGCCATTGCCTTGTCCGAGCCCGGCACCACATCCCGCAGGCTGTCGC
The DNA here is from genome assembly GCF_013110855.1 of Ruegeria sp. HKCCD4884. NCBI lineage: Bacteria > Pseudomonadati > Pseudomonadota > Alphaproteobacteria > Rhodobacterales > Roseobacteraceae > Ruegeria > Ruegeria sp. HKCCD4884. Next base: position 294,063 of record NZ_WVRJ01000003.1, read on the forward strand.
CCAGAATCTCGGTACAGCGGGCGCGAATGGCGTCCGCCTTGGCCGGGTCACCCTTGGCTTTTTCCTCGATCACACGTTCCAACATCGATGATACGAAAGTCACGCCGCAGGCCTTGATCGGTTGCAGGTCGGATGGTGCAAGGAAATATGGTCTGGATGGATCGGGCGCTTCTGTTGAGTTGGCCGAGACTTCGTTGATACCGCCGATGTCCGTACCGTCCACTGCATTGGCCGCAGCAGCGGGATCGTCCAGTTCCAGAAGCGCCTGCATCGTTGGGGTCTGTGACGAGGTGATGTCGACCAGACGATCACCCCGCCGCGCCACCACTGCGGGGCCTCGAGCCTGCGGCAGCCAGATACGGCCGACGAACGTTCCGGTGTCAGGTAAGTTCAGTGTCATTTGGTGTTTCCCAAAGAATAAAGTTTGGACAAAAGCTGATCGGCCTGATCGCAGGCGGCCCAGGTCAGAGACATGTGGTCTGCGTCGGTGATCATGTGCCAATCCGCGTTTTCGGATTGCGACATCAGCGCGCCGCCCCGCAGATATTCGGAGGTTTCGGCGCTGCCATTGATGTAGAGGACAGGTGGTCGGTTTGCATGCGCGGACAGCGTGAATTCTGCCACCTCTTCCACAGTCAGCCCAAGTTCCGATTGCAGAAAAGACAGGCGCACGGGGGCCAGATCATAAACCCCGCTGAGCGATAGAACACCCAGCGTTCGCGCGGCCAGAGCATCGTCGGTCGTGGCCGATAGCGCCAGATGCGCACCGGCGGAATGGCCAATCAGGACGAACCGCACCCCAGGAAACACCTCGGCCAGTTTGTGCAAGGCTGTTTTGGTATCTGCCACGACATCGGCCAACCGAACCTCGGGCATCAGGCGGTATTCGATATTGGCCACACTGGCCCCCGCTGACAGAAACGCGGGAACCATGAAACGATGCGCCTCGGCCTCTAGCGCCCGCCAATAGCCACCGTGAATGATGACAGGCAAAACAGAGTTTGGACCTGTGCCTTCGGTCCATTCAACCCACTGGCGCGGATGGTCTCCGTAAGCCGTGCGTGTAAACAAGCACTGTTGAGCTACAGCGTCGCTGTCCCGCGCCATACGGTCCAACGCTTCGGCGAAACCGGGAATAACCTCAGAGAATTTGAGCTGGCTGTCCCAGAAGGCCTGCATGGCTAAACCTCTTTCTTCGCGATTTGTCCGTAAGCCTGGCGCAACGCACGGTTTTGCAAATCGGTAGCACCGCGTGTGGAATTCAGAACCAAGCCGACAACGGCAATGCTGCTGGCCGTGCTTTCGACTGGGATCAGGGCGACATTGGTGCGACGTGCGACGCGACCTTCGAACCAGCGCAAACTAGTTTCCGTGACCTGACCGATGTTGAATTCCGGAATGGTCTCGAACCCGTAAGAACGCTGCAAGGGCGTCGCGCGTGTCTCACGCCCGACCGAATGCGGACCCATATGCAGTTCCAGATCCTGTGCCATGGCCAGAAATGATGTCATCTGAGAACTTTGGCGCAATTGCAGCAGGATAGGCTGAACCAACGGTGCCAGACGACCGACGCCGAACCCTTGCAGACCAATCCGTATGGCAGACATGCCGGGCAGATAACAACCCTGTGCGTCCCGACGCAGCATCCCTTCTGCTTCAAGCGTCGCGGTGTGCCGGTAACCACTGCTGGCAGGCAACCCTGCCGCTCGGATCAACCCCGCCGGAGAGCCATGCGCCTCATGTCCGGGTGCGTTCAGTAGTGCCTGGAAGACGTCAATTGCACGTTCATAGGCGGATTGGGTCATGCTGTAGCGCTCCCTTTGATGGATCGTTTTTCCGGTCGCAAGGCTGGACCTTGCGAGAGGATGGCATCATCCGGCAAATCCCAGGCGACATGCAGTTCGGCCCAGCTATCGGCCTTGACCGAGGGTGTTTCCAATCCCCGCGGCAACACGATCTGAACGGGCTCTTCTACACGTTGCGGAACGGTGCTCCCGGCAAGAATATCCAGTGCCAGCCCCAGCGCCCGTGCGCCCATACTGGCCGGGTAGTCCAATGCAGCCATAGGCGCCTTGTGATGCAGGCATAGTTTGTACATCTCGTTCAGGTCGCCGCCGGTGTGGGCCGGGATATCAAAGTCGCCATCCAGGAAACGTTTGACTGAACCCACCCCTTGCAGACCACTGTCACACCAGACCCCGTCCGGTGGTCGGCGTGCCTCGGCCAGCACCTTGTCGATGGCATCATACCCACCTGCTTCGGTCCAGTCGGTATAGCTGACGTTTTCAACCCTGATGCCCGGAAATTCCGAGAACACTGCAAGCGCAGCCTGTTGTCGTCTCAGAGCCGGGCTGGCCCCGTCCAGCCCGCTCAGCATCCACACCCGACCCTGACCAGACAGAGTTTCGGCCATCCACAGGGCGCTTATACGTCCGATCCTGCTGTCCGATGCCGTGACAAATGAAACAAGCGAAGACCTGTCATTTGGGCGGCGGTCAATCGCAACAATCGGCAGGCCCTCAGCGGCAAGCTCTCCGAGACGATCGCTGAGCGCCTTGTCGTTGACCGAAGTGATGGATATCAGCAGCAGGTCAATCCCCTGCCCTACCAGCTCGTCAATCTGGGCAAGCTGCAAAGCGGGATCATCCTCCGCATCCAAAACGATCAGCGCTTCGATCTGCGATTGCGCAATCCGTTCCGCGTAAAACAAACTTTGCAGCATGGCGCGGCGCCAGGCGTTGCTTGTGGAGGCGTTGGAAAAACCGATGCGGTATGGTGCTGCGCGCTGATATTGGCTGGCATCGACAGTCCGCACCAGCGTCGGGTCCCACTCCAGATCAGGAATATTACCCTGCGCTCCGAATCCCTGACCACCCGGTCGCGCCGACAGCTTTTTCACTTCTGAGGGTTCAGGCACCTCCAGCGCGGCAAAAAGCATCTGCCGGGACTTTGGTCCCAACCTGAGAAACCCATGGTCGAAACGTTCCAGCCACCCTGTCGCCACCATCGCCCGTAGAAGACCAAAACCTGTGGAACGGGTAACGCCCAAGTCTTCGAGGATATCATGCGTGCGACGCGGGGTGTTTCGTGCGTCGAACCCTTTCAGGATCGCCGCGATGCGCTGCACGTTTGATTTGTCATCCTGAGACATGAGCGCCTTCCCGATCAGCCCTGCGACCGTTTCATGTAAACGGCTGCGGCGAGGATAATCAGAGTACCCTTGATCACCAACTGCAACTCGATCGACAGGCCGAGGATGACGACGATGTTGAACAAAGATACCAGGATCAGCGCTGCCAGTAACACGCCAGGCACCGAGCCTTTTCCACCAGACAGTGCCGCGCCGCCAATCACAGCTGCTGCGATACTGTCCAGCTCATACCCGCGCCCAGTCCAGTTATCGACGATGCCGACATAGCCAACAAGGAACAACCCCGCGATAGCAGCCAGCACGCCCGAGATGACAAAGGCCATAACAACCAACAGGCGGGTCGGCGCGCCGGTCATGTACGCGGCTTCCGGGCTGTCTCCATAGAGTTTCAAGCGACGGCCAAAGACGGTTCTTTCCAGCAGCCAGTGCATCCCGAAACCCACGATAGCCAAGGCAATCAGCGCGACAGGGACGCCGAAAATGTCGCCCGTTGCGAGCCAACGGAAAGTGTCCGGCAATGTCCCGCCCGGCGCGCCTTTGGTGTAGGCAAAGCGAACACCTTGAAGCACGATCATGGTGGCAAGGGTCGCGAGGAACGGGGTCACCTTTCGAAAGGCCACAAGATAACCGTTAATAGCACCTATGAACGCTCCCAACAGCAATGCCACGATAAAGATCACCGGCGTCGAATCGATTAATGAGGTCGATAGAACTGCAACCGTGGCCATAATCGAAGCGACCGACAGATCGAGCCCGCGGACGATAATGACGATCATCTGACCGATGACCACAAAGCCCAGCGGCGCGGCCTGGATCAGAATGTCTTTCAGGTTCGCCGGTGTCAGGAACCGAGGAGACAAAGCTGTTGTCACTGCCCAGATCACGGCGAGGAAACCCAGCAGGATCAACAGCTCTCGCCGTTGGGTCGCGCGCACCGTATTGCGGTTGGGTTTGGCTTTTTCAGGGTTGGTGGCGGTCGCGGTCATGACTTGCCCTTTCCTGCAAAGAATGAAACGGCGGCGATGATGATCAGACCTTCGGCAATCCACTGGTAGTAGCTGGAAATATTCATGAAATTCAGAACATTCGCCAGGAACGCAAGCAGGATCACCGCCAGCGCAGTTCCCAGAACGCCGCCCTTGCCTCCGGCCAGCAACGTCCCGCCAACAATCACCGGCGTGATCGAGCGCAGATCGAACCCGACGCCTGCGCGCGGGTCTCCGACGCCAAAACGCCCTGTCATATACATCGCGGCTACGGCGCAAAGCAGACCGGACAGAGCGTAGATCGCAACTTTGGTCTGTTTCACCGGCAGGCCAGATACAGCGGCAGCGGCCTCGTTATCGCCGATGGCAAATATGCGGGTGCCAAAGGTCGTGCGCCACAACATGAAACCGATCAGCAGATACAGCGCGATGACGAACATCATGCCATAGGGCACCACGCCAAGGCGGCCATAGGTAAAATCCTCAAAGAAAAGCGGAACGGAGCCCGAAGGCTGTCGGGTGATCAACAGCGCAGCGCCTGCCAGAATCGTCGAGGAACCTAGCGTGGTGATCAGAGGGTGCACCCCGACATAGGCTGTGATGCCTCCGTTGATCATGCCAATGAGGATGCCGAGTGCGACGACCGCGGCCATCGCCAGCAATAGGGTCCCCGTCGTATCTCCGGCAATGGCGGCAAACACCACGCAAAGGAAACTCAGTGCTCCGGCATAGCTGAGGTCGATGCCGCCGGATAGGATCACAATAGTTTGTGCCAAAGCGACAATCGCAAGGGCTACCATCTGGTCCTGTACATTAGCCATGTTAAGCGGGGTTGCGAAACGGTCCGAGGCCGAGATGCCAATCACGAAGACAATGGCAATCAGGGCAACTACTACCAAATGAACGGGCTGGGCGCGTGTAGCGCGGGCGATCGTGCTCATGCAGCTACTCCGTGATGGGTTTAGTTTCGGCAGCGGCCACGGTGATGATCGCCTCTTCAGTGATCTCGTCTCCGACCAGTTCTTTCGCCAGCTCTCCGTCGCGCATGACATGAACGCGGTCACACAGCCCCACGATCTCAATCAGTTCCGATGAGATCACCAACAGGGCCATGCCTTCATCCGCCAATTCACGCAGGGTCTTGTAGATCACGGATTTTGCGCCAACATCGACGCCCCGGGTTGGCTCGTCGAGGATCAACAGCTTCGGTCGGTTCTCGAGCAAGCGCGCGATCAGGACCTTTTGTTGATTGCCGCCCGACAGCGCCGAGATCGGCAGGCCCACGTGGTCAACCACCACGCCGCGGCGGTCTTTCAGAACGGCTGCGCGACGCTCTTCATGCCCCGGTGGAATGGCGTTGTGATGCACGCCAAAACCGGGCGTTGTCGCCGCAAAGTTCCGTGCGACCGAGGAATTCAGGAACAACCCGTCGTCCTTGCGGGATTCCGTCAGCATCAGAATACCCGCCTCGATACATCCCGCTGGGTCACGATGGGGCATCGGCTCGCCCATCAGGGTAACATCACCGGTCGAGGGGGCCGCACCGAACAAAGCCAGCGCCAGTTCAGTCCGACCCGAGCCGACCAGACCCGCGAGCCCGACGATCTCACCGGCGTGGACGTCCAGATTGGCGGGCGGAAGGTGCGGAGCCACAACTAGGTTGTCCACTTCCAGCACCTTCTCACCCGCCGCTGGGTTCACGGCCTTGTGCGGGAAGAGGTCACCAAGCTCGCGCCCCACCATGGCAGCAATCACACTGTCATGGGTGTAATCCGTGGTCGGCCCTTTCGAGGTCACGACCCCGTCCTTGATCACCGTGATATCGGTGCAAATCTCAAAAATTTCGTCCAGGCGGTGCGAAACATAAACCAATCCCATACCTCGTTCCCGCAAGTCATTGATAATGCGGAACAGGTGCTTGGTTTCATTCTGGCTCAGCACGGCCGTGGGTTCATCCAGGATCAGAACCTTGGCCTCGACCCTTAGCGCCTTTGCAATCTCGACCATCTGCTTGTCAGCAACCGACAGGGTTTCGACCAGATCGTCGGGGTTCAGAGAAATCCCCAGATCGTCCAGCAGAGCCTGCGCGTTGCGCTTCAATGCCTTGCGGTCGATTAGGCCAAATTTGGTGCGTGGCTCAGCCCCCAGATAAATGTTCTCGGCAATCGACAGCGCACCCAGAACCGAAAATTCCTGATGCACAACCGCGATCCCGGCATTAAGGCTCTGGCGCGGATCAGACCAACCCGCTTCACTGCCCTCGAATTCCACATGCCCGCCAGTCGGCGTATAAAGCCCGGTCAGCAGTTTGATCAGGGTCGATTTCCCGGCTCCATTCTCACCACATAGGGCGACTGAATGGTTGCCATGGACTTCGAACTCGATCCCTTTTAGCACTTCGTTGGGGCCAAATGACTTGCTGAGGCCGCGCGCGGCCAGATATGGCTGTGCCATTCTTCTCTCCTCCCGTGGTGGCGGGGCGATTCAGTGCCGCCCCTGCCTGTGATGATCCCGGTTACTTGGGATAAACCGCCGAGAAGGTGGCCGGATCATAGTCGGCCCCAACGCCCGAGGACATGATGACCGAGCCCGGCTTGTCCATCAGCGCATAGTCCGCAACAAACACGTCCGCCTGCACCGATGGCGTTTCATGACCTTCTGACACAACAACCTGCTGGTTCACTTCGATCCGTTTAGGGATGCCCTTGCCGTCAAGTACGTCGAACAGAACCTCGAAGGCCCGCGCACCCATGGCTGGCGGATAGTCGATGCCGATCATCGGCACGTCGTTGTTCACCGACAGCTGATACATCGCGTTGAAATCACCACCGGTATGCGGCGGGATTGAGCCTGCCTCGTACCCGGCGGCCAAGAAGGCTTCGATCGAGCCCGATCCTTGCAGACCCGAGTCGGCCCAGACGCCCGAAATCTCATCTCCGTATTTCTGGATCAAGGCGGACATGATGGTCTTGCCGTTGGCCGGCGACCAACTGGTGTATTGGGTCTCCAGTACCTCAAGCTCGGGGAACTGGTTGAACACTTCCATGGCCGCCTGAATTCGAGCCTCGGCAGGTGACGCGCCGGCCAGCCCGCCAAGCATCACGACTTTGCCTTTGCCGCCTAGCTTTTCAGCCAACCACTGCGCAGAGATGCGGCCAAGTGCTTGGTCAGATGCAGTTACGAAGCTGATGAAGTTTTCATCCGATGGTACCGAGCGGTCGACCAGAACTACTGGGATGCCCTGACGTTTGGCGCGGCGAATGACCGGGTCCATCGCCTCGGCCGTTGCAGGCGAGATTAGCAGGATATCGACGCCCTGCGCGATCAGATCCTGCACGTCGGCAGCCTGCTTGCTGGGATCGTCATTGGCGTCGGTAATGATGAAACGGCTCAGCTTGTCGGCGTTGCGTTCTGCCGCCGCTTCGATGCCGTGCAGCATCGCCACGCGCCACGGGTTCGAGATCGAGGCGTTCGAGAACCCAATCGTGTAGGGTCCCTCTTTCTTGTACTCGGCGGCGTCATAGATTTCTGACGCACCCGGGTTCCACAGAAAGGTGCGCGGCACACCCTGATAACCATCCGCCATTGCCGATCCGACAAACAGCCCCAGAGTCGCGGCAGCTGCCGCGGTTTTCAAAATACGCATGCGTTTCCTCCCTAACGTATTGATTTTATTCGGCAGCGCGGATCAAGCCGCCTGCACTGATACCGGTCCGGGGGTCTTTGAACATCACCCCATCCTTCATAATCATCGACAGATTGTCCTGATGCTGGACCAGGCTCACATCCTGGGTGACGTCGCCTTTGACCAGCAGCAGATCGGCCAAAAAGCCCTCTTTGACCTGACCGATCTGGTCCTCCATCTGCATCAATTGCGCGCCAACATGCGTGGCACAGCGCAACGCTTCGACGTGCGAATATCCGAAATAGCGCACGAAATGTTCGATGTCGCGGGCGTTTTGACCCATCGGAGTAACTGCGAAACCGTAGTCTCCACCGACCGCCACCCGCAGACCGCGCTTTCGGATTTCATGATAGGTGGCGCAGGTTGCGTCGAACTTACGAAATAGGTTCAGATCTTCAGCGACTTCTTTTGTGATACCCACTACTTCACCTTCGCGGGTGGCGTTGTGAACAAGACCAAAGGCAGGGCCAAGAATGACGCTATCCTTAGCTTCTTCCAGCATATCCAACGCTTCCTCATCGGCGAAATCGCAGTGATAGATGCAATCAACCCCGTGACGCACTGCCATTTTGACGGACTCTGAAGACCGGGCGTGTGCCGCAACCGTCTTCCCGTATTTCCGGGCTACAGCCATGAACGCGGCGAGTTCATCATCTTCTAAAGGCGTAATTTCAGCCCGTGCGAAAGAAACGAACTCATCACCCGAAATGTTGATCTTCATGTTGTCGACATTGTCGCGCACGCATTCCCGCGCAACTCGGCGCATCTCCAGGGGGCCGTCCGCAACCAACCCGAAGCTTTCCTGGTAGATGTGGCGCTTACGCTCGTCTCCCAAGCCGGCAGTCGTCGTGATCTCGGGGCTTGAGGCACGCATACGCGGACCGTCCAACATCCCCTCGTTGATCGCATCACGCGCTGTAACTCCGAGCATCGGTTTGGCTGAGGCCGCTTCGAAGATCGACGTAAACCCGTGACTCAAAAGCAACCTTAAGTTCTGGGCCGTCAACAACATATGCTGTTCGGGGCACAGCTGACCAAGTTCCCATGGCTCGCCCACGCCGGTAAAGCTGGGGTGACAGTGACCTTCGACCATGCCCGGCATTAGCGTGTGCCCAGTACCGTCAATCACCTCGCCTTGTACTTCTGCTGAGACGTCTTCGCCTTTGGTGACCGAGGTAATCTTGTTTCCGTCAATCGTGACAGTTCCAGGATAGCGCGTCTCGGATACGCCATCCCAAATCTGCGCACCTGTAATCGTGATTTGTGACATGTTTTCCTCCCTGCCCGCTTGAAATCAATCTTCGCGGTCGGGGAAAAACCTGCATCAAATCCTAATCTTTATTTAGGGCAGATAGATTACTAAAGCACCATATATTGGACTTTTCTAAAATATAGTACAACTTAGTTAATTAGATGAGAAATGAGAGTGATTGAAAATCATGCCTGTGCCTGAAGGCAGATCCTAAGACTATTGTTAGCCGAAACGGTATATTGCTGGTTTTGTGCAGAAATGTTTTCGCGAAGGTCCACGCCGAACGGATCAATCAGCCGCTATGTAACAGATACTGGACAATGCAAAGTTTAGCTCTGAGCGTCCGCTTCAGGCTATCTGCGGCCCTCCGGCGCTAGCGGGCCAATAGCGGAAAAGTCCGCGAAGCAGTGGTTTTGAAGGGTTGCGGCGAACGGTTGATCCGAGCCCATCCCTACTAAATGCTGCAACCTGTCTTAATGTCCGCTCTGGAGAGAGAGGAGTGTATCTGAAACCGCGTTCAGCACTCTAGCAAGATATCTGAAATGGAATAACAATTGCACCACACGACCCGCGCAACCGAAGAGTGATCTGCAATGGCTGACCGACAAAAACCGAATGTCATTCTCATTTTGGCTGACGACATGGGGTTTGCCGACCTCGGCGTGACCGGCTCTGAGATCAGAACGCCGAACATTGACGCACTTGCTAAACACGGTGTCCTGCTTTCGGCGATGTACAACTGCGCCCGCTGTTGCCCGACGCGAGCCTAACTGCTGACGGGGCTATATCCGCACAATGCAGGCGTTGGGCACATGGGGGCGAATTTGGGCACGCCCGCTTATCAAGGGTTTCTTCGCAACGACAGTGCCACTATTGCCGAACATCTGCGGGCGAATGGCTATCGAACGCTCATGTCCGGCAAATGGCACGTGGCTGGTGATTTTGAGGCCCGCAACTACGACAGTTGGCGCGTCGGCGACGTCGAGCGCCCCTCACCTCGGCAACGCGGATTTGATCATTTCTACGGGATCATGGACGGGGCCACGCATTTCTTTTCGCCCCACTACATGCTCGAAGACGACAGCCGCGTTGAAACGATCTCCGATAATTTCTACTTCACCGACGCAATCACGCATAAGGCCATCGGGATGATCGAAGGCGCGGTCGAAGATGAAAAGCCTTTCTTCCTCTATCTCGCACATACCGCACCGCATTGGCCGCTTCACGCGCATCCCGAAGACATCGCCAAATATGATGGCGAGTATGACAGGGGTTGGGACCATATCCGCACTGCACGCCACGAGGAAATGAACGGGCGAGGTGTCTTTCAGCGGGCTTGGGATATCTCGCCCCGCGACGATGACGTTCACCGCTGGGCCGACGAGAAGAACAAGGATTGGGAGGCCAGTAAGATGGCTACCTATGCTGCCATGGTGGATCGGATGGACCAATCGATTGGTACGCTGATTGCCGCGCTCAAGCAGCTGGGCCAGTTCGAAAACACGTTGATCCTGTTCTTGTCCGACAATGGTGGTTGCGCCGAATTTATGGCCGAGGATGGCTGGGCACAGTTCTATCCAGACCAAACCCATGACGGACGCAAGATCACGATGGGTAACGTGATCGACCTGCGCCCCGGAGATGCTCAGACCTTTCAAAGTTATGACAAGCCTTGGGCAAACGTGTCAAACGCACCGTTCCGACTGTTCAAACACTACGTGCATGAGGGCGGTATCTCGACGCCGCTTGTCGCCCATTGGCCCAAGGGGTTTGCGCCCCGCAGCACCGCGCAAGCACCCTGTCATGTGGTCGATATCCTGCCCACCATTCTGGAGGCTTGCGGGGCCAGCTATCAATCCGAGGTCGGCGGCCATGAGATTCAACCGCTTCAAGGCGAGTCACTTATGGACGTTTTCCGCGACAAAGACTGGGTGCGTGAACAACCCATTTTCTGGGAACATGAAGGCAATGCTGCCATCCGGTTGGGCCAGTTCAAACTCGTTCGCCTGCACGATCAGCCTTGGGAGCTTTATGACATGGAAGCAGACCGTACTGAACTTGCCAATCTTGCAGGGCGACATGCGCCGTTAGAGATGGAGCTGACAAAAAAATATCACGCCTGGGCAGAACAGGTCGACGTCATGGATTGGGACCGCGCCCTTCCGCTGCTGCTTGCAGCCTGGGATATGGAAACGGTTAATGGGTGAGCTTTGTAGAAACTGGGCATTCGGGTGTCGATCTTCGATAGCAGGTTTGTCCCGCAGAGCGGACGCTCATGCCGAGTTCAGCGAACGACCGCTCGGAGCCCATTGTACCCAATGCTGCGCGACGCATGAAGGTCAGCTTCAGAAATACTCTACCATCCAGAGGGCCGCAGCAATCATTCGTTGCAAACGATGTTACTGCGCAGCCTCGCTACGGGTGATAAACTGGTTAATGCGGCGCCACATTTCGGGCGGGTTCGCGTACATCGGAAAATGGCCGCAGTCCGGAATTTCAGCGAGTTCCACGCCTTGAGCAGCAATGTGGAGCAAATAGCTCAGAGAAGCATTCTGATCACCGTACATGAACATCTTCGGGCACGGCAGGCCGAGAAAACGTTCCATCAGCCCGGCTTTGTCCGACAGATCGACCATCGAGGTGAAGATACCTCGCACCGCCTCTGGGCGTACCTTATGCGCCAGACTGGCGGCATAGAGCGGGCTCGACCAAGCAGGTGCCCTGCTGGCGCGTTCGATGAAGTCATTCATAAAAGCTTCGGGGTTTTCAGCCGGGCATTCATGAATCTGACGGCTGAGGAAACAGTCCTCGGGCGCGATGTTGCCTTCTATGTCGCAAAAACTCAGGACACGTTCCGGATGGGCGCTCGCCAGCATCAAAGCCGTGAGGCCGCCCATTGAATGGCCCACGAGATGAAAGTGATCAATCCTCTCGACGTCCAGCATGGCAAGGGCGGTGTTGACAAGAAAGGGGATGTCAACACGGCCGGGGTCGTCACAGGTCGTCCGCCCGCATCCCGGAGCGTCATATGCCAAGATCCCGTGCTGATCGAAGTCCCGGTGGCGTTGAATATCTGCGTAATCCTCTTTGGTCGAGCCAAAGCCGTGCAGGAATAGTATAGGGGCTTTCTCGCCCTTTCGTCGGAGTGCGGAGACATTCACTTCAGTGCCATCAACGTAGAGCCTGCGCATGGTTTGCTGACACTCAGGACTCATCCGGTTTTCCTTTCCAAACGCGTGACCTCAGGTATGCCATAGATTTCTGCCAGCGTACCGCCGTTACCAAGCGCAGCCAACGCATGGGCTTCCTTCACTTTCAAAGATCGATATGCGTCAAGTACGATTTCGACACGGGACCAGGGAACGATTGTCACACCGTCCCCATCCGCCACCACTAGGTCACCGGGGCATACGGCCACGCCGCCGCAGGCGATTGGGCCGTCAATTTCGCCCCCGAAATTCTTGTGCGGGCCGGCGGGAACGGCCCCTCGGGCAAAACATGGAAATGCACTGGCCGTAATATCCGACCGGTCGCGCACAGCCCCGTCAATGACAAGTCCCGCGATGCCTTTCCGCCGCGCCGCTTCGGTCATCAACCCGCCCCAAACGGCGTTGCCCAGAAAACCTCCCGCATCCGCAACCAAGACTTCGCCTCGCTCCACCAGATCAAGCGCGGCATGCAGCGCACTGTTGTCACCCACTGTGCAACGGACTGTGCGGGCCTGACCAACCAAGCGCATGTTCTGGGCCAGTGGCTGGATGCCCCCATCCATCGCCTGCGCCCGATCAAGACAATCAGAGACAGCGGCGGCCTCCGCCCCCGCCCAAGCGGCCATTTCCTCGGCGGAAAGCCGAGGGAAATCGACCTTGTGCTGCGTAACCGGCACGGCTCAGCCTGCTCCAAACCTGGAACCAGACTTGCGATATTCATTGCGCGGCGGCGCAAAGATATCCAGAACGCGACATCCATCGGCGCCTGCGCGCATCGTGTGCGGCACGCCACCCGGAGTTCGCCAGAAATCGCCCTTTGAAAACGGGATTTCCTGGTCACCCTGAACCCGGACACCAGACCCTTCAAGACACATGCCCCATTGTTCTTCCGGGTGCTGATGCAGGTTTCCCGATGCGCCCGGCTGGACCGTGACGACGGAAATCATCGCCTGATCGCCTGGGTAGATATGCGCTGACAATCCGTCTGCCAGTTGCCGTATGATCGCGTCACTGCAATCATCAATATTGTGAAATTCCGGGTGTTTGGTCATGGCTCATTTTCCTTGCCTGACACATTGCAGGCTGATTGCGGACGCAGGTCAACGCCTGACGTTTCAAAGGATCTGCCCGCGATTTTGCCACATCGTGGCTAAACTGGAAAATCCTGTTAAAGTATTTCTGTGATAGCTTTTGCGAATGAAAGAGCATGGCGAAAATGCAGGTTGATTTTCGGCTTAACCGTCAATTGTGGATGTTTTTGGCCGTTGCCGAAGAGGGACATTTCGGGCGTGCCGCCGAGCGGCTTGGAATGACGCAACCTCCTTTGTCTGAACATATCAAAACGCTTGAGGCTGCGCTTGGTGTGACTTTGTTCGACAGATCCAGACGCGGCACAAAACTCACGGCTGCGGGAGTGGCGCTTTTGCCAGCCGCGCGGAAATTCATGGATCAGGTTGCGGATCTGGAGCGCACAGTCAGAGAGGTTGCCGCTGGTCAAACCGGGATTCTGAATGTCGGGGCCATAACGTCGGCCATGACCGATATCATACCGCATTGGATGCGCAGCCTTCGCGAGGCCCTTCCGCATCTGACAGTTTCAATCCATGAAATCGACAGTGTCGAGGCTGCACCGGGTTTGCTCAGCGGCGCTTTAGACTTGGCATTCTATCGTTTGGATGGCGCACCGGGCGACGGTCTTAATGGGTTTCCGGTAACCTTCGACATGCTATGGGTCGCGATGCCTGCCGATCACCCTGACGCTGATGCGGAGCAAGTAACTTTGTCCGATCTCGCTGATAGCCCCCTTGTCATGTCGTCACGAAAGGTGAGCCCCGTCTATTTCGACAGTATCATATCGGCGTGCCGACAGCATGGGTTGAGCCCGAGGATACTGCACGAGGTGCGTTCGATTTCCTCGCAACTCGCGTATGTCAGTTGCGGACAGGGATTGGCACTTGTACCGGGGTCAATGAGGCGTTTGGCGCCTGAAAACGTTCGGGTCGTGCCGTTGGTTGAGGACATCTCAATCGTCACAACCGCGGTTGCCTGGCCCGCAAACAGGCACGCGCCCATGACAGATCAGGCTGTGGACGTGTTGCGGAATTTGATGTCGGAAGAATATCAGGCGTCGGAGCACGAAAGTTGAACGGTGAAATTGAAATGATTTGATAACGGTCTGGGCAAGGTAAGCCTCAAGCTTTCAAGAGCCGTTCTTTCAGGCAAATCTGACTCTCGTGTCGACGTCGCGAATAGCCCTACGCGCCGACATGAAAGTCGTCAATAGGATCACCGAGGGAGCCAAGATGCATGGCTGATGCCGTGCCGCTTCGTGATGGACATTCAAGCACGACCGGTTCCCGGCTTGCATTGCTCAAGGAACCAGCGCCCGATCAAGCGCGGTTTGGCAGTGAAGCAAAGTTGTATCGAAGACTGGAACTGTGACGTTGCTTTGGTTCAGCAGCATCCCTACCTCGGTGCATCCAAGGATCAGAGAGTCCGCTCCTGCCTTCACCAGCCGTGACGCGATCTCAACGTAGGCCACCCGACTGGTTTCGGTCGTGATATCTTTGCAAAGCTCGTCATAGATGATCCGGTGCGTCTCAGCGCGGTCATCATCGTTTGGGACAAGCGGTTCCAACCCAGACGCTCTCAGACGATCCGTGTAAAACGCTTGCTCCATGGTGAACGCTGTGGCCATCAGTCCAGGGCGTTGAAGTCCAGCACACTGAATTGCTACTGCTGTGGCATCAGCAATATGGATCAAAGGAATGCCGACATCTTCCATCATTTGATCGGCCAGCTTGTGCATGGTGTTTGTGGCCAGGATCAGAAGGTCCGAACCACCTCGCTCCAGAGCGAGGGCCTCCCGGTTTAGGATGTCACCGGCCTCACGCCAAGACCCCTTGGCCTGGAGCACTTCGATCTCCGCGAAATCCAACGACCTGATCAACAATTGAGGGGAATGCAGTCCGCCCAGTCTTTCGCGGGTGAGATCACAAAGCTCACGATAGTAGAGTTGCGTCGATGCCGCCGACATGCCGCCCAAAATGCCAATCGTTTTCATCGTCGTTCTTCCCCTGTCGCTTGGATTTCTAATCTCAGGAAGCTGGGTTGACCTCAAACACAGCCTCAACTTCGACTGGTGCGTTGAAAGGTAGGCTGGACACCCCAACGGCGGAACGGGAGTGTCGGCCAATTTCTCCAAGCACCTCAACGATCAGGTCCGAGGCCCCGTTGGCAACCTTTGGGTGCTCTTCGAAGTCGGGAGTTGCAGCGACAAAGACCGTAAGCTTTCGGCAAGAGACGATCCGGTCCATGTCTCCGCCCAATGCGGCTGATACCTGGGCGAGGACATTGATCGCACAGGTGCGGGCAGATTGATAAGCGTCCTCTACAGATATGGAATTGCCAAGTGTTCCCCGATCCGCCAACGTCCCATCTACGAATGCAATTTGTCCAGACACATGGAGAGTGCCGTCCGGGCTCATGTGAATTGGAACATAGTTGGCCACAGCGGCTACAGCGTCGGGCAGTTGAATGCCAAGGTCTTTCAAACGTTGGTTAGTGGACATGGGATATCGAGCAGATGCTCGCCTCTAATGGAATACGGATTTCAGGGTTTCGGATAGTCGGTCGAGGTCATCTTCGTTGACATGCAAGTATGGGGCGAACCGCAAGGAGCTGCCGCGACGGCTGAGATAGACATTGCGCTCGGCCAAGCTGGGGAGGAGCGTCTCTGGAATGCCGCCTTCGAGCCCCGCTCCGAGGATGTTAGGGCTCCGGACCTCTTTAGGTACTGGCACAAAGCCGAACGGCTCCAGGATCGCCGCGATGCTGTCATTGATGGCTTCAAGGGTCTCAGCGATGTTGGCCACACCCCAATCAGCAATCTGCTCCAATGCCACAACGCCACCGGGCAGGATCGAGGGGATGTTCTTTTGCCCCATCTCGAACCGGCGGGCCCCGACTTGGTATTGGTCGTTGTACTGAACGAGGTTCTCAAACACTTCGGCATCGGCCCGGCTGAGCCATGTCTCTTCCAAAGGCCGTGCATCGTGCCACTCGGGATCGGCGTAGAAGAGGCTGAGGCCATAGGGGCAAAGCAACCATTTGTATCCGGCGGAGATTAGGAAGTCCGGCTTCAGTGAAGCGATGTCGATTGGTTTGGCCCCTAACGACTGCGTGACCTCAAGGATGAAGTAAGACCCCACTGAACGGGCCGCTTCAGCGATCTTGTCGAGGTCAAGCAGAGCGCCATTGGTCCAATGGCAGTTGGGAATGGCAACCAGCTTGGTCCTGGGCGTGATGCGGTCCAGGACGGCTTGGGTCCATCCGAGGTCCTCTGGCGTCGGCACGACGACAAACTCGGCTCCGGTTTCTTGACCCAGGCGCTGCCACGGTAGGTAATTGGATGGGAATGCCTCGTCCAAAACGATGATCTCGTCCTGATCGGTCAGATGCTCTTCCAAGATACGAGCCGCCGTTGACGACCCATAGCTGGCCGACGGTGTAACAGCGAAATTGTCGGCGCTGACGCCAAACGCTCTGGACGCGGCAGTCCGGAAAGCCTCAGCGTCTTCGAAGAAGTTGTTGGGCTTGCGTTCCCAGGGGCGACATTTGGAAAGGGCGCCCTCAACCAGAGCCTCTCCAGCCTTCTTCAGCAGGGGCGCATTATACGAACAGTTGAAATACGCCAAGTCTGACGGGATATCGAACAGGTGCCTTTGTGACGGGATCGTCGCCATCTCTCGTCGCCTCTATGGATCAATAATATAGAACAAATATCTGATTGTATCACATCGAAGGGTCAATAATTTCATTGTATATAAGACAATGATTTTCCCTTCATATCTGAAGCGTCCTTGCGAAACCTTAGCTATGCAATACAATCTCTACATTGTTCAAAAAGCGGTTCGCCCAATGCGTGCAAAGTACAAAGACGTAGCTGCCGACCTTGCCCGAGATATCCGCAGCGGGACGCTGAAGCCGGGTGACCGCTTGCCAACACACAGGGAACTTGCGCACCGACACGGGCTGTCTTTGGGCACCGCAACGAAGGTGTTCTCCGAGATGGAAGCAATGGGCCTTACAATTGGCGAAGTCGGACGTGGAACCTTCGTCCGCATGAATGCTGACGCCCGCGCGATGGAGTTTTCCTACGAGACCCCGGGTGAAGCGGTGGTGGACTTCAGCAAGAACCACCTGGTTCTGCCCGAGCAGGATGGCATCTTCCAAAATGCGATTGCAAAAGTACTGGCCGATCCTGGCTGTGATGTACTCGATTACCGGAACAATCCGGGGTCCGAGTATGACCGTCTAACGGCTTGGAGATGGCTGAACGAAGATCGCAACATACCAATCGACAGCCATGAGGCGATCACCATTTGCAGCGGCGGGCAGCACGCCTTGATGTTGGCATTGATGGCAAGCTGCCGTCCGGGGCAAGTCGTAGCCGTTGAGCGCCTGACCTATCCGATGGTGCGTTTGGCTTGTGAGATGCTCCGCTTGGACGTTGTAGAAGTGGACGCCGACGATGAAGGAATAATCCCTGAAAGCTTTGATCGGATTTGTCGAAAGCACGATGTCTCAGCACTTTTCAGTATCCCCAACGTACAAAACCCGACTTCGACCACGCTGCCGATAGAACGCCGTTCAGAAATCGTGAGAATCGCCAAGACGAATGATGTCATGGTTATCGAAGACGACGCCTATGGCTTCCTGCTCGAACAGCCGCCAACGTCATTCGCTGAACTTGCCCCAGATCGTACGCTCTACATCCGAACACTCTCCAAGAGTTGGGCTCCTGGCCTGCGGGTGTGCTTCCTCGTTTCGCCAGACAGCTATAAAGATGCCGTGGACCGTGCCCAACGCGCTTCCGTCTGGATGAACGCACCACTTATGGCTTCGGTTGCGTCTGAGATCATTGCATCCGGTCAATACAAGGCGGTCGTGCATGCCAAGCGCAAAGAGGTTTTCAAACGCCAAGCGATTGTCCGTCGTGTTCTTGATGGCATGGAGGTCGTAACAGGACCGCAAAGCATGCATGTACTGCTACCTCTCCCGTCCAACGCTCGGCAAGACTGGGTGGTAGAAGCGCTTGCAGAGGCAAATGTGCTAGTGTCCCCCGCTTCTCTGTTTGCAGCAAAAGGCGAACGCTCCGGACTGCAAAATGGGCTTAGGCTGTGTATCGGCGCGCCTCGGGATCGAGCGACCACGGAAAGCGCACTGATAACTCTTCGAACAGTGGTACAGGCTTCACAGAACAAACGGGCTTGGCGTTGAGCTGACATTGCGTCTTGGACTCGAAAGGGGGGAATGTCCGCTAAGCGGACATTCATGCAAGCCGTAGCGAATGGCTGTTTCGAGCCCAAAGCGGTCAGTCAAAAAAGCAAGAATGACGGGCATTCTACTAAGTATTTGGTGAATACCAGATCGGCGACGTATATGCGCGCTCTTGTCCGATCAATGTCGCTTCTTCGGGAATGTCAGCGCCTAGACGCACTTTGTCGTAAACGACCCAGCGCGGCGTCGGGATTTCAATGACGCGAGCGTAGTAAAACGCGTGCTCGGACGAATCAAAATCTGGGTCTGTCCAGACCGTTCCTAGCTCTGAAGCGCCGATGGTGTTGATATAGTTTGCTGCTTCCAGATCGACCGTATTACCTACAGCCGGCAGTTTACCGTTAGCGTCCAGTTCACGTTCATCCGACCATGCCACATCATAGACTTTTTCGGACAAGTTCCCGTCGCTGTCCATCCAGCCTTTAATGATCTGGATGCGATCAAGATTGGCTCCGATGGGATCGCGCAATGCATAGACCATGAAGGTTGGCGCATCGGACGTTGCCGGGCGCAGATCACCACCCATAGGAACACCCTTTTCGTATCCAACAAAGGCTGGAGCGCGAGACCTCATGTCATCCTCGTCGAACTCCCATCCACCAAAGAACCGCACGGCCATGCGCGGACCTGTTGTGGCATAAACCTCACGGCGCACCATGGCATCCCACAGACTGGTCCGCGTGTTCTCTTCGGCCCAGACACCTGTGTAGCCTGACGCCACCAATGACCAACCTGGGAAAACGCCATTTTCTGTTTCGGTGAACGGATGCGACGCGCGGGTCAACGATGGCTCGGCATTTGTCGCTTTACCAAAGTAATTGTCGCTGTCAGCCGTTGCCAGCGATGTATGGCTGTCCGTCGCCCCGGACAAGCCAAATTTGTATGGGTTTACGCCCGTGCGCGCCTCGATGGCGAACCCCTGCTTAAATGCCTCACGCGCATATTCGCCTGCAAGCATATCTGGCGTCTTAGCTTCAGTTAGATCGAGGTTGCCCGCATCCCATGTTTCGTAATTCGCAAACTCGTCATCGGGACTAAGTGCGGGGTGCGCCTCGCCGTCTCCCTTGATCTGGGTGATTTCGTAGAGCGGTTCCCATCTCATCCGCGCCATTGCATAGGCTTCGTCCACGGGTTCGCCATTGTAACGTGTTTCAGATGGGAACATGATGCCGTTTGACAGGTTTCCGTTGTGCGCGAGTGCAAAAGCTTGTCCACCCGTATCGGCCTCATAGGCCTGCAACCATTTGTACAAGTCCATCGGGTCTGTAGAGCCGATGGGCGTCTGCGTGGTCATAGGTTGGACTTGTTTGACCCTGTCTGCATTGTCACGAAAAATGATATTGCGGTGCATGTTGTTGCCCCGGATCAGCGATGTCCACTCAAAGCCGTGGAAAGCCGTGAAGTCTCCCGGATCGTTGAACGATTCCACAGTAGCGATCATGTCTTCCCAGACAGAGGCATAGATGGGCGATCCGGGAGAATAATCTGCGATCAAGTCCGGATCCATGTTCCCTTGAGAGAACGTAGTGATCAGGTCCAGAGCTGCTGCAGCAGACGCCTCACCGCCTTCTTGCAGACCTTTTGCCCAGCGGGAGCCCTGTTCTGATTCCATAATGTTGGGAGAACCTTTAGCCAGATCGGTGATCATGCCCATTCCATCCGAGTGTTCCGTTGTCACGATCCAGTCTAGCGGTCGCGCCAGCCTAACAGGCTGCCCTGTGGCCGAGACGACCTCTTCGCCGCGCGCAAACCGAAGCATTGTGTCAAGATCGGTCGTGTTCCCGAAAAGACCTGCATCCATTGAAAGACCGGTGTGAATATGAGTGTCGCCCCAAAATACGCGCGATGGAAAGCTGCGTTGAGCATTGGGTGAATAGGCTTTGCCGGGGTAAAGGTCTTGAAGGGACTGTTCAGAGGGTAAGAACTGCGCGTTGGCTGCGCTCGAAACTACAAATATGGAAGAGAACAAAGCGGAATTTAGGAACCTGAGCATAATAAACCTCCCAAGACTTGCTGAAATCAAAACGCGTTTCTTCACGAAAGCCGCACATTCAGACCTGATGATAATACGTCATTATTACCATGTCTTCGAAATTCCGCGTTGTCCGCACAGCGGTCATTGGCACAAAGCGCAGCGAATGCCTGCTTTCCGCCCGAACTCGCGGATCCGGAAACCAAACCGCCGGGGCCAGATCGGAGTCAGAGATTTATTCGAGAACTGTTGAAGTATGAAGACGGTAGTAAACTACTGTTCCAAAAAAGCTATTCTATCTCATAGACTGCATGATCTTCCGCGGTCCCGCGTGGACCGGCAAATTGTGCGCGGATTGCCTCCATTCGATGGAGTAGATCAGCCAGTTTGCGCGCAACAGCGACGACAGCGCGGCGGCGGCACATTCCAGACCTGTTTCGGCGAGGCCACGAAGAACGTTTCAACATGGAAAGTCTTGCGTGTCAGGACGCCTGCGATCGCCACAATAGCAAGCACAGGCAATCCCCATTTCAGGATGGTCCACAGCATCACATAAACCTATCAAACCATCCCATCAGGTCTTCGGGATGGGTGCCGACATAGTCGTAGGCCGCAAACCGGCTTTTCTCGAGATCAAGCAGTTTCAGCTCTTTTTCGACAGTAAGGGCGTCGCAATAGTCTTTGACCATGCCCATCTTCGTCCAAGGGTCATTGCTGTTCTGTACCACCAGCGTCGGTACGTTAATCTTGTAAGCCTCTTCGACAAAGTTGGGGGCGCCTATGTCGAACCCCAAGCGCCGTTCGCTGACTTTTTCGCCCGCCCGCGTCATGAAACCGGGCATCCCAAGCGCCTCAACAAAGCAAGTGTAAAGCAGTGGTTGAACGGCAACGATTGCCTTGATGTTTGCCCGTTTGCTTAACCCATTGTCGCGACCGTAGGCATAGGTGGTTGAAGCGGCACCCATGCAGATACTCAAAAGTCCGATGGAAGCATCCGGGAAACGCTCAGTCGCAAAGTCCACTGCGGCGATCACATCCTTGGCTTCCTCGGGTCCCCAACTTACCCAAGGGACGGGTCCAAGATCGCTTTCGCCGTGCCCCCGCATATCATACATCAGCACGGAGTACCCCTTATCCACCAGGTACTTGGCTTGCCGTAGGAATTGAATGTCTTGCTTCCAGGGCGTGATTGGACCGTGCCCTTTGGGCGTCCAGCCACCTCGGTTGCACTGCACCCCGAAGTGCGTTTGCACAATGACTTTGTCGCTACCGCCCTTGATCAACCAGCCGCGCAGAGTGACCCCATCCTCGGCCTTGAACTCGACGTTTTCACAGTCCAGCCCGTGTGCCTCAGGGCTATCGAACAACGGAGACTGGCCTGGCTTGACCATCATGTTAGAGATCATGGTACCAAACATTTCTTTGGTCCTTATTCTGGGATTGGGTCGACTATTTTGGGGTTCAGGCTGATGAAGCGTGGCAACCCCTCGCGGTGAGAAAACCGGCACGTTCCATCTACGAACTCGAAGCTGGAGCGGTACTCGGCAACGCCTCTGACGCCAAACTCGTGGGTTATATCTTCGCCGATCGGATGGATGATGAACTGCACATAGCTGGTACCCTTTGCAGTTGTATCCGAAGTTGGGATGATCCTCTGATTGGACAGCATGTGCAAAAACCGGAACGAGTCGCGTCCTTGCTTGTAGCGGGCCGCGATTTCTTCATGGCCCTGGTGTTCCACAAGTTGCATTTGCATGTTGGCCAGCTTCAGAGTGGCGTCCTCAGTGAACAATTGCGCGAACTTGGCTGCGGTAACATTCAGATCCTGATCCGGATGGTCGAGATACCACGCATAATCGTTAGCCGTCTGCGTGCATGCAACGACCATGTCCGCCTGAGATGCCGCGCTGGATGTGCTTGTCAGTGCCAGTGCGGCGAGGCCAAAGAGAAACTGTTTCATGGCTTATTCACCCTTTACATGTGTGCGTCGTACCAAGCGATCATTTCCGCCGGGTTTTGGCTGAAGTAGCGATAGCCCTCGTAGCGAACCGGCGTGCCTTCGATCCAATGCAGTTTCTTGTCGCGGTTCGGTAGTTTGGCATAAATGCCCTCGGCGTCTGACGGCTTGGTTGTCGCGTCGTCTTTCACCTGCACCAGCATCGTCGGACATTTCACTTTGTCGGCGCGGGCAATGGCATTGGAGTCTGTGTGGCGAAAGCTTGAGTAATAACTGTAGCGCTCGTTGAAGCGTTTCACCGCATTTTCGACCCCATTGTCGATTAGTGCTCGTTCGATGAACGGTGCGGCGGATAGCGGTTGCACTCCAATCATGCAAACGATGTCCTCAAACTCCTCGGGGTGTTTTTCCATCGCTAGGAAGGTGGAATTGCAGCCCATGCACTGGCTATGCAGAGCAATCCTTGCGTCAGGCATCTTTTCCCGAGCGAAGCGGACAGATCCGATCACGTCGCGCCACTCGATCGCTCCGACGCCGGTGATGTTACCGGCCCCGTCGGCCGAGTGCCCATGTCCCCGCAGGTCATAGGCCAGGACGTTGTAGCCTGCATCGTGGAGCGCCTTGTAGGCTTCGAGAAAGTTCACTTCGAAACCGCCCTGCGAGGTCCACGGCTCTAGATGGCCGGGGTATCCATATCGGTTGGCCCCGATGAAGTGGTTCACGATCACCAGTTTGTTGCTACCCTCGGCCGGAATAAACCACCCGTCCAGCATGACACCGTCTATTGCCGGGAAGAAGGCATCTTCGTAGGCCATACCGTAGTCCGAAGGCCGCTTCAAAATTGGCGTGCGAAACGAATAGCTGACCCCTTTCGCGATCTGGTCGATCAGCGTGTCTTCTTGAGCCTTGTCCATTGTTTTCCCTTTCAATGTCGCCGCCGAGGTCGCCCAAGGCAGAATGCTTGCGACCACGGCCGTCGCGCTGGTTGTCAGGAATTGCCTTCTCGTCTGTTTCATTGGCAAACCTTGCTTTACAAATGTATCATTGTTGTCGAGTTGTATTTTACATCAAGACACCTCTTGTCAAGTGGTAAGGTTGGATTTATTTGATCCACATGAACGAGATCACGACCAAACCGTTGTCAGAAACCGAAGAAAAAACGATCGCAGCGGCGATCCGCTGCTTTGTCCGCTTCGGTGCACGTAAGACGTCCATGAATGACATTGCGGCCGAAGCCGGAGTGTCGCGCCAAACGCTGTATGATCTCTTTGGTGGCAAGGATGAGATGATCCGGGCGTCGATCCGAAGCATCACCGATCAAAACTTGGCGCTGGTCGGGCAGCGGTTGGCGGAATGTGCCACTTTGTCGGAGAAGCTCGACGCCTACTTCGAAGAGACGGTGATCAAGAGTTTTGAGATGTTGCAGAACGCAGGGGATGCAGAAGACCTGATCACTGGTCATAACGCAGCCGGCAAAGACGAAATCGCACGGTCACATGACCGTCACGAAGCGCTGATTGCAGAAATCTTGGAGCCCTATGCTGACGCAATGGAACAACATGGACTATCCGTCCCAGAGCAAGCCCATTTCTTTGTCACTGTGGTGATGGGGCTAAAATATGGCGCCCGGGACAGGTCGGACCTTGAAAGCCTCATAGCTGTTCTAAAAACAAACTGCCTTCTCTCCGTGGAGCACTGAGCAGCGATCAAACATCCATAAAGAAGCTCCGCTTCCGCGTTGACACTCTACGGCTTTCAGGAGGCTGGCTGTTCCAGTCGCCAGGTTAGGTTCGCTTTTACGGTTGGCCACTCCGATTGGATGATCGAATAAACCGCTGTATCTCGAACGGTTCCGTTTGCCATGATCATATTGGACCTCAATACACCATCGAGTTTCGCCCCCAGACGTTCAATCGCGCGGCGACTTTGCGTGTTTATGAAATGGCTTCTGAATTCGACACAGATGCTTTCGAGCTCTTCAAACGCGTGCTGTAGAAGCAACAGCTTGCACTCTGTGTTCAATGGAGTCCTTTGAACCGATTTTCGATACCAAGTCGATCCGATTTCAAGGCGGCGATTTGAGGCGCTGATGTTCATATAGGTGGTCATGCCAACTGCATGACCCGTTGACTTCTGGATAACCGCGAATGGAAACATTGTACCCGCTTCGCGCAAGCTCAGGCGGCGCTCGATCTCTTCCGGTACACCCTCTGGTGTTGGAACCATTGTATACCAGAGACGATGCAGATCCCCATCGGCGGCGGCCCGGGTGAGGTCATCACTGTGCTTTCTTTCAAGCGGTTCAACTGCAACATGTTGCCCATCAAGTGAAAAGGGCTCGATCCAAGCGTTCATTTTTGCCTAACCTGTTCGCGACTGGAGCCAATTTGAGAAGCGCAAGCGCAGATGCGACCTATGCAGCATTTCGCTCATTCAGAAACTTCATTGTGTTTTTCAAGCCTTGCCGCATGTGATCTTCGAGGTGAGCGAGCATGTCATCCAAACTCTCACCATTGGCGAGCTCAATGTATTTGTCATGGGATTCCCGAAGTGGCCCGCCCCGCCCATGCGCCTTCTGATGCATGGCAAAGTAAAACTGGAGGTTGGGTTTCAGGCGCTCCCAGCTTTGGAGCAGAAGGGTGTGTCCCGAAAGTTCATAGCACCACGAGTGGAGGTGCATTTCTGCCATGATCGCGCCGTAGGGATCATTATCCGAGATGCAATCGCATAGCCTATCGTTGCGCATTTGCAGGTCGGCGAGGCTAATCAGGTCGCGTTTGTCCCAGCAGAACTGAAACGCCATCTTCTCGAGCCCTGTTCGGAACGAATAGATTTCGTCCAGATCAATAGGATCCAGTGTGCGAAGGAAGGTTCCGCGGAACGGGATGTAAACAAGAAGGCCGATCTCGCTCAATTGAACCATCGCTTCGCGCAATGTGGCACGGCTGACATCCAGCTGAGCAGCAACCTGAGTTTCAAGCAGTTTTGCCCCAGGCTCCAGATCCCCGGTCAAGATAAGCTTCTGGAGTCGCTCCAGCGTTCTGTCTTTCAATGTGTCGCCGGATTTTTCCGATGAGGATGCTTGCTTTGTCATTTCGATCCTGTTGATGGAACACCCATTGGATGGAAGGCGAGATTACGTTGTTAGGCCAAGATAGCCAGAAAAATGATTGCAGCTGAACTTCCAATTTCGGTCCAATGGTCGACTGCTGCAGACCAGTCTCAAGGTAGCCGGTCACTTCAGGATTGTCGACAATATATTAAATTGTCGACAATCTTGAAATCCTGCTGTACCGTTATGACAGGTGGGGATTCGAAAAGCTCCGAACCTTGGCTGCGATTGCCCACTCCATCGGCAAGAAATGATCACCCGGTCCGGAACCGGGATGACGCAACAGGTGAAAAGGGAGTTATTCATGTTGTCGAACGACATCCTCAAAAAGAGACTACATACTGGGCTTGCAGCGTTTGGCGCGGCCGCGCTGCTGGCTGGTGCACCGGCGAAAGCGGAAGAGTTTTTGACTATCGGCACTGGCGGTGTAACCGGAATCTACTACGCCGTAGGCGGTGGCATCTGTCGTCTGGTCAATCAGAAACGCAAGGAACATGGCATTCGATGCTCGGTCGAAAGTACGGGCGGTTCAGTTTACAACCTGCGCACCATGCGCGAGGGCGAGCTGGAAATGGGTATTGTTCAGTCCGACTGGCAGTTCCACGCTCTGAACGGGACCAGCCTTTTCGAAGAGGATGGCCCGGATGGTGAACTCCGCAGTCTTTTCTCGCTGCACCCTGATACGGTCATCATCGCCGCACGCAAAGACACCGGCATTGAGTCTCTGGACGACCTGGGCGGTCGGACCATCAATTTGGGTAATCCTGGTTCCGGAACGCGTGGCACAGCTGAAGTCCTCGTAGACGCGATGGGCTGGGACATGGATCACTTTGGTTTGGTGACCGAGCTCAAGTCGGCCGAACAATCGGCAGCGCTATGCGACAACACCATCGAGGCCTTTCTGATGGTTGCTGGCAATCCAGTTGCCAATGTGCTGGAAGCAGCCACAACGTGCGACATCAACATCATTCCTGTCGAAGGTGATGCCGTTCAGGCGCTGGTCGAAAGCAAGCCCTACTACGGAAATGTGACCATCCCGGGCGGTCTGTATCGCGGTGTGGATGGTGACGTTCCATCCTTTGGCCTTCCGTCCACATTCGTGACATCCTCGAATGTACCGGAAGAAACCGTCTATGTGATGGTGAAGGCAGTCTTTGACAACTTTGATGCCTTCAAATCGTTCCACCCGGCCTTCGCCAACCTCAAGAAAGAGGAAATGGTGGTGAACGGGTTGTCCGCACCAATGCATCCGGGCGCCGAGCGTTATTTCCGCGAAGCCGGATTGATCAATTAAATGCAAAGCAGAGGCGGTGGTCGCCGCCTCTGCGCCTCTTCAACGCAACGCCTACGCGAGAGTCATGACATGAGCGAGCAAACTCTAAGCCATTCCACACATGATGCGCAGGAAGACGCGCGCAATCGAGACATCAAGATCTTTCTTAACGGCAAGATCGTCCCGCGCAGCGAAGCGATGGTGTCTGTATACGACTCCGGTTTCATGCTGGGCGATGGAATGTGGGAGGGGTTGCGCCTCTACAACGGTACTTGGGCGTTTTTTGACGAACACATGGATCGGTTCTTCAACAGCTGCAAAGCCGTCTCCATTGACGTTGGCATGACGAAGGACGAAGTCCTGCAAGCACTGAATGACACGGCCAAAGCCAATGGCATGACAACGGACGCGCATTGCCGGTTCATGGTGACTCGCGGGCCAAAGGACAAGCCGTTTCAGCACCCGGGATTGTCTCGATCTGGGCCCACGGTGGTTGCGATTGTGGAACACTCGAAGCCAGTGGACAGCCTGATGAGCCAGGGTATTCGCCTGGCCACTGTGCCCCAGGTGCGCGGTCTGCCGATGAGTCAGGACGCCAAGTACAACAGTCATTCAAAGCTGAACTGCGTCATCGCATGTTTGCAGGCGGAACAGGCTGGCGCTGATGAAGCCCTGATGCTGGACCCACATGGATTTGTGAACACGACGAATGCGTGCAATTTCTTCATCGTTCGCCGTGGTGAAGTTTGGACCTCTACTGGTGACTACTGCATGAACGGGGTGACCCGTCAGAAGGTCATAGACCTGTGCCGAGCAAACGACATCCCGGTATTCGAGAAGAACTATTCGCTTTATGAAGCATACGGAGCTGACGAAGCCTTTCTGACGGGCACTTTCGGAGCGCAAACGCCCGTTGCGTCCATAGATGGAAAACAGATCGGGGAGCATGAAGGTGCTGGTCCGATAACCCGCCGATTGCGCGAGCTCTACAAAGAACTTGTGCAACGAAGCACCCTTAAGGTTGCGAGCTGATTGTATGGAACAGGTCGTGGGCCCAGAAGGTCAGAGCCGATTAGAGGTCGGTGATCGTGGCTTGTTGCTATTGGGATGCGGCAAGATGGGCTCCGCATTGTTGAACGGCTGGCTCAATGCCGGGTTGGAGCCCGAACAGATCATCGTCCTGGACCCGCGTCCATCAGACTGGCTGCAGCGCCTTACGCGGCGTGGCCTGCGACTAAACCAACAACCAAAAGAGCCGCCTGCTGTTGCGGTAATTGCGACAAAGCCCCAGGTCATGACCTCTGCTTTGTCGGATCTGAATTCATTAGGGTCCGGGCAAACTCTTTTCGTATCGGTCGCCGCTGGCACTTTGATTTCGACCTATGAAGCGTTGCTGGGTTCGCAGACGCCAATTGTGCGCACAATGCCAAACACACCTGCATCGGTCGGTTCTGGCATCACCGCGCTTGTCGGCAATGTCTGCACGAAAGCCAGTCATATGGAACTTGCAATACAACTGATGCAGGCAGTTGGAGAGACCGTGATCCTCGATGATGAGGAAATGCTTCATGCCGTGACAGCCATTTCTGGAAGCGGCCCGGCCTATGTGTTCGCGATGACAGAAGCGTTGACAGAAGCAGGAAGAGAATTGGGTTTGGCACCAGAAGTTGCAGCAAAATTGGCAAGTGGAATGATCTCTGGGAGTGGCGATCTTCTGCGATCCAGTCCGCTTTCTCCCGCCGACCTTCGAAAGGAGGTTACGTCCCCAAATGGAACAACTGAAGCCGGCCTGCAGGAGTTAATGTCACTTGATAAAGGGGTGTTCCCGCTCCTTCTAAGGACTGCGCAGGCTGCTCATAGTCGCAGTGTTGAGCTGTCTCAAAGCAAAGAAGCGACGTGATGTCCAAAACGTTTCGCCATGTTTGTTGACAGCTCGATGGAAACAAACCCAGGCACCTTTAATTTTAACGTAAGTTTCGTCCATTCTCCGAGAACGATCGCATGACGCTTTTTGACGACGCGTTACTTCTGCAATGGCACTAGAGTAAAGATCCGTGTCCGGGACATGTCCGACTTCAACAAACTCCACGGCCGACAGCTCATCGCCCTACCGGGTGTGCGCCAGACAAGGACCTTTTTCGTCATGAAAGAAGTAAAGGACAGTGCTCCCCTGCCTTTCTAAAGATGTGACGCGGAAAACTGTGAAATCGGTCAAAGCTGACGCGCGAATTTGGCCACCCGGTTCAAGTTTATTAAACTAGCAACTGCCAGCATCAGAACCATGAAAACGCTGATGGTCCAACTAAGGTGGACCAAAGCGAAACGCTTTGGTCGCATGCACCTCTTGATGAAACGGTGGTCCTGTTCGACGCTATTGTTCAGGTACCTCCGCTTCACCATCTCTATTGGTATCCGGCACCCAAGGCTCTTCAGCATTTTGTTGACGGCCTTTAGGCCTTCGGTGTTAGCAACGCCTTTGTCGATGACGGTTTTTCTCGGAAGGCCATTGACCTCCAGCATCCTGACGAAGAGTATTTTGACTACAGGCTTGTTTCGACGCCTTAGTGGCACGAAATCAAGCGTCTCGCCGTTTTCGTCAAATAAGCCCAACGTGTGCTTCATCAGCCAAACGCGCGTTTTAAGGTCCTGCAGCCAATAAACAAAGTTGACGGATCGTATGAAGTTGCCGGAGCAGGTGCTTTCGATCCCGTGCATAGCCTTTGGCGGCGCGAGCGGACTGCTGGACAAACTCGGCCAAAACCTCTGGTGGGATTCCAGATGCGTTCAACGCGTCGGCATAGGGTGCAAGAATCTCTACGATCACCGCCTGAAATCGCCGCGCGGTGATTTCCAACTCTGCCTTTGCGGCCTCATTCACGCCGTCGATGACGTCCTGAGCATTGGGAGAGGCGCGCACCATGTCGAATCCGGCCACAACCATCTTCTCCAGGATCAGGTCGATTCGTGGCCCCAGCCCCTCGGTTTTGGCCAGACCCGCCTCGATTTCGGCGATGGCGTTGTCCGTATAGGCGTGGATATGGGTGCGCAGGATGTCGTCCTTGCTGCGGAACGCTTTGTAGAGCGTTTGCCGGGAAATTCCAGCCTCCTCAGCCACATCACTCATGCTGGCGCGTTTGACGCCGAAGCGGGAGAATACCCGCTCGGCGGCGGCAAGGATATTTTTTTCTCTCTCGTTCATGGGTGACATATTGACAACAAGGGACATAGTGTCAATATTTACACTTATACAACAATTGTCACCTCGTCACGGCAGGGGTGCCCCGCCAAAAGGAAGACGACGATGTTCTCGAGATTTTTCGCAAATCTGGTTACCAAGACCCGCGCACCCCTGTTCGACACCCCTGCAAACTGGGGTCTTGCCTATGAAGATGTGGAATTCAAAACCGCCGATGGCGTGACCCTTCGCGGTTGGCTGGTCAATCCCGGACAGGACAAGGTAATCATCCAAAGCCACTTTGGTCTGTTTTCCAGTCGCGCGGGCTATACCAACGAGGGCAAACCCATCGGCATGCGCGCCTGGCCGACCGATATTCCCTTCCTCAAACACATCCAGAAATTCGCTGAAGAAGGGTACACTACGCTGGCCTATGACCTACGCAACTGTGGGGACAGCGACAAGGACAGTTTGGGGTTTTCCAGCGACGGGCAAGCCGAATACCAGGATGTTCTGGCGGCAGTTAGCTTCATCACCTCGCATCCCGACTACAAGGATGCCCCGATTGGAATGTTGAACATCTGCATGGGATCAAGCTCTATGACGCTGGCCCACGGGGTCGAAGGCGGGTTGGAACAGGTGGACAACATCAAGGCCCATGTGGTGGTTCAGCCGCTAAACAGCGGCATGTGGCTGGAACAGATGAGGGTTCCCGGGTTCATGATCCGCGGCGCGGTGAAATACAACATGCGCAGGGGTGGCGTCGACTTCACCAAAAAGCCGATTGTTAAAGCACATCTGATCAACAAGCCCACCATTGTTATTCAGAACAAGAACGATCCATTTGCGGACATGGACTATGTGCAGTCCTACTACAACACGCTGAAGGTCGAAAAAGAGATGGTCTGGACCGACAAGGGCAAGACCCGGATCGACGGCTACGCCGACCTGACCGAACGGCCTGAAAAGGTCATCGAGTGGTTTGGCAAATACGTGCACGCTGATCAGCCCGCGACACCCGCCTGACCCCGCCCGCATATTCAGGAGAAACCAAATGAAACGGACCCTCATCTCTGCAGCCCTTGCGCTGACCAGCACCACCGCTTTTGCCGAGACCACCGACATGATCGTTGCTTGCCAGCAGACGGGCTATGACTATGCTTGGTATCTGGATCACCCCGATGAAGACCAAGGCAAGACCGCTGCCAGATTTGCTGATCTCTTCACCGAAGACGCGACCTGGACGGTGAGCGGGATGGATCTGAAGCTGGCGACCCATACCGGCCCCAAGGAAATCGCCGCGCGGTATCTGCAAGGGCGCGACCAATTCCGCTTCATGCACCTGATCGCCAATCACCGCGTAACTTCGATCTCCGACACCACCGCCACCGGCACCAGCTATGTGGAGTTCTACATCCATCCGATCGGCGCCGATATGACCCATGAGTTCGGAGTTACGGGCGTGGCCGAATACCGCGACAGCTATGAATACAAGGATGGTGTGTGCCGCATCACCGCCCGCGAAGGGGTGCCGCGCTTTATCAGCCTGGAAAACAAGATTCACGATCCGGTCCCCGAATGAACCCGACCCAGGCCAGACCAGGCATTTGAGGACAAGACATGATCCTGACCATCCTGAAATGGGCCGTGCCAGTGATCCTCATGATCCTGTTGGCGGCAGCCGCGTTGACCAAGAAGACCTTCCATGTAGAAACCGTCATCCCGGTTTCGCCCGCGGCGGTCTGGGCGGTGCTGATCGATACGCAAAGCTATCCCGAATGGAATCCGGTCTTTGTTGCCGTCGAGGGCGAGCTGCGATCCGGTGCCACGGTCAAGAACTTGGTTCGTTTTCCGGATGGTTCGACCGTCGACATGTCCGCAACGATCAAGGGGTTCGAAGAGGGCCGAGAGCTGCGCCAATACGGCGGTACATGGGGCCTGATGACCTTTGACCACCAGTGGCTGTTGGAACCGGTGGAGGGCGGCACCCGTGTCATCCAGCACGAGGTGGACCGTGGACTGATCCTCTGGACCTGGAACTCGGACTGGATCGAGCCCGCCTATCAATCCGTCTTGGATGCCCTTGCCAAACGCGTTGCGGAAACGCAGGACGGTTGACCCTTTTTCCCTGAAAGGAAAACTCGATGACCCAAGAGATGAGCGAACAATCCAAACAAGCCATGCAGATGATGCTCCACACGATGGGCGAGGCTTCGCGAACGCCTTTGATGAAACGGCCGAGCGACTATGGTTTGGACTATGAGGACGTGTTCTTCCCTGCCATGGATGGCACCGTAATCGAGGCCTGGTTTATCCCGGCCGAGAGCGACAAAATCATCGTTTTCAACCACTTAAAGGGTGCCAACCGCTATGGGTTCCCCGGCCATTTGGAACCGTGGATATCCCAAGGCCCTGGCTTCGAGGTCGACTTCAACCCGCTTTACAAGGCGCTGCACGAGGCGGGCTATAACGTCCTGACCTATGATCTGCGCGGCAATGGGTTAAGCGCGCCGGGGCCCTATCCGCTGATCGGATCGGGGCTGATCGAGTATCGCGACGCCATCGGCGCGATGCGCTATGTCCGCACGCGTGAAGACACCAAAGACATGAAGATCGCGATCTATACCCAGTGCTTTGGCGCCAACTCGACCTTCAACGCGATCGAGAAACACCCTGAAGAGTTCGAAGACGTTGTTTGCATGATGGCGCTGCAGCCGCTTTCATCCTGTGCCTTCATTGACGGCGGCGTGACCGCGGCGGGTATTCCGGCAGAGGTCTGGGAAGCGGAATACGAAAAGCTCACCAGCTTGCGCACCAGCGACATCGACATGCCCAAATGCGCCAAGGCGATCACCTTCCCAACCTTTGTGGTCCAGGTGCATGATGATTTCGTGACCAAGCCGTATGACATCCAGGCGGTCTATGACGCGATCCCAGTTGAGGACAAAAAGCTCTTCTGGATCGAGGGCACCAACATCCGCACCGAATGCTACCGCTACTTCCCGAACGATCCCACCATGGTGATCGAATGGTTCGACGGGCAAATGAAATAACCACCACAAACGACGGCAAATTCCGGCGGGAAGGGTTATTCTGCCCGTCGGAGGCAGATGTCTGCAACAATGGCCGTTGCACTTGCGAAATAGGAGGCTTTGATGCCTATCGAGACAAAGCATTTTGACGGTTGGCTGAACGAAGTTCCCAATGCGCCGGACGCCGTCATGGCGATCACCGGGGCAACCTCCGGTGTTGGCTATTGGGCGTCGGTCTTTGCAATCCGAAAGAACGTAAAAGCCTTGCTGCTTCTGAACAGGGTATCTCCCAGGGTTCAGGACGCCTTCGCGAAGCTGGAAGAGGAAAAGCGCGCCTGCGGCAGCCAAACCGAGATTCATACCATCGCCTGTGATCTGAAGGATGTGGGTTCGGTGAAACAAGCCGCCGAACGGGTCAATGCGCTATGCAAAGACCTTGGCGGTTTGAACGTTCTGGCCAACAATGCCGGGTTTGGTCCTGTGGCAGACACGCGTTCAAGCGCCGGATACGACATCCAGATGCAGGTGAATTTCTTCTCACACTACCTGCTGACCAAATGCGTTTTCCCATCTTTCGATCTTGCACTAAAAAATGGGCAAGAGGTTCGGATTTGCCAGCAGTCCTCCGGCATCCGCTATCAATCATCCAAGCTATTTCTCGAGGAGAAGTACTTTGCACAGTCTGCCGCGGGTACACTTGGTGGCAGCGGTGTGAACGGCAGCATGGAACGCTATCGCCAGAGCAAGATTGCCTGCGTCGCCTTTGCTTTGAAACTCAGCCAGATGCTTGACGTAAAAGGTTACGATACCACCAAAATCAAGAGCGTCTGTGCGGAACCCGGATTTGCCGAGACCAATCTCGTGTCCAACTCAGTCGCAGGGAACACGTTCTTCATTGGTCAGCTGTCCAAGGTTGTTATCCGGGTCATGGCCCTGTTGATGAAGCGCCAATCAGCTGCGGATGGTGCTCTGCCTTTAGCCCATGCCTGCCTCGCCGAGGATGTTTCTAGCGGTGATTTCTTCATGCCACGAGATGAAAACGTGGGGACGCCGATAAAATCGCTTTCTAACGGAAGGTTGGATCACGGTAACCCAGAGCACGAAAAATACGGACTGGATGCGGCAAGTCAGCACCTTTGCTGGAAGAAGTCCGAACAAGCGTTTGGTTCATTTTTTGAGTTTGCTCAGCGAGAAGCCGCGATTTGATACCCGACCGTCTTGCTGGCCAAAATGCGGCCTGCCGCAGGCGTCAATGCAAGATAGTCTGGTCGACCGAGTCACATTGGAGGGGAACAACTTCAATCACGCTGGTCCTTGCTTAGAACAAGAAGCAAAACTGCATCGATCCGCAAAAATAACGCTTTCAGAAGAACTAGGAAACCCGCGTCAAGAAAAAGGAAACGACCAAATGTCACTGCTCAGTTTTAAAGTAAACGGAAAGGCGAAGAGCCTGGACAACCTTTCCACGGCTCTACCTCTGCGGCGGTGGCGCGGATCGAGCTGGCGAAAGATGGCAAGTTGAAGGTTCTGCAGATAGATATCGGCGTTGACGTCGGCACGATCCTCAATCCCGACGCGGTGCGCAGCCAGATCCAGGGCGGCACGCTCTTTGGTCTCAACATGGCTCTGAACGAGGAAGTTGAGATCCAAAATGGGCGGGTCATATCGGACAATTTCGATACCTACCCAATCCTGCGAATGGAGGACATCCCAACCAATATCCGCGTGCATCTCGACGCCACCTCGGACCATGAGCGCATGGGTGCCATCGGTGAAACTCCTGTCGGCCCCATCGCTCCAGCAATCGCAAACGCGATCCGCCAAGTCACAGGGCGGCGCATCAGATCAATGCCGTTTCGAAACGAGGATCTGAGCTGGGGCTGAATCGTTGTAGATATCGCTCCGGGTCCTTCTTACGTCCTTTTACTTTCCACGGGGGGCGCTGAGCACGGCATTCGACAGTTTTTCTTGGAGCGCATGGGACACCCGTTGCAAGTCGCTTCTCAACTCGTATCTGGACTTTTTTCCCGGCACCCCTGCCCCATTCCAAGGCAAATCCCAGAGCGGTTTGCCGGGCGACGTCCGCCGAAATGAGTGGATAGCGCCCAATTAAAACCCGTCGGGTTTGCCCTCCAACATCTTTCTGGAAGTACCAGGTTTTGGACTCCTTACCTACGAAGAGAACGAGGCCCTTGATCTCGCTGTCCCAGTGCTTGGCAGTACCGCTATTTGTCTGCAGAACCTTGCGTGCGAACGTCTCTGTGAGCTTAGGCATTTTGTCAGCTTTTTGTCGGTATCAATTAGAAAACTCCGGCAATCATGGGAATATGAAAGAAACAATAAAGTCAACAAAATGAACGGTCTGGTATGAATTTGAAAGAAAAGGAAAACTGTATCATTTGCTTGGAAGGCAGGGGCTTTACCATTAAGCTATACCCGCAAATGGTTTGCGTTGGTTAAGTCATGCACAGGTGCGCGTCAAGCAGGAAGTGGCAAATTTTGTGCCACCGTTTTTGCACCAAAGCGCTTAATCAGATTCGATCGTTCAATCCTGATTGCGGAATAGCCGGGTTGACGAAAAAAACTGCTCCAGTTCCTCGATCCGTTCCTTACTTTCCTCCCACCGGGCCTCTTGCACTTCTGCAATCAAAGTTTCTGAAATCAGCTGCAGCGCTATCGTCGAATCCCAACTTGAAGGGGCCTCGACCAACGCGTGGAAGGTGTAATTTGCGGTCTTTCCGATGGGTGAACCCCATTGGTCGGTAAACAGCACAACTGTTACGCCCCGGCTCGAGGCAACCTGGGCCAGCTTTTCCAGATGCGCCTCGTATCGCCGAATGTCGAAGATCACCAGGACCGAGGACGCGTCCATGTCCAAAAGGTACTGCGGCCAAACATTGGCTGAATTGCCCAGCATGGTCACGTTGGGACGGATGATTTGCATGTGATTGAACAGATAATCCGCGTTGGATCGGGTGATGCGGCCACCCACCACATAAAGATGCCGGTCCGTTTCAGCCAATAACTGGGCGACAGTGTCAAACATCTCTTTGTCCAGACGCTCCAGCGTGTGGCGCATGTTTGTCCAGACGGCCTGCGCAAAGCGCGTTGTCGGGTGTTCGGCATCGTCATCGACAACCCAGGCATCTCGTTTCGAGATCGGTTTCTTGATCTGCGCTGCCACTTCTTCGCGCAGGGCATCCTGCAGGTCCGGAAACCCATCGAACCCAAGCTTGCGGGCCATACGGATAACGGTCGGGGTCGAGACCTGCGCAGCAGCTGCCAGCTTGGTGATCGATTGCAGCCCTGCCATCGGATAATCCTGCAACAGGATAGACGCCAACTGGCGCTCTGATCGGGTCAGGTCGTCCAGTTCATCCTGAATCCGCTGTTTGACAAGTTTCACAACGGTGGCCATCGGCACCCTCGTTTCTTATGTTTGTTACAGAATATTCTCACCTGTAATTTTGTCTACAGTAATTTTCTTGACAGTTGGGAAACTGCTGTAACAAATGCTACCTATGCATCACGATTCCGAGTCATCCTTATTACAAACCGTCGAGGCACCGGCTGCACGTCTGCTCAATGCACGCGGCAGCGCCAATGCGGTTTTGGTGTGCGAACACGCCAGTCGCTTTATTCCCGCCGCTTTGCACGGCCTGGGTTTGGATGAGGAGGCGGCCCGGTCCCATGCTGCATGGGATATTGGCGCAATGGAGCTTTCGGTTGAGTTGATGGGTGCGCTGGACGCGCCATTGGTCCATTCTCGGGTCAGTCGCCTTGTCTATGATTGCAACCGCCCGCCGGAACGTGAAGACGCCATGCCGCAACTCAGCGAAGTGTTTTCAGTACCCGGAAACACGAATCTGACGGCGGCACAGCGCACCCAGCGCGTGCGGGATGTGTATGACCCATTCCGACACCTTTTGTCGTCCACCTTGAACGCAAGAAACGAGCCGCCCGTGGTCATCACGATCCACAGCTTCACCCCGATCTACAAGGGACAGACGCGCTCGGTTGAGCTGGGTATATTGCATGACAAAGACGACCGCGCGGCCCGGATCATGTTGCAACAGGCGCAAGGCACCGGGCTGAAGGTCGCGCTGAACGAACCCTACTCAGCCTCTGACGGCGTCACGCATACGTTGCAGGAACACGCGATCAAACGCGGGTTGCCCAATGTCATGATCGAGGTGCGCAATGACCTGATCGACACTCCTGCGGGTGTGAACCGAATGGCAGGGCAGCTCGCGCCGATCCTGCAATCCGTCATTTCTGCCTTTTCGAACACCGAGGCCACAGCATGACAGAGACAGTATCTCAATGAAATTCATGCGGAGATATGTGGCGGTCATTGATCGCGCGAACCGCTGGATCGGGCGTGTGGTCATGTATGGCATCTTCGTCATGATGGGCATTCTGCTCTGGTCCTCGATCTCGAAGACGTTCTTTTTGCCTTCTCTGTGGACCCTTGAAATGGCCCAATTTGCGATGGTGGCCTATTATGTGCTCGGCGGCCCCTATTCCATTCAGATGGGTTCAAATGTTCGCATGGACCTGCTGTACAGTGAATGGTCGAATCGTCGGCGGGCCTGGACCGATGCGATCACGGTGTTCTTCCTGATCGTCTATCTGGGTGTGATGATCTATGGCGGCTACGACTCGCTGAGTTATTCGCTGCAATATGGCGAGCGCAGTCCCACCGCGTGGCGTCCTTACCTGTGGCCAATCAAGGTGATCATGGTTGTTGGGCTGTTCCTGATGTTACTTCAGGCCATCTCGGAACTCTTCAAAGATATACTACGCCTCAAGGGCGATGACATCCCGCGCGAGGTGATCTGATGTCATACGAGATGATCGCCATCCTGATGTTTTCGACCATGATGCTGATGTTGCTGACGGGGCAGCGCGTTTTTGGAGCCATCGGCTTTGTCGCCGTTATGGCAGCGCTGTTTCTTTGGGGGGACCGTGGCGGGTACGACATTGGCTTTTCCGCCGCCATGAAGCTGATGAAATGGTACCCGCTGCTGACGCTGCCGATGTTCATCTTCATGGGCTATGTGCTGGCCGAATCCAAAATCGCAGACGACTTGTACAAGATGTTCCACGTCTGGATGGGCGGGCTGAACGGCGGTCTGGCCATTGGCACAATTGGTCTGATGGTTCTGATCTCGGCCATGAACGGTCTAAGCGTTGCAGGTATGGCCATCGGCGCAACGATTGCGCTGCCTGAATTGCTGAAACGTGGGTACGACAAGAAGATGGTGACGGGGGTGATACAAGCCGGATCGTCTCTGGGCATCCTTGTGCCGCCCTCGGTGGTCTTGGTTCTTTACGCAATGATCGCCCGTCAACCGGTTGGTCAGCTTTGGCTGGCGGGGCTTCTGCCCGGGCTGATGATGGCTGCGATGTTCATCCTTTACATCGTGATCCGCTGCCGGATTAACCCAGCTTTGGGTCCTGCTTTATCAGCGGAAGAACGTGATGCTCCCATGGCAGAGAAACTGCGTCTCTTGCGTGCCGGTCTGCTGCCGTTGGGTATTTTTGCCGCGATGATGGTGCCATTTGTGAACGGCTGGACCTCGCTGGTTGAAAGCTCGGCCATCGGCGCTTTGACGGCGTTTGTCGCTGCGGTGCTGAAGGGCCGGATGACCCGCGAGGTTTTCGAAACCTCGGTGCGGTCAACACTGGGCATCACCTGTATGTTCATGTGGATCATCCTTGCAGCACTGGCCTTTGGCGCTGTGTTCGATGGGCTGGGCGCTGTGCGCGCGATCGAGAATCTGTTTACCGAACGTCTGGGCCTGAACCCCTGGGTGATCCTGATCTTCATGCAGCTCAGCTTTATCCTGATGGGTACGTTCCTGGACGACACCGCCATGCTGGTCATCGTTGCCCCCCTATACGTGCCGCTGGTGGGGGCATTGGGTTTCGACCTGATCTGGTATGGCGTGCTGTACACGATCACGACCCAGATCGCGTATATGACACCGCCCTTCGGCTATAATCTGTTCTTGATGCGCGCGATGGCGCCACCGGAGATTTCACTGCGTGACATTTACGGGTCGATCCTGCCCTTCGTGATGGTGATGACGCTTGCACTGGCCATTATCATGACCTTCCCGCAGATCGCGCTGTGGTTGCCAGAATACGTTTACAACAAATGATCCCGGACCAAACCGGGGCATCGCGGGTATCCCCCGCATTGCTGAAACTGACCAACGGAGAGAGAGAATGACAAACAGACGTACATTTCTGAAAGGCGCAGCAGCCGCGCCCGCAGCAGCGCTGGCGACACCTGCACTGGCGCAATCAACGATCAGATGGCGGATGCAGACCTATGCAGGCCCGGCGCTGGCTGAACACGTGATCGATCCGGCCATCAAGATGTTCAACACCATCGCCGGTGATCGGATGCAGATTGAGCTGTTCTATGCAGACCAGCTCGTCCCGACGGGCGAGCTGTTCCGCGCCATGCAGCGCGGCACGATCGACGCAGTGCAGTCGGATGACGACTCGATGGCGTCGCCGACCGAAGTCACCGTGTTCGGCGGTTACTTCCCGTTTGCCTCGCGCTACTCGCTGGACGTGCCGGTTCTGTTCAATCAATACGGGCTGAACGAAATCTGGGACGCCGAGTATTCTAAAGTTGGCGTCAAGCACATCTCGGCAGGTGCATGGGACCCGTGCCATTTCGCGACCAAAGACCCGATCAACAGCCTCGCTGACCTGCAGGGCAAGCGTGTCTTTACCTTCCCGACAGCGGGCCGCTTCCTGAGCCAGTTTGGCGTCGTGCCGGTGACACTGCCATGGGAAGACATCGAAGTTGCGGTTCAAACCGGCGAGCTGGACGGTATCGCGTGGTCAGGGATCACCGAAGACTACACCGTGGGTTGGGCGGATGTGACCAACTACTTCCTGACCAACAACATCTCGGGCGCATGGGCGGGCTCATTCTTCGCCAATATGGATCGCTGGAATGAGCTGCCGGAAGACCTGCAGACCTTGTTCCGCGTCTGCACCGATCAGTCGCACTATTACCGCCAGTGGTGGTATTGGGGTGGCGAGGCCAGCCTGCGCGTCAACGGCGACAAGATGCAGCTGACGTCAATTCCGGACGAAGAATGGGCAACTGTCGAAGCGGCGGCCGTTGCATTCTGGGACGAGATCGCAGCCGAGTCAGAGACGAAAGCGAAGGTTGTTGAAATCTTCAAGCAATACAACGCCGACATGCTCAAGGCTGGACGGCCTTATCGCTACGGCTAACTTGCTGCAAACCTGACCTGCCCCTTAAGGGGCGGGTCAATCACGACGAATGGCCGAAAGTTAAACTCGGCAAAGAAAAAGGTGGCACATGCTCACGTTCGAACATCTGAAGACGCAAGTCTCTGAAGGTACGGTGGATACGGTATTGGTCTGCATGGTCGACATGCAAGGACGATTGATGGGCAAACGCTTTCATGCGGGTCACTTTGTGGCGAGCGCGTGGGAAGAGACGCATTGCTGCAACTACCTTTTGGCCACTGATCTGGAAATGGCCACGCCGGACGGCTATGCGTCGACCAGTTGGGAACGTGGCTATGGCGACTATGTCATGAAGCCCGATCTGAGCACGCTGCGCCCGGTTCCGTGGCTTGCGGGCACTGTCATGGTGATGTGCGATGTGCTGGACCACCACACACATGAAGAAGTGCCGCACGCTCCGCGCTCGATCCTGAAACGTCAGGTCAATCGCCTGAAGGCCATGGGTTATGACGCGATGTGTGCCACCGAGCTGGAGTTTTTCCTGTTCGAAAAAAGCTTTGACCAGATCCGCAAGGAAGGTTTCCGCGATCTGGAGCCAATCTCGGGCTACAACGAAGATTATCACATTCTTCAAACCACCAAAGAAGAACACGTGATGCGCCCGATCCGCAATCACTTGTGGGACGCGGGCATTCCGGTCGAAAACACCAAGGGCGAAGCCGAGACCGGACAGGAAGAGTTGAACATCAAATACGCGCCTGCGATGGACACGGCCGAGTATCATTCGATCGCCAAGAATGCCGTGAAAGAAATCGCCTGGCAGCATGGCCATGCCGCGACATTCCTGCCGAAATGGCACCATGAGAAAGTCGGCAGTTCCAGCCACGTCCATCAATCGCTTTGGTCAGATGGAACGCCTGCGTTTTATGACGCAGCAGATGACTTGGGTATGTCCGCTCTGATGAAGAGCTACATGGCAGGTTTGTTGAAATATGCTGCCGACTACACCTATTTCATGGCCCCTTACATTAACAGCTACAAGCGCTTTATGAAGGGCACCTTCGCACCAACGCGGATCATTTGGTCAGTGGACAATCGCACTGCCGGTTTCCGACTGTGCGGGGACGGTACCAAGGCAGTGCGGGTGGAATGCCGGATCCCGGGTTCGGACATGAACCCTTACCTGGCAATGGCCGGGATGCTGGCCGCCGGGATCGCAGGCATTGAGGAAGGGTTGGAATTGCAAGCGCCCACCACGGGCGACGTGTATCAGGGTGAAACCGGTATGATCCCAGGCAACTTGCGTGCCGCACGGGATGCGTTGCACGGCTCGGGCATGTTGCGGGCGGCTATGGGAGATGATGTGGTCGACCACTATACACGTGCCGCTGAAGTCGAGATCGAGGAATTCGAGCGCGTGGTAACTGACTGGGAAGTCGCACGCGGTTTCGAGCGCGCTTAGGGGGCTGGCTGGGGGCTCTGCCCCCAGACCCCCGAGGTATTTTGGCCAGATGAAGCAGGGATCCTGCATTCTTTCTATACGGAGTGAACATGGGGCAGATGTTGAAATGTGTCTCGCCGATTGATGGATCGGTTTTTGCGGAACGAGACGTGTTGTCTCGGGATGCGGCATTTGAGGTTGCAGGCCGGGCGCGCGCCGCTCAGGCAAATTGGGCGGCGCGTCCGCTGCAGGAACGGATTGATCTTGTCATGGCAGGGGTGGCCGCTGTTGGCGCGATGAATGATGAGATCGTGCCAGAACTGGCGCATATGATGGGCCGCCCGGTGCGTTATGGTGGTGAGTTCGGCGGCTTCAACGAACGTGCCGGCCATATGGCAGAGATTGCAGAAACATCTCTGGCTGATATCGCGGTAGGCGAGGACGAAACGTTCCGGCGTTACATCAAGCGCATTCCGCACGGGGTCGTGTTTGTTGTGGCCCCCTGGAACTATCCCTACATGACAGCGATCAACACTGTCGCCCCTGCACTGATCGCGGGCAATACGGTGATCCTGAAACACGCCACGCAGACCCTGCTAGTGGGCGCGCGTATGGCGCAAG
Source organism: Ruegeria sp. HKCCD4884 (assembly GCF_013110855.1). Lineage (NCBI taxonomy): Bacteria > Pseudomonadati > Pseudomonadota > Alphaproteobacteria > Rhodobacterales > Roseobacteraceae > Ruegeria > Ruegeria sp. HKCCD4884. The sequence goes on from NZ_WVRJ01000003.1 coordinate 336,516, forward strand.
CCTTCCACGCAGCCGGTGTGCCTGAAGATGTGTTCCAGAACGTGTTCCTCAGCCATGACGTCACCAATGACCTGATCGCGGGCAATGCGTTTGACTTCGTAAACTTCACCGGCTCGGTCGGCGGCGGCCAGGCGATGGAGCGCGCGGCGGCGGGCACCTTTACCGGCGTCGGCACCGAACTGGGCGGCAAGGATCCGGGCTATGTCATGGAAGATGCCGATCTGGATGCCGCCGTCGATACACTGATTGATGGCGCGATGTTCAACTCGGGCCAGTGCTGCTGTGGGATCGAGCGGATCTACGTGCATGAAAGCCTTTATGACGATTTTGTCGCCAAGGCGGTGGAGATCGTGAAGGGATACAAACTGGGCAACCCGCTGGACGCTGAGACGACCATCGGCCCCATGGCCAACGTGCGTTTCGCTGATGAAGTACGCGCTCAAATTGCCGAGGCCATTGAGGCAGGCGCGGTTGCGCATATCGAAACCTTCCCTGAGGATGATGGCGGCGCTTATCTGACCCCTCAGATATTGACCAATGTAACCCACGACATGCGCGTTATGCGGGATGAGAGCTTTGGACCAGTTGTGGGCATCATGAAGGTCTCGTCGGATGACGAAGCAATCTCGCTGATGAATGACAGTGAATTTGGCCTGACCGCCAGCCTCTGGACGCGTGATGTAGATCGCGCAGCGCGAGTGGGCGACCAGATCGAGACCGGCACGGTGTTCATGAACCGTGCGGATTATCTGGACCCTGGCCTGTGCTGGACCGGATGCAAGAATACCGGGCGCGGCGGCGGTCTGTCGGTCATTGGGTACCACAATCTCACCCGTCCCAAATCCTACCACCTTAAGAAGGTCACGGGCTAAAGACGACGGCCTGCTCGGGTCTTACCCCCTCGCCCGGGCAGGTTGCACATTACAAAGGAAACCTGACATGTCACTTGTTGGAAACTGGTCTTATCCGACCGCAATCAAATTTGGTGCCGGACGCATCAAGGAATTGCCCGAAGCCTGTGCTGCAGCCGGTATGAAAAAACCTCTGCTGGTCACAGATAAGGGCTTGGCCGATCTGCCGATCACCTCGGCAACGCTGGATATTATGGAAGCTGCCGGTTTGGGCCGTGGGCTGTTCAGCGACGTAGATCCCAACCCGAACGAAAAGAACCTTGAGGCAGGTGTCGCAGCGTATAACGCGGGCGGCCATGACGGGGTGATCGCCTTTGGCGGGGGGTCTGGTCTGGACCTTGGCAAAATGGTTGCCTTTATGGCGGGCCAAACCCGCCCAGTTTGGGATTTTGAAGATATCGGCGACTGGTGGACCCGAGCAGACGCGGACGTGATCGCGCCAATCATTGCGGTTCCGACCACCGCCGGGACCGGATCAGAAGTGGGGCGTGCCAGCGTCATCACCAACTCGGAAACCCACGCCAAGAAAATCATCTTCCATCCCAAAGTGCTTCCGGCTGTGGTGATCTGCGACCCCGAGCTTACTGTGGGGATGCCGAAATTCATCACCTCAGGGACCGGTCTGGATGCATTTGCGCACTGCGTTGAAGCCTTTTCCAGCCCGCATTATCACCCGATGAGTCAGGGCATTGCGTTGGAAGGCATGCGCCTGGTGAAAGAGTACCTGCCGCGCGCCTATGCCGACGGCACCGACATCGAAGCCCGCGCCCAGATGATGAGCGCAGCAGCCATGGGGGCAACTGCCTTCCAGAAAGGTCTGGGTGCCATCCACGCGATGAGCCACCCGATCGGTGCGGTGTTCAACACTCATCACGGCACGACCAACGCGGTGTGTATGCCGGCTGTGTTGGAGTTCAACGCTCCCGCCATCGCCGACAGGTTCCAGCAGGCAGCGGCTTATCTGGGCATTGATGGTGGCTTTGATGGCTTCCGCGCTTTTGTGCAGGAATTCAACGACAGCCTCGGCATCCCGCGCACCCTTTCCGATCTGGGCGTCACCGAAGCGTCGATCCCCGAGCTGGTAGAAGGCGCGATCATTGACCCCTCTTGCGGGGGCAACCCGATTGAGTTGACGAAAGAAAACCTGACACAGCTGTTCAAAGCAGCGCTTTAAAATCAAAGGGCCCGGCAAAACTGCCGGGCCCTTTGCGTTTGGGGTGCCTAAACCGGATCAATGCCCGGTCAGAACCAGAGTATTCACCGGCATCAGGATCAGACGCAAACGCAGACCGGCCGCGTGAACGACACCGATCGTGTCCACCACATGCAAAAATGCGGCCTCCCAAAAACCGAGATCCTCATGCTCCAACCGCTCATGGTTGTCGGTGTAAACATTGGCCAGACAGTTGCTGCCCGGAGGGATGTCATCGGCCATACCTTTATAAAGCGGTTCCATATACACCAGAATCGAGCCGGGATTGTTGTTGGCCTGCACATCCCTGAGTTCGTCCGAGGGACGGATCTGGCCGGAAGGAATGACATCCTGCACTTCGACTACGACCGTAGGGATAACAGTGAACGGCTTGGTCATACAGCCCAACTCACCGATCATGCCCGGCTTGATGACCTGAGCAGATAGCTGGTTGAACGCGGCCTGGAAACGGTCATGCCCGGTATGGGACGGCACCAGAATACCAGCCGGGCGCAGCAACGGGCTGACATAGTCGCCGACTTGCAAGCTAAACTGTTCCACCCGTCCGGTGACACCGGCGAGTATCACTGTTTTGTCCAGTTCGGTCTGTGCGGCGTCCAGTTGCGCGATGGCACTGGCCAGTTGCGCCGGGATCAACTCTTCGATTTGCTGTTCGACCGCTGCGCGTTTGGCTTCTGCGGCAACAACCTGGGACTCACGCTCGGCGGCAAGGTTTTCCAGGCGCTCGATCTCGGCCAGCCGTACCGCACTTGATCCTTCGTCCCGCAAGGTTGTGTTGCGCTCCAAATCCTCAAGCGCCTGCGCCAGAGCCGCCGTGGACCCGGCAATACCTGCGTCAGCCTCGGCCAGTTCAGTTTCTGCAACCTTAAGCGAGGCTTGAACCTGCGCAATCTGAGCATTTGCCGCCTGAACCTGTGCGGTCTGAGTAAAATCCTCGATCCGGAAAATCGGCTGACCCGCTGTGACCAGTTCGTTGCTTCTGACAAATACTTCAGACACGCGACCGCCCAGTTGCGGCAGAATCGTTACGGTACGAAAATAAGAAGCGGCCGTTTTGCTGGCCGGGTGAAAATAGAACAGCGTGGTGATCACGGTCAGCGCCAGAATGGCGCATGTCGTCAAACCCCAACGCAATTCGTACCACATGGTAAACAACGTGATCTCGTGACCGATACGTTTACCCTGAACAAACCGGCGGAACAAATAGTCGGGCAGCACCGTAATCAGGGCGCAGAGCATAGTCTCGATCATTTGCTGTGCTCCTGCGCTTCGCCTGTTTCTGACGCGGGTGGCGTCGGTTCTGTCACCTCAGGCACCGGTTCGGGCGCTGGGACCCGAGAAAGCGAACGAATGGCGTCAGCAATGTTTCGGAGCGGCGTGGCAAAATCCGGAAATTGAAATCCTGCGACTAGTATGGCGGCAACCCAGAAAAGGCCATTATGTGTAAACAATGCGAGCAGCGCGAGAATACCCACCAACTGGAATTGTGGGTGATTGTTTTCGTGGGCCATTTTCTCGGGAACGGAATGAAGCGTCAGATAACCAACACCGATCAGCACCACCAGAACGACAAAGAAAACAACCATCGCTGAGAATAGGTAGTCGCTTCCGTCAGCTGCGACGACGTATCGGGGAATATGCCCTGTCGCCATTGGATGAAGGTCCGCAGCAGTCACATTACACTCCTGTTTATTTTGGTACGTCTTTGACCGGGTTGAAGCATAAATTCAAGGCTGCTTATAGTCCGGAAAGCCAAACGCAAAACGAACCAGAGGCGCGCGGGCAAATGTGCTCTCCCAGAAAACCGGCCTGTCTCTGATCTGTAGGGTTAACAAGAAATGATTGATTTCCTGATCATCGGAGGCGGCATCGCCGGACTTAGTGCGGGCGCACGTCTTTCGACGCACGGAAAAGTGATGGTACTCGAAGCCGAAGACGCCCTGGGCTATCACGCATCCGGGCGATCTGCGGCATTGTTTGAAGAAAGCTATGGACCACCTTCAGTGGTCGCTTTGAACAAAGCCGGGGGTGACTTTCTGCACACACAGAATGGTGGCTATCTGACCCCACGGGGTTTGATGCTGGTCGGTGCACAAGACCAATCTCAGCAGTTCGATGCCGATTCCAACGAGCTGAACATGGCCCAGATATCGGTAGATGAGGCCATCGCGCGCGTTCCGATCCTGAACCCCGAACAGGTCGGTTTTGCAGCAGTCAGCGAGGCCGCATTTGACATCGACACGGATCGTTTGTTGCAGGACTTCGCCAGGACCATCCGGCACAACCGCGGGACGGTTTCAACCAAGCACAAAGTTACAGCCATCTGCAAAGACACACATTGGATCGTCACCGCCGGTCAGAGTTTTGAAGCACGCAATTTGGTTAATGCTGCAGGGGCCTGGGTCGACGAAATCGCCAGACTTGCTGACCTTCCACCTATCGGTATCACGCCTCGCCGCCGGTCTATGGCCCGACTGCCCGCCCCCGGAGGCCATGATGTGTCGTGCTGGCCCATGATGCTTGGTGTGGGTGAAACGTGGTACGCCAAACCAGATGCCGGGAAACTGTTGGTCTCGCCATCCGAAGCAGACCCAATTCCACCTCAGGATGCCTATGCCGACGATTTGGTTCTGGCAGAAGGTTTGGCACGCTACGAAGCCCTGATGACCGAAGTAGTCAAACGTGTCGAAACAACTTGGGCCGGCCTGCGCAGTTTTGCCCCAGACGGGACTTTGGTGCTTGGACCAGACCCTCACGACCCAACATTCATCTGGAGCGCGGGCCAAGGCGGATATGGTTTCCAAACGGCACCGGCTGCCTCTCAGCTGCTTTGCGATTTGGTGGTCGGAACCCCCCCTGCCCTTGATGCCGAGAATGTTGCCATGTTGACCCCGGAAAGGTTGAAGCGATGACCAAACGCAAGCTTCCCCCCTCTGCCAGCGTCGCCAATACAGCCGAGGACGGCAAAATGGTGGCCCCTGCGGCATCGCGAAACTCTGACGTTCTATGTGCATTGCTGCGCGACTGGGCTCCGCCACAAGGGCGGTCGTTAGAAATCGCCAGTGGGACCGGTCAGCATATGGCGGCTTTTGCGGCCCAGTTACCCGACTTGGAGTGGCAGCCAACGGAAATCGACCCAGATCGGCGTGCCAGTATCGATGCCTACGTGCGTGAGTTTCCGAATGTCGCCTTGGCCGAAGAACTGGATGCGACCGCCACAGGCTGGCATGCCCGGTTCGTCGGACAAAACATGATCGTGTTGATCAACCTGATACACTTGATCAGTTGGCAGGAAACACGAACTATTGTCGCAGAGGTCGCCAAGGCACTCGCACCATCCGGGCGGTTTGTTCTTTATGGACCATTTATGCGGTCGGGACTGCTCACCAGTGACGGAGACAAGAGATTTCACCAAGCTCTGACCGAACAAGACCCTGACATTGGGTACAAAAATGACACCGAAACACTTGCGTTGTTTGAAGAATTTGGTCTCAACGTACTGAAGACTGTTGATATGCCCGCTAACAACCTTGCATTTGTCACATCGCGACCAGCGGACTGATCGAGATCAAAGTCAGAGCCCTACTATCCGCCTCATATTCTGATTACGGTATATGAAAAGGCGGCTGCAATGGACTGGCAAGGAAAACTCTCTGAAACGCGCAAGAGCCTACGCAATCTCAACGGGTCCATCCCGGAAACCACGCGCGCTTTCGGGACGCTTGGGAAGGTTGTGAAGGAAGGCGGAACACTTGACTACAAGACAAAGGAATTCATCGCTTTGGGCATGTCGGTTACGCTCCGATGCGAGCCCTGTATCTCCCTACACACAGAAGCTTTGGTCAAAGTTGGCGCGACAAGAGATGAAGTGTCGGACGTCTTGGCAATGGCCATTCAGATGGGTGGTGGACCAGCCATGATGTATGCTGCCAAAGCGTTGGAGTGTTTCGACGAATTGAATACCCTGTAGTCTGGGAGCATCCCCAAAAGCCTGCTGACGCAGGCTTGCCTCCGGCGGAGGTATTTTTGAACAGAAGAAGTAACGGATCGTTAACTCTGAACGGGAATGATGGTTTTGCGGTACAGGCGGAGGCGCCGATGACCGCAACAGGAGAAGGCCCCCTTGCAAAAAAGCAGGGGGGCTGAATTTTGAACCCAGCCCCCTCTTCTTCTGTTTTTTAATACCTCCGCCGGAGGCATGTGCCGCCATAGGCGGCGCATTTATTGCACAGCTGATGCCATTGACTGCGGCTTATCCGTCTTTGCGGATAACCTCGTTCTTCGGATCGTAGGGGCTGTCGCATGTGACAACTGCATCCCACAGCTTGTCCTGCATTTTGACTTTCAACTTGGTACCTTCGACCGCCAGCTCTGGCTTAACGTAACCCATGCCGATGGACTTCTCAAAAGCCACCGAATACCCGCCCGAAGTCAGACGACCCACACGCTCACCCTCCGGTGTATATAGCACCTCACGGCCCCACGGGTCGGCATCGTCTGGTCCGTCGATCAACAGGGTACAACACTTCACGCGCACACCGGTCTCTTCCAGCTTGGCCTTGCCGTAGAACTCCTTGGACAGGTCCACAAAGCGCGGTAAATCGGCCTCAAGCGGAGTTGCATCTCGTCCCAGTTCGGTACCGAAAGCGCGATAGGATTTCTCCTGGCGCAGCCAGTTCTGAGCACGGGCACCGACCAGCTTCATACCGTGTTTCTCACCGGCTTTTTCCAGCAGGTCGAACAGGTAGTTCTGCATCTCGATCGGGTGATGCAGTTCCCACCCCAGCTCACCGGTGTAGGCCACGCGGATCGCGTTGACCGGGCACATGCCCAGTTCGATCTGACGCGCCGACAGCCACGGGAAGCGCTTGTTGGACAGCGCGGTTTCTGGATCGGCATCTTTGATGACCTCTTTCAGAACGTCGCGGGACTTGGGTCCGGCGATGGCAAAAACGCCCCACTGAGTGGTCACGTCCTGGATTTCGATGTAACCGAACTCCTCCATCTTGTCCTCGGCCGCCTTGCGCAGGTAATCGGCATCATACTCGGTCCAGGCACCGGCAGAGACGATGTAGTAGTTGTTCTCACCATTGCGGACGATGGTGTATTCGGTACGGGTGGTGCCGTGCGAGGTCAGCGCGTAGGTCAGGTTGATACGACCGACCTTGGGCAGCTTGTTGCAGGTGAACCAATCCAGGAACTGGGTCGCTCCGGGGCCTTTGACGACATGCTTGGTGAAGGCCGATGCGTCGATCAGGCCAACGCCTTCACGGATCGCCTTGGCTTCTTCGACGGCATATTGCCACCAGCCACCACGGCGGAACGACCGGCTTTCCTTGTCGAAGTTGTCAGGTGCATCGACGGGGCCGAAATAGTTCGGACGTTCCCAGCCGTTGACCCAGCCGAACTGAGCGCCGCGTGCTTTCTGGCGGTCATAGGCCGGAACTGTGCGCAGCGGACGGCAGGCTTCACGCTCTTCATCGGGGTGGTGCAGGATGTAGACGTGTTCGTAGCACTCTTCGTTCTTGCGCGCCGCAAACTCGGTTGTCATCCAGTTGGACGAATACCGTTTGGGGTCCAGCGAGGCCATGTCGATCTCGGCTTCTCCATCGACCATCATCTGCGCCAGATAATAACCGGTGCCACCAGCAGCGGTGATACCGAAGCTGAAACCCTCGGCCAGCCACATGTTGCGCAGACCCGGAGCCGGGCCAACCAGCGGGTTGCCGTCGGGGGTATAGCAGATTGGGCCGTTGAAATCGTCTTTCAGGCCGGAGTCAGCGCAAGAAGGCACGCGTTCAGCCATAGCCATATACTGATCCGCGATACGATCGATGTCCAATGGGAACAGGTCGGCACGGAAGCTGTCCGGCACGCCGTATTCGAAGCGCGCAGGCGCGCCGTGCTCGTAGATACCCAGAATCCAGCCGCCGCGCTCTTCGCGCGCGTAGGATTCGTTGTCGGCGTCGCGCACAACGGGGTGCTCGGGGTTGCCGGCTTCACGCCATTTGACCAGCTCTGGGTCTTTGTCCATGACGATGAAGGTGTGCTCGACCGGAATTGCAGGCATCTTGATGCCCAGCATCTTGGCGGTGCGCTGCGCATGGTTGCCCGAAGCGGTCACAACGTGCTCGGCGGTGATGACGACCTGTTCGTCTGATGGAACAAGGTTGCCGCCCTGTTCGATCATCTTGGTGCAGGTGACTTCCCAATGGGTGCCGTTCCAGTGGAAGGCGTCGGCCTGCATCTTGCGGACGATATCAACGCCGCGCTGACGGGCACCTTTGGCCATGGCCTGCGTGACGTCTGCGGGGTTAATATAGCCGTCCTCGGTGTGATAGATCGCACCTTTCAGATCGCCGGTTTCAATCAAAGGCCAGCGCTCTTTAATCTGATCCGGGGTCAGCCATTCGTATTTGACGTCACACGTCTCAGCTGTGGAGGCATAGAGCATATATTCATCCATACGATCCTGCGTCTGCGCCATGCGCAGGTTGCCGACCACCGCGAAGCCCGCGTTCAGACCGGTTTCCTCTTCCAGCGTCTTGTAGAAGTCGACCGAGTATTTGTGGATATGGGTGGTTGCGTAAGACATGTTGAACAGCGGCAAAAGGCCAGCTGCGTGCCAGGTCGAGCCCGAAGTCAGCTCGTCCCGTTCGATAAGCATCACGTCATCCCAGCCAGCCTTGGCCAGGTGATAGGCAATCGAGGTTCCGATGGCGCCACCGCCAACGACCAGTGCTTTGACTTGGGTTTTCATAACCGGGCGTCTCCCCTTGAATTCAGCTGACACCATATGGCGCAGTTAGGGGGCGACGCGCGACATTCATCCGACCAGTGATAGGAAAAAAACGACCCGAACAACAAATGCAGGTCGCAGATCGATCATTCAGCCGCCGACTTCAGCCACTGGAACTGCAACGTTTGCTGGTTCCGACCGTGGTGCAAACCAGCCTGCCGCCCTCGTCTGAAGGTTTCTGAGCTGCTGGTTCCTGTGGTTGGGTTACCTGTGCCTCTGCCTCGGCATGGCTGTCTGTGAATCCGACGCGCGAAGATACCGAGGCGAGATAGCCTTTGATGCCCATACCGTCTTCCGATGCCTTGGCTTGCTGGTAAAAATCCAGCCCAGCAACAGCCAATCCGCAGATTGTGATAAAGCCTGCCAGATATTTTGCACTCATGTCGACCACCTGTCTGTCTATACGCCTTTCAGATCAAAACATGTGGACGATTTAAGGGCGCAAAACGGACCAGATCGCGAAACCGCTAGGGCTGATCAGACAGAATTTTGCCGGGGTTCATAATGTTGAGGGGATCCAGCGCGGCCTTGATTGCGGCCATATACTGTGTGGCGACCCCAAGCTCTTTCTCAAGGTAAGGTCGCTTGCCCTGCCCTATGCCATGTTCCCCCGTGCAGGTGCCTTCCATCGAGATCGCAAGATCGTTGAGCCAGCCAACAAAGGCGTCCGCCTTGGCGACCTCTTCTGCATTTTCCATGTCGATCAGCAACAGCGTGTGGAAATTGCCATCCCCGACATGGCCCACCACCGGAGCAAGCAAGCCAAGTTCGGCTGCCTTTCTTTGGGTCTGGGTCACACATTCGGCCAAACATGAAATCGGTACACAGACATCCGTAGAAATACCGCGTGCGCCGGGGCGCAGTTGCAGACACGCCCAATACATATCATGCCGCGCCTGCCACAGCTTGTTCCGTTCCTCGGTGGTCGTGGTCGCGGCAAAATCGGTACCGCCGAATTCTTCTGCGATCTGGCCAAAGGTTTCAGCCTGTTCAACCGCGCCGCTTTCCGAGCCGTGAAATTCCAGCAGCAACAACGGCGTTTCCGGCAGGCTCAGCCCGGAATAAGCGTTAGCGGCTTGAACCGACATTTCGTCCAATAGCTCGATCCGGGCGACCGGGATACCATATTGGATCGTCATCATCACCGCGCGGCAGGCCGCGTCCACCGTTGGAAACGAACATCGCGCTGAACTGATCGCTTCGGGGATACCCTGCAGCCGCAGGGTCAGCTCCGTGATGATCCCAAGCGTACCTTCGGCCCCGACCAATAGACGGGCCAAATCATACCCGGCCGAGGATTTCTTGGCCCTTTGTCCTGTGCGGATGATCTGGCCATCAGGCATGACCGCCTCGAGGCTGAGAACATTGTCCTTCATCGTGCCGTATCGCACTGCATTGGTGCCCGAAGCGCGCGTAGCGGCCATGCCGCCCAGCGACGCATTGGCCCCGGGGTCAATCGGAAAGAACAAACCCTGATCGCGTAAATGCGTATTCAGCGCCTCGCGGGTCACGCCGGGTTGCACAACGCAGTCCAGGTCTTCGGCATGAACCGCCAGCACCTTGTCCATTTGCGTCAAATCGACCGAGATGCCGCCTGCCGGCGCATTCACATGCCCCTCCAGCGATGTGCCAGTGCCGAAGGGGATAACCGGTACGCGGTGCACCGCGCAGGTTTTGACAATGTCTGAAACTTCCTGCGTTGTATGCGGGAAAACCACGGCATCCGGGCTTTGGTTTTCAATCCAGGTCGTGGTGTGGCCGTGCTGTTCCCGAATCGCTGCGCTTGTTTGCAGCCTGTCGCCGAAACGTTGTTTGAGAATGCTGATCGCGGTTTCTATGCCTGTTTCATTTCTAGGCAACGCCTTAGCTTGTACCATCGTCATCCTCCCCTGCCCCAAAACACTGCGGGCCTTTCAGCCAATGACTAAAAGGCCCGCAAAGTTTGGGCAATACCCACTTATTCCAAGGGGCTACTCGCCCAGTGCAATCCCTTCACGGCGCGGGTCGGCGCCCCCCCTCAGCCCGTCACCGATTTCAATAGCGTGCAAACCCGATGTCAGATCGCGTGGGTTGACCTCAAAACCTTGCAGCACCAGCGCGTCCGTGAACCCTTCTGCTGCGGTGCCTGCCTCGACGTCATAGGTTCCGAAGCGATTGACCAAGTGTGGCAAGGACACCGCCTGCTGTACATCCATTCCCCAATCTGCCCAAGCAATGATCGACTTCGCGACATAGCCGATGATGCGGCTGCCACCCGGCGACCCGATGGCCAGAACCGGAGCGCCGTCCTGCATCACGATGGTGGGGCTCATGGAGGAACGCGGGCGTTTTCCGGGTTCCAGCCGGTTGGCAATCGGCACACCGTCGCTATGGGTTTTAAACGAGAAGTCCGTCAGCTCGTTGTTCAAAAGGAACCCGTTCGTCATCAGACGCGAACCAAAGCCGTTTTCGATCGTCGTTGTCATCGACAGCACGTTGCCATAGCTGTCCACAATCGAGATATGCGAGGTCGAGGGCAGCTCGAGCGACACATCATCCGCCAAGTTCAGCGCATGGTCGAATTCGGGTTGCCCCGGCGCGATTTCGGCCAGCGCACCTTCGGCATCCAACAAAGCCGCGCGCTGCGCAAGATAATCCGCATCAACCAACCCCTTTGTCGGCATGGGAACAAAATCACTATCGGCCATGTAACGACCCCGATCCGCAAAAGCGAGGCGAGAGGCGTCTCCGATCAGCCGCCAGGCTTCCGCGCTTTCGGGGCCCATCGCTGCCAGATCATAGCTGTTCAGCATCCCGAGAATCTGCCCCACGGTCAGCGCACCAGAGGATGGCGGCCCCATACCGCAGACTTCGTATGCGCGGTATGCAGCACAAACCGGTTCGCGTTCGATCACCTGATACAGCGCCAAATCAACGCCGGACAGAACCCCCGGATTGCCCGGAGCGTTCCGCACCGTGCGGACAATATCCGCAGCAATCTCACCGCCATAAAACCCAGCGGCCCCGTCACTGGCCAATACACGCAAGGTATCTGCATAGGCCGGATTGGTCAGCCGTTGCCCCTGCTGCAAAGGTTCTCCGCCCGGCAGAAAGTAAGCGGCTGTCTGGGGAAAACGCGACAGGCGCTCGGCGTCGTTTTCAACAAGGCTGGCCAAGCGCGGCGAGACCAGGAAACCTTCGTCCGCCAACCGGATGCCATCGGTGAACAGACCAGGCCAAGAGGAACGTCCCCAACGGCGGTGCGCCTCTTCCAGCAAGGCGGGCGTGCCCGGAGTTCCCACCGACAATCCCCCGACAACCGCATCGAAGAACTTCAGCGGCTCCCCATTTTCGTCCTGAAACAGCGTCGGTGTGGCTGCCTGTGGGGCGGTTTCGCGCCCGTCCAGTGTTGTCATCTGCCCAGTTGCTGCGTCATACCAAACCAAAAACGCTCCGCCGCCCAAGCCCGAGGATTGCGGCTCGACCAGACCCAGCACGACCTGCACGGCCACCATTGCATCCGCAGCAGACCCGCCTGCGCGCAATACTTTCGCCCCAGCTTCAACGGCCAGTGGGTTGGCTGCGGCCACCATCCAGTTCTCGGATGTGACCGGAACACCGTCCAGCTTGGCCTCAAGCGCGGCGATGACCTCTTCGGTCAGGGCCTGCACCTGCCCTTCAGTGGCGGTTTCTGGCGCAACGGCATCAGCCGCCTCCTGAGCCAGGACCGGCGTAGAAAGCGCATATGCCGAAAGTAACAAAGCGGAAACACATCTCATCTGATCAAATCCTCCAATACTTCGTTTTGTTTCAAACCTGTAAGCAATGACCGCGCTCTGCAATGGTTTGCTGTACAGGCGTGATTAAACAGCAAGGTTTCGCCTCGCCATCTAGGGCGCGGCATCGTCCCGATTCTGGCCAAACCGCTTCATTCCAGTGAACTCGGGCAACCAGTCTTCGCGTCGCGAAGCCCAGCATTCATAAGTCGGCTTCAATTGGTTGGGCTCGTCGAGACACCCCGGATGCACCTCGACCTCAGACCCACTGCGCGCAAAGACCGGAGAACCACAGGTTGGGCAAAAAAATCGATCCGCATAGCCCTGTGACGGGCCGGAAATCTCGACGGCCTCGCTGGGGAACATTGCTGCCGCATAAAACAACGCTCCATGATGCTTACGACAGTCCAGGCAATGACAAATCCCAACCCGAAGAGGACGGCCCAAAGCCGTGATGCGCAAACGTCCACAGCGGCACCCCCCTTCAAACCGGTCCATGAAGGCTCCTTTCCGGTGGCTTACAGCATCGAGGGCACAACCTGGTCTGGCGGACGGTGGCCATCTTCGAAGGTCTTGATGTTGATGATAACCTTCTCACCCATTTCGATCCGCCCTTCCAAAGTGGCCGATCCCATATGCGGCAACAGCACAACGTTGGGCAGCTGCCGCAGTCGTGGGTTCACATCGGTGCCTTGCTCGTAAACGTCCAGCCCTGCACCTGCGATTTCGCCCGCACGGATCATCCGCGTCAGGGCGTTTTCGTCGACAACTTCACCGCGTGACGTGTTCACGATCACCGCCGATGGTTTCATCAGCTTCAGCCGACGTGCGTTCATCAGGTGGAATGTCGATGGGGTCGATGGGCAGTTGACCGAGATCACATCCATTCGCGCGACCATCTGATCCAGACTTTCCCAATAGGTCGCCTCTAACTCTTGCTCGGTCTCGGGACGCAGCCGGCGACGGTTATGATAGTGCACTTGCATTCCAAACGCACTTGCCCGCCGCGCAACGGCCTGCCCGATCCGGCCCATGCCCAGAATACCTAAACGCCGCCCCCCGATGCGCCCGCCCAAAAAGGCGGTTGGGGCCCAGCCGGTCCAGTCACCCTGTTGCATCACGCCCAATCCTTCGGGAATGCGGCGCGTTACGGCCAGGATCAACGCCATTGTCATGTCCGCTGTGTCGTCAGTCAGCACACCCGGCGTGTTCGAAACCAGAATGCCGCGCTGTCGGGCTGTGGACACATCAATATTGTCGACACCCGCCCCATAATTGGCGATCAGCTTAAGGTTTTCACCTGCCTGCCCCAGCAGGCCACCATCGATCGTATCGGTCACCGTGGGCACCAGCACATCGGCTTCCTGTACCGCGGCCACCAGCTCATCTCTTGTCATCGGCATGTCGTCATCGCGCAGGCGCACGTCAAACAACTCGCTCAACCGGGTTTCCACCGCTTCGGGCAACCGTCGCGTTACGACAACACTCAGACGTTCTCTTGGCACCTTGGCCCTCCCACTGCTTTGCAAACAGACGCGCGCCATGGCATCGTGGCGCAGGATAAGGCGGGGCACAAGAACCCCAGTGGCATTGAGTCGACCTTTTTTCGAAACCGGATCAACAGGCATAAGAGCAGGCAGTCAGTGAGTGGTATTCGACCGGTAAAGCGCCAATGTCTGGCGGCGATATCCGTATTTCTGGTCATGTTCAGCTCTTGGGCTGCGCATGCCGAGGACAAGCGCGGATCGGTTACCAACCTTCCCCTGCCCCGCTATGTGTCAATGAAAGCCGCCGAAGGGAACGTTCGGCGCGGGCCGTCGCTAAGCCATCGAATCGACTGGGTCTTCAAACGGCGCGGTATGCCACTGCAGGTGACGGCGGAATACGGCAACTGGCGCAAAGTTCAGGACCGAGACGGGGCCGGTGGCTGGGTTCACTATGCTCTGTTGTCAGGTGTGCGCACGGTACTGATCGAATCTGACATGCTGCCCGTCTATACCCGCCCCGACCCCAACTCGCCCGTGAATGCACATTTCGAGACCGGCGTCGTGGCCCGCCTTGGCACGTGTTCGCTGGACTGGTGCCGGATCACGGCGGGTGGCTATCGGGGCTGGACTTTGAAGGCGAATCTTTGGGGTGTCGACCCTTCAGAGATCCGCGAATAAGACACCTGCCCAGCGTTGCGCTGATCACCTTTTGCAAAAGGTTTGAATTCACTGCCGGTTTAAGTTGTAACTGAGGCAAACGGAGGATTCCATGCGCGCAGTTACCTATTCCGCTTTCGGAGACGCAGTCAAAGTCTTGCATCTTCAAGACCTTCCCCCGGTTCCTCCCGGTCCGGGTGAAGTTACTGTCGAGTTGGCATTTTCAGGCGTCAACCCATCCGACATAAAGGCCCGAGCTGGAACCCGACCGGGCGTGACGGAACCTCCTTTCCCTGTGATCATCCCCCATAGCGACGGCTCTGGCGTGATCACAGCTGTCGGCGACAGCGTCCCCGCATCTCGGATCGGGCAGCGCGTGTGGGTCTGGAACGGGCAATGGCAACGCGCATTTGGAACAGCCGCCAGCCACATTACCTTGCCCAGCGCTCAAGCCGTTGAATTACCAGATTCAGTGTCATTCGAGACTGGTGCGGTTCTGGGTATTCCGGGACTGACGGCCTGCCACGCTGTTTTCTCAGGGGGCACTCCCAAAGGGCATACGATTCTGATTCACGGTGGTGCTGGTACGGTCGGGTATCTGGCTGTTCAGTTGGCAAAATGGGCGGGCACACGCGTCATCGCAACCGCCAGCCGCCGCAACTTCGACCGGGTGAAATCGGCGGGCGTGGATGTGGTGCTTGACTACAACAGCCCAGATCTTGCTGATCAGATATTGGGCGCAAATGACGGGCGCACAATCAGCCGCGTCATCGATGTCGAATTCGGAGCAAATATCGAAACGAACACCGCCGTAATTGCCGAAAACGGCCGCATCAACGCCTACGGCTCAGCGCAAAACATGGCACCGATTTTCCCTTTTGGGCCAATGATGTTCAAGGCTGTAACGCTCGAGATGATCCTGATATATCTCTTGCCAGCAAATTTACGCTCTGCCGCCATTGAGACCCTACACAATGCACTGACCGAAGGTGCCCTGACCTGCCCTGTCCAGAGAGTCTTTACACTAGAAGACTGCGCTGCCGCTCATGACATAGTTCAGGATGGGAACCGCGTCGGGGCAGTGTTGGTTGCTACCAAATGAACACGCCAAAAATTTTTCCGGCCGTCACATTTTTTTGCCAAATAGCTCTTGAACCCCGACAGCAACAATCGTAGACAGCCGCTCACCGTTGGGGTGTAGCCAAGTGGTAAGGCAGCGGTTTTTGGTACCGTGTATCGTAGGTTCGAATCCTACCACCCCAGCCAATAAAATCAGGGACTTTTCGGTCCCTTTTTTTATATCTAATCGTCAGGTGTCCGGCTTAGGTGTCCAAACGCAGGAATCGACATTCTGTGCGGATAATGCGCGTGGTAATAACCAATGAACGATAACGCCCGTCACGGGATGGACAACTGTTTGACTTGCGCCGGAACAAAGTTAGAACATTCAACATGCGCAAGTGGCCACAAACAATCCCGTATGATCTACGCTGCCGACAAGAATCGCTGCATGAATACCGCAGCACACCTAGCATCCAAACCCAATGGGGCGAAGTCTTGGAATGGCTGGAAAAGCATGGTGTGGAAACGCCATATCATACGTTGCCGACCGAACCAGAATTGAAAGGTCCGGTCGGCCACTGGTGACGGAAAACTCGTTACCCCCTCATCCCCAAAAAAACCCGCATTGTTCGGAGGGAAACCAATTGAACAAAGCGGGCGTTAGTTTCGGGGTAACTAGATTACGCCTAGGATCGCGGTTTGGATCAAAGTTCCCCGCGTCACCTTAATCTGGGATGATAGGCAACGCGGGGATTTAGTCTGACCATGGGACTGCCCAGACTAAATGGGGCATGAGTGTTACGGGTCGATTCGCTAGTTGGATCAATAGCCGGTACCCCGCCTCAGTTCAGCGGGTGTTTTTTCTCTGGGCGAACCAAACATCAAAGCCAGTATCCATCACTTGGTTGATTACCCTGGGTGTTGATTAATCACGGTACAAACATCAATTCGGATTAAGACTTCCGAGAGCGGCTAAGTAATTGATCTGCATATTATTTGTTTTGGCGGAAATTAAAAAACTATTGGCCGTGAATCGAAAGTAATTCGACCCAAAAACACCCTAATTGAACAACCTACTTCATCCGCTTCGTGGAAGGGTTTTGGGAATAATGGAACTAGTTGTCTTGGCCGTTGTTTTTGGCGGACTTTTAATTAAGGTCACTGGCTCAAGCCGCACTATAGGTCGCTCCTTAGGCCGTGCAGTAGGTCGCTCTCGTCGGAGAAGTACCTCCCTAAAGCCGGTAGTTCGACCTAACAATCGGCGATCAACTCTGAAGCCAGTTGTTCGACCCAACAATAGACGCCGCATCCACAAGCCAGCATACCCAATACCAGCAATGCCAAAGAGCATGATGCTGCAAGGGCGTGCCTATGTGATAGATGGAGACACTATCCGAATAAATGGAACAAAGATTCGTTTGGCTGGAATCGATGCTCCGGAATTGGACATGCCTTACGGCCAAAAGTCCAAATGGGCGATGGTCGAAATTTGTAAGGGGCAGGCCATTACCGCAGAACTTGATGGTGAAAGGTCTTACGACCGACTTGTGGGAACATGCTATCTACCAGACGGTCGAGACATTGGTGCAGAGTTAATTAAACAAGGACTGGCTTTAGATTTGCCGGAGTTTTCTCGTGGTAAGTATCGCCATCTAGAGCCACCGGGAGTGCGGCGAAGGCTCGCTAACGGGCAGTTTGGGCATGCTTCTATCCGCATTCGGCAGAGGACGACAAAAAAGGTGAGCCGGAGCTGAGACTATTAGGCTCTGGACCTATTAACAGGTCGGAGCGTAAACGGCTGTTTTGATCCAGAGCAGACACTGGTAGAAAACACGGCTATGACCGGGTTGCGGACAAACCCGCCGTTGGCCGGAGAGCAGAGCATGCTTTGATCTGGGCCGCAAATCAGAACCTGAACTTGACGCCAAGAACCGGCCCGTGCTGATCGACGTCATATTCGAACGCCCCTGTGGACAGCGTGTCGCTGTAGTCCATGCTGAAATATCGCCACCCAAAGAACAGCGAAGTTGTCTCCCACGGACGCCAATCCACACCAATATTAGCTCCGACTTGCAGGTCGTTACCGCCTGCGCCAAAGCCGCCAAGTTCCAAGGATGCAATTGCGGTCCATCGCTCGTTGAGCACCCAAGTGCCGCGTGCGCCGATTACGGGTTCCCACCAGCCTTCATCACCGCCCAACACTGGGATTGGTGCCGGAGATGTCACTGTAATCTCCTGGCGCAACGAGTTATAACGCGCGCCAGCCTGTAGATCGATGGCGTAGCGCTGCCCGTTACCACCGATTGCGTCAACGGCCTTGTACGCCGCAAGAAAACCCAGCCATTCCTGACGAATATCGGCGCTGAACGGAGCGCTTCCAGGTGTGGGCAAGCTGCCATCGGCTTCAAGCGAAACATAGTTGGCATCAATTATGAAACCCCAATTGCCACGCCAGGCTTCGTATCTACCGGCTGCGGCGAAATCGAGGAGCTCCAGCGCGTCGCCAAAATCCAGATCAAGTGGGACGGTCACTCCTGCAACCGTAGAGTCCCCGCTGGTTCTCGCTGGCAGGAAAGCATAGATCGCAAGAGTATGACGCCATTCTGTTTCGCTTTGTCCGGCGAGCGGAATTGGTTCCGCGATGGCTTGCTTCGAAGCGAGTACGGTTACTGTCGCTAAGGCAAGTTTCGATATGGTCTGTTTCATACTTCAGCTCGTTTGGCTATCTTGATTTCTATATTGACCGAGCCGCCAATTCGGCGGCTCAAATCTCGTGAGCTCAATGACCTTGGGCTTTGAGACGTGCTTCCTCAGGAGTGATTGGTTCACGGTGAGGGAACTGCTCGACGCGACCGTAGTGCATGCCCAAAAGCTTCTGCATCGGCTGAACCACCCAAAGGCCGGGATAAAGCGCGCCGTATTTCTCGCCGGGATCTCGCTTCACATTATAGAAGTCCATTCCCGGCAACCCCCCGTGACCTTCTGTGATGTGGATTTTGTGATCATTGTATCGGAATGCGCCAAGCACATCGGCGCTGTAGTGGGCCATAAACTGTCGACGTCCATGACCTTCTCCATTCAGAAGAAGCGATGTCTGATCAATACCGTCGGTGATCCTGTCACTGGGTATTTTGTCCAATGCGCCACCGATCCGAGCTGCTGTAGTAAACAGGTCAGTAACGTGAATTACGTCCATGGGGTCTTGCATCGGTTGGATCATGCCGGGCCACCAAGCCATTGCAGGGACGCGAACTCCACCCTCAAGAACATCTCCTTTTGCACCGCGTAACAGAGTGTAGCCGGCGGTTGGCCAGAAGGCGTACATGGGACCATTATCACTGATCCAAACGACCAGTGTATTTTCTGCGATGCCTTCTGCTTTCAAAGTTTCAAGCAATTGGCCGACATGCTTATTGTGTAAAGCCATGAAGGACGCCTGACGATTATTCTTGTCGACCATCGGGTGGTCGATGAACTCTTGGCTTGGCGCGATTTGCTGAGCATATGATGCCCAGTAGATGAAGAATGGGTTTTCGTCCTCGGCATGTTCTTTTACATATTCTGTGATCTGGCTGATCGACTCGTTTTCAAAAGCTTCCTGCCTTTCTGGTGAGAGCGCCCCAGCTGCACCTTCGATTGGGATGCGACCCTCACCTTTCCGGCCGACATAACCGCCTATAGAAAGATCGATACCCGCCTCTTCCAGATAAGTTTCGTTTCCGGGGAAGTCAGCGAAGGGAAATGTGCCGCTTTGATCCTCATATGATGCCTGCCAATAGTCCGGGGCTCCATTAAAGAGGCCATAGTACGCGTAATCATATCCTTGGTTTTCCGGAGCATGCTCGGGCAAATCACCAAGGTGCCACTTACCCCACATCGCGGTTTGGTAGCCGACCTCGGATAGAACTTCTGCTGTCGTGACTTCTTCAGGTGACAACCCGTCGACCTGTCCTGGCCATAAAACAGTCAAAAGACCTGTGCGAACCGGATGGCGACCCGTGTTGATGGCGATCCGAGTTGGTGTGCAAGATGGTTCGGCGTAACCCGACCAGAACCTCATCCCTTCAAATGCCATCTTGTCCAGGGTTTCCGAAGGTGTGCCGCGATGCTTTCCACCGCCTTGCCAACCCAACTCACCCCAGCCGACATCGTCGGTCAGTATATAAATGATGTTGGGTTTTTTTCCGAACTTCTCCACCAATGCCGCGAGCTTTGCATCAATTTCGGCATCTTCAGCGGCCCAAGTCTCAGCATTACGCTGTGCGTTTGCCAAATGAGGGCCGTCGGGTTCAAAGGAGCTCGCTGGAGCTGCAATAGCCATAGATACCGCGAATGCGGCGCTTGTTCTAAGTCCATGTTTCATAGTCTCCCCCCTCAAATTTGCATGCAGGCATTGTAAAGAATACTATACGCTACCGTCTATAAATATATACGGCTCCGTATAGTTGAATATATTAGTTGGTTTAGATAACTGCTGAATTTGATACAGATCAAAGGCAATAGTGTTTTGGTTAAAAGGCGTGTCAGCAAGCAAGATTGGTTAAACGCCTCGCTCGACCTACTTCGGGCCGGGGGGATTGAAGCAGTTCGCGTCGAACGAGTTGCCGATAAGTTGAACGTGGCCAAAAGCGGTTTTTACTATCACTTTCGTGACAGGACCGACCTTCACAAGGCTTTGCTGGACTATTGGCTACAGCTTGATGGCACCCCCTTCCTTCAAGAGCGGCGATTTGCGGAGGCTTCTCCCATTGAGAAGCTCGCAATTGTTGCCGCGGTCGTAGACGATGCCGATCTCAGCCGATACGACAGCGCGATCCGCCAGTGGGCACGACAGGATCCAAAGGTTCGTCGTGTCTGGCGGAAAGAGATGAACAAAAGGCTTGAGCACATTCGTGGTCTGTTTCGGGAGATTGGGTTCGAGGGCGAGCAATTGGAGATGCGCGTCCGTACATTCGTCGCCTATCAAGTTGGCGAACGCGAGCTTTTTTCAGAGCTATCTGCGAAAGATCGCTCTCGGCTTCGGAGCATTAGACTGAACCTTCTTGTGCACGGTAAATCCGACGAAACGGAACCGTAGTGCAGAATCTCGACAAGCTTCAACTAAACTGAGGCCGTATTTCTTCACTTAATCAACGCCCGCTTTGGGCTCAAGGCAGTCATCTGAGTCTTTCAGTCAGATGACGGCTTAGGAACGGAAAGCGGTCATTGTTGGTGGTCATTCCGAGAAATATCGCCCCAAGGCCTCCATTGAACGGCAGCGGACGTTCGCTGAAATCTGCTGAACGTCTGCCTAGCGGACAAAGCGGCCACATGGGCCGCTCAACAATTCAAATGACATGCGCGGTCGTCTATTACAAAGTGCGGGTTGAGGAGTGCGTCATGTCCGATGTTTTCGACCGTATTGCCGACTGGTTGCAAAAGCTGGCCTTTTTCGACGGCGATGTTGGTGGCCTGGTTGAGCATCTCAGTCACAGGCTGATCGACGGCGGTGTGCCAGTCGCGCGGGTTTCGCTGGGCCGTCTCATGATGCATCCCGTCATCGGACTGGTCGATGCAACTTGGGATGCATCAACGGACCGCATAGACTGGACTGTCATGCCACGGAGTTCAGTGACCGATGACCTTTTTGACAAGGCGCCGTTCGGCGAAAACACCAAGCTGACCGCCAGAATAGCCACTAAGTTCTTTCAAAGTGATATCTGGGATCTGGCCGACGGGCTGGTCGGCGAGACGGAAATGATGCCGGTGCTGCGTGCCAATCTGACCGATCCGTCAACCCGTGACAAATATCCGATTTACCAGAAGCTGGCTGCATCGGGCATCACCGATTACCTGGTCTTTTCCGTTCCGTTTGGCAAACGGAGCATTACCTTCGAAAGCGGCACGCAGTGGGTACTGGGCGCTTCAGTGTCCTTCGCGACAAAAAGGCGCTCCGGCTTTACACAGCGGGAAATCGACGGCCTCACGCGACTGTCGATACCACTGTTTGGCACCGTCCACGTCTTCACGGAGCAGTTCCTAGCGGCTGAACTGATGGAGGCCTACCTGGGCAGGATTTCAGGCCGATCCGTCTTGAACGGCCAAATATCGCGTGGCGATGTCCGCGAGATCGATTGTGCACTTCTGTTCAGCGACATGCACGGCTCTACGGCCCTGAGCCAACGCCTGTCACCGGGTGACTACGTGGCCGCGGTCAACCGGTACTTTGACTGTGTCGCGGGTGCGGTACACGACCATGGTGGCGAGGTGCTGAAGTTCGTCGGTGATGGATTGCTCGCGATTTTCCCGTTTGATGGTCATCGGCGGCTGCCGGAGGACATGTGCGAGGCAGCCCTGTCGGCGGCACGGGAAGCGTTTCAAAGGCGCGAGGAAATTGAGCCCGAGAATCGAACGGATTTTGGAATCGGCCTGCACATGGGCGCGGCGATCTACGGCAACGTGGGAACTGAAAGCAGGCTGGACTTCACGGTGACCGGGACTTCCGTCGCAATGGTAAGCAGGTTGGAGGGGCTGACCCGGTCCGTTGATGCACCCATTCTGGCAACGAGCGAGTTTGCCGAACTTGTCACCGAAACACCCAGCACGTTGGGATCACACACCTTGCGCGGTTTCGACGACGGCGTGGAAGTCTTCTCATTCGAACCCCTGGTTTGACAGCCCACCGCTCCGGTAATTGATGCAGAGTTACCCGGCGGCTGATGTCCGCTTTGGGCTCGTAGCGGTCATTCGCCGAAATGTCGCGAGCGACCGCTCTGCGGGACAAAGCCGTCTCAGGCCGGCGCTGCAGATTTCGCATTTCCACCGACAACCCACAAACACAACACCCCAAGCAAAACCTCTATCGCAAATGCGGCAAGAATGTTTTCGGATGGCCAACCATCGAGGACGAAACTGATTGTCCTGCCCACGGCGAAAGCTGAGAAAACCGTGGCCCCAAGCAAGGCTGAGGCCTGGACTAACTTTTGGTAAAATGCTCCGCACAAAATGATCAGGCCAAGTACCGCGAGATTGGCAGCAGGTGCACGCAACTCACTCATCAGGTTTGGCTGCGGCGAGAGTACGATGCCGTAGTTGGCGTAGAAAGACTGTGGGTCCAGAGTGATGGCCAGACCTATGGCAAATGCCGTTAATCCGGACATACCCAAGATAAGTCTGCGTTTAAGTTCAAGTTTCATGATTGTCTCCAATGTCCTTTGGCTTGGCTTAAGCGGCTTTGGTCCACGCGCCAGACATTTCAGCTTTGTTTGCGAAGTCGGCGAAGTCGCGTGGCGCGCGTCCAAGCGCACGCTGGACCCCGTCCCCGAGGTTCGCATTGCGCCCGTCCAGCGTTTCACGCGCGATGTCCGTAATCACATCAGCAATCATCTCGCCATTCGCGTGCGCGATTTCCGCGTGGAAGTCTTCGAATGAAATGGGCAGGTATTGCACAGTCTTGCCCATTGCGCGCGAAAGCTCTGCAGCCATGTCGGCAAACGTCATGAGACGTGGTCCCGTGACTTCGTAAAGTTCGCCGTCGTGTCCTTCTTCTGTCAAAGCAGCTACGGCAACATCGGCGATGTCGTCCACGTCGATGATTGGTTCGCGTACATCGCCGGCGGGCATTGGCAAGACACCTGCCATGACCGGACCAAGCAATGCCCCTTCAGAGAAGTTTTGGGCAAACCATGCTGCACGAACGATAGTGAACGGAACTCCGGAATTGCGTACGACTGCTTCCGCTCGTTGCGCATGAAACTCGCCACGCCCGGTTAGCAGCACAAAACGCCGTAATCCCTTTTCACGAGCCAATGCTGTGAAGGCTTCGACTTGCTCAACCGCACCTTGAAAAGCGATGTCAGGAAAGTAAGAAATATAAGCAGACGAGACGCCTTCCAGGATTGCGGGCCAGGTCTGCGGTTGTTCCCAGTCAAATGGCGTTTCACTGTTCCGCGATGCGCGCCGGACTGTCTGCCCTTTTTCTTCCAGACGTGTCGCGATCCGCGATCCGGTTTTGCCTGTTGCGCCAAGTACAAGAATGGTTTGCTGTGTCATTGGTCATCTCCATGAGTTCAGTTGATGACCCGAAATTAGACAGTCAATTGAGATATTCTATTCTTCAAAATCCATTAATATTATCCAATCGTCCTAAAAGCATAGACGAAGAGCCAAATTTCAGCCAAAGTCGCGACATGAACAAGGTTGAACCACATGTCCCTGACCCAGATGCACTGGCAAAGCCGATCGGCGATCCGCTGGGGGAAATCCTTCATCTTCTGAAACTCACTGGCACATTCTATTGCCAGTCTCGCATGACAGCACCCTGGGGCGTATCGATACCGGGATTTCCCGGTGTACTGAGCTTTGCGGTCATCACACACGGGCGGTGCTTAATGAAGGTCGGTGACGATGACCCGTTCGAGGTCGAAAAAGGCGATCTTGTCTTGATGACCAACGGAGCTCCGGTCGGTTTCTTTAGCTCAGAAGACACGCCGCTTTTAACGCTGGAGGAGTTGCCTATTCGCAAGGTAACCGAGCTTTATGAAACACTGGAATACGGCGGCGGCGGCGCGGAGACGGGCATCATGTACGGCTTGGTCCGAATAGATCACGCCGCCAGTGATATGTTGATGCGCTTGCTTCCAGATGTACTCAAAATCGACCCGTGGGAGGAGGACGCCGGAAGCTGGTTACAGGCAACTTTGCAATTCATCGCAAAAGAGGCGCGGGAATTGAGACCGGGCGGCGAAACCGTGATCACACGACTGGCCGATGTGGTTGTCATTGAGGCCATTCGTCGTTGGTTGAACAGCGCACCCGATGCGGATCGAGGCTGGTTAAAAGCTGCGCGAGACCCGCAGATCGGGCGCACGATAGTCGCAATTCACCGTGCGCCTGCTGCAGCTTGGACAGTCGAGTCACTCGCGGAGGTTGCTGGTATGTCCAGATCCGCTTTCGCGGCGCGGTTTACTGAGTTGGTAGGTGTTCCGGCAATCCAGTATCTTGCAACGTGGCGTATGCACCTGGCCAGAGAAAGGTTGGTGTCCACCGATCAACCTATCTCGCAGATTGCCGCTGACATCGGATACTTGTCAGAGCCTGCGTTCAACAAAGCCTTCAAACGGGTGTATGGCGCACCACCGGGAAAAATCAGGAAGAACGGAGTTCACTCCGTATCCAGGCGAAACTTGAGAAACTGAGCATCTTCGTATTCGATCTCGCCTATGTGTTTGGCGCCGAGTTTCCGGAGCGCACCCAGATTTTTTCGACTTGGTGGCGACAGAAACGTGACAAAGGGGATACGTTTGTCAGCGATCGCAAAGTCGATTGCCATTTTGGAAATCCGTTTCCCAAGGCCAAAGGCGTCGGGCCGCAAAACCAACCCAAAATCCCACTCGTCATCTTCTTTTTGAAAGCCCCCCCAACCAACATACTGACCGCCTGACAAAAACGCCCAATGTCCAAGACCGTCCCGCGCCCAGTAGCCTTCCTTCTTAGCGATAAACTCTCTTGCGACCTCGATACTCCATTTGAACGTCAAAAGCGGCATATGCTCTGCTACCCGGGGGTCGGACATATGAACCGCAATGTCATTCGGATCGATTTCCGAAAGGCGTGCAAATGAAATCCCATCTTTCATCATTATACTCATTTGATGGCCCGAGCTGTCCCTTGCATGCACATAATTATGGCGCGAATGCTTTTTTTACGACTTTCTCGCGACAATGTACCGGCTCAGCAATAACCCGGCTTGATCCGCCGTCTCGACGATATCGAAGCCCGCAAGTTCAATGGCTTGCTGGAGTTCAGCTACGGACACAAAATTTACGAACGGAGCTTTCCCGAGCAACTGCATAATCGGGATCTCTATTCGGCTGATCATGCCATATTTCAACCCTCCACTCTCCGGAGCGCAGACGGTTTTGGAAATGAATACCCCACCGGGTTTTGTAAGGGTCGCAATGTGTTCGAGTGCTTTGCCCAGATCGGGAACAAGGTGCAGCAGATTATGTGCGAGGACAGCGTCGTAAGAACCGTCGTTAGGATCGTGCTGCAGAACCTCGGCCACTTTGAACGTTACATTCTCCAGCTCTTCTTCAGCGAGTTTTTCGTTAGCGATTTCGATCATCCCCGGTGCGAGATCGGAGGCAGTTATTTGAGCCACATCCGGTGCCAGCAACAACGCGGTCGACCCCGTTCCACAGCCGATTTCCAGCACGCTGTCTTCGGCTTTCAGGTGGGACTTTGTACGTTCGAGCGTGTTCAGATACCCTTCCATATTTCGGATAGGATCAGCCGCATATTTGCGCGAAATCTTGCTCCAAAATGCGGCATCTTTGGACAATGTAGCCATATCGTTTCTCTTTTCCTTTGGCGTCACCGCAGCCAATATCTTAAAACGCCAATTTATTAAATTGCCAGATATTGCAGAACTGTTATGCATTAATGCATGAATTGGAAGGCAATCAATTTCGATTGGAACCAGGCTCGGTCTTTTCTTGCAACGGCAGAAGAAGGCTCGTTTTCTGCCGCGGCGCGCGTGCTTGAACAGACCCAGCCAACCGTGGGTCGTCAGGTCGCCGCGCTGGAACAGGCGCTAGGCGTCACCTTGTTTGAAAGGGTTGGCAAGTCGCTTAATCTGACAACAGCCGGTGCTGAGCTTTTGGTGCATGTCAGTGAAATGGCAAATGTCGCGAACAGAATTTCTCTGACCGCAACAAGCCAGTCACAAGCAGTTGAAGGGCAAGTCAGGATCACTGCTTCCGACGTGATGTCGGCCTATCAGCTACCGCCTATTTTCAAACAGATCAGGATCGCGGCACCGCGGCTTGAAATCGACGTTGTCGCAGCAAATGACATACGAGACATACAGCGGCGCGAGGCAGATATCGCAATTCGGCATGTGCGCCCGACACAGCCGGACCTGATTGCAAAGCTCGTGTCAGAAGCGACGGCACATTTTTACGCTGCCCCTTCATACCTCGAACAGGTTGGGCGACCACGAAATGAAGACGAACTTGCTAAGTTGGATTTCGTCAGCTTTGGCGATGTTGACACGATGATTGGATTTCTCAATCCGGCTGGCATCGAAGTAACCCGCAAGAATTTTCGGATTGGATCGCAGAGCGGGATAGTGTCATGGGAGCTTGTGCGCCAAGGCTTCGGCATTAGTGTTATGTCAGACGATGTGGCGGCCCTTACACCCGGTGTGGAGCGTGTTCTGCCCGAACGCGAGCCATTCAAATTTCCTATCTGGTTGGCCACACACTCTGAGTTACAAACAGCGCGAAGGATCAGGTTGGTTTTTGATCAGCTTGCAGACCATCTCGGCTCGCGGACAATTCTCTGAACCTGAATTCGTCTGGTGTCGTGAACTGGAGTCTGCTTCGGGCTCACTGCCGTCATCTGAGGCTTTTCGTCGGATGACCGGTTCGCCGCTCTGAGCGGCCATCCGCGCTGATGTGGTTTAGGTGATGTCTTCGCATTGGCTTGTCTCTCACGTTTGCGCTTGGTCATCAGATCAACCCGTATTTCTGCGGCGTGGCTGGCCAGTCTTGCGGGTCGGTCTTGATCAGTTTGATGATGCCTTCCAACCCGGTCGGCCAGCCGTGGTGAATGTGATAGCCGTTGATCTTGGCCAGCGTGCGCAAAGCCGTGTGAACTTTGTGGGCGGTGTCTTGGTTGCCGTGTGATCCAATCAGTAACGCTTGGTCCATCCGTTCCTGTTCAACGAAGGTCTGAAGGTTCGACCGAAGCCAAAGCACATAGGCGATCCGTTGCAACGGATCGTTCGGCCATTCGAGCGGCTTGCCACCGTTGGCTAGGATCATTTCGCTTTCGGTGATGTCCGACGGTAAGTGGACCACATTACCCCCCGTTGATCGCGTTATTCAGGAAGTCTTCGAAGCTGGTCACATTGTCGGGTGTGTCGGGGCTGGCGCTGGCTGTGTCGGGTGCTTTGACCGATGATGCCGCCAAGGCGATACCATCCTTGGTGCGCAATCCCAGATCGCGGGCCAGTGCCTGCATCTGTCGGCTTAGTTCCTGCTGATGTGCGTGGATCGGGCTGCGTCCTGACGATCCGTTCACGTGCGTCACGATGGCGGGTGTCATCATGCACAGGATGCGGTTGTCGGCCATCTGCTGCGTCACGAACGCCAGTTCAACGGTCATGTTCAGATCGGCTTCGGTCCATTTGTCCGGTGCGGATCGATAGAGGTTCGCAAACGTACGCTTGCCCAGATCGTTCAACACTTCCAATCCGGCCACATCCGGCACAGCCACGCTGGCGGGTTCGTCGGCCTGTGCGGCCTGTCGTAAGCCGGTCAGGCTGTCATTGCGTGTCTTGTGCTGTTTACGGGGCATTCGTGCAAATCCTGTCTAATTGCGCGTAAATCATCCTGAATCAGTGTGTTCCAACGGTATTATTGTGGCGTCAAATTACTATCTATTGCAAGATTTTTGCGTGAACCCCGGTCAAATCTGAAATTAGCACGAAAAGTTTTGGACCCACGCCGGTGACGAACTCCCTATCGATGCTTCACTCGACCCCCGCCCTAGATCGATCAGCTACCGTCCATCAAACGTATATACATCGTCACGTCATCGATCAGTGATCAGTCATCATCGTTGCATTGCGTGAAGATAGTGATGGGGATGGATGGTGTGTGCGTCACTGTGCGTGCGTCACATCAGATCACAATCAATCAACGAACAATCAGTCACGTGTCGCTGTCGATGCAAGCTAATGGCAACAGCAACTGAAAAGAAACCGGGCCAATGGCTCATGCGGTGGACCGTCACCGACCCGGTGACGGGTAAGCACGACCTTCATCGCTGGGGTCGACCACCGCGACGAGATCAACATGGCGCAACGCTCGGATAGCGTCCGCGTGGCGGCGTCCAACAAGACCAATGCCGACAATGGCAATGCGAAAGTTCTTAGACACTTTGCTTCCTTCCGGAGGGCCCGGCGAATCCCGAAACCGATGATTGCGATCGGGCTGCTTTGCCCAACTTGGCCACGACCGTATTGGGGTTTTCGCGATTCCGCAATAATGTATGATATTTTTATTTTTACCATACATCAGTTTGGATTGCTGATGTCTCTGGAAAATGCTAATTGAACGAGGAAACTGATAATATCGGGTGAAACGCATGGCGAAACAGCCGTCTACGATAGGTGCAAGCACCTATCAGCGAATCAAGCGGGACATCATCTTCGGGGAGTTGCAGCCCGGCTCCAAACTGAAGCTGGACGCCTTGAAGGAACGCTACTCGGCAAGCCTTTCGACACTTCGTGAAACGCTGAACAGGCTCGCCAGCGACGGATTTGTCGAAGCTCCTGAGCAACGGGGGTTCCTGGTCACACCGGTTTCACGAGAAGACCTGACCGAGATATCAGAGCTGCGAGTCTTGTTGGAATGCCACGCGTTGGAGTTGTCCATCGCGAATGGCGACACAGACTGGGAAGGCAACCTTGTTGCCGCACACCACAAACTGCACCTGATGGAACAGCAGCTTCTCAAAGGCGACGAGTCCGAGAAAGAAACCTGGAAACGATATGATTGGGAGTTTCACCAAGCGATGATCGCAGCCTGTAACTCCAAGAACCTTCTGTCTCTGCATTCAATCATCTACGACAAGTACCTGCGGTATCAGATGCTTGTGCTGACTTATCGCGGCGAAGAGGCGGTCAAGGAGCACAAGGGCATGTTCGATGCCGCGCTGGCCAGAGACACCGACACGGCCAAGAAACTGTTGGAGGATCACATCCGAAACGGCCTCACCCACACGTTACAGGCTATGTAAGGCGGCATGCTGATTGCGTGCTTCGACGTCTTCAGGTCGACTTGGCAGTGAAAATCTCAAAATTCTAAGTCTAAATCGAGAAGTTTGTGAACGGCCCTTAGCTGCCCTTTGGCCCGGCCACCTGATGCGGCTGTGCGGCCCTTCAGAGGAGAAATTCGCCACGAGCGCTACATCCAATTCAACCCGAACTCGTGGATTGCGGGACTTTTGCCTGTCGTCGTATTGAGAACAGACAAGCATTTGGCGACATCTCTAAATGAAACGATGACCTCTGCCGAACCCATACCTCAATCTCCGGATCGCACCCTTGTTGGCGTTGCGCTGATGCTGGGGTTTTGTCTAACCGCTCCTTTGCTGGATGTGTCTGCGAAACTCGCGTCGACCAGTGTGCCGGTTGGGCAGATTACGGCTGCTCGGTTTGTGGTGCAATGTGTGCTAATGGCGCCTTTCATCTGGATAATGGGACTGTCGTTGCGCGTGGCGAAAGATCAGGTGATGGTGATGGTTTTCCGCTCATTGCTGCTGGTGTTCGCAACATTTTGCTTCATTGCCGCGATCCGGGTGATGCCCCTTGCCGATGCGCTGGCAATCGTGTTCGTTGCCCCTTTCATCGTCTTGTTGGTCGGCAAGATCTATCTTGGAGAAGCCGTTGGCCCGCGTCGCGTTGGCGCGGCGCTTGTGGGGTTTGTCGGGGTGTTGTTCGTCATCCAGCCAAGTTTCGCAGCTTTCGGCGCTGTTGCTATTATTCCGCTTGGCACGGCAGTTGCCTTCGCTTTCTACATTCTTTTAACCCGGGGGTTGTCGCGTCGGGTGCACCCTGTGACCCTGCAATTCCACACCGGCCTGATCGCCAGCCTGGTTTGCATTCCAGCTCTAATTGTTGCGCAAGGTTCCGGCTCTGATTTGTTTGATCCCGTTTGGCCGACAGATATCGCGTTGTTGTGGCTTTTGGGCGCTGGCTTTTTCGCGACGGTGAGCCACATGATGATGACCTATGCGCTGTCTTTTGCACCTTCCGTCACGCTGGCACCGCTGCAGTATTTTGAGCTGCCGGTCGCAACCTTGTTCGGCTATCTTGTCTTCAATGATTTCCCGAACACGCTTAGCCTGCTTGGCATTGCGATCATCATCAGTGCGGGGCTGTATATGATACATCGCGAAAGGATGGCGGCCAGGCAGTTGGTCACCGTACGTGCCGTACCTCCAATCTAAGGCTACTCGCTCGGTCCGTTCCGGACATACAAAGTGCAAACACAAAGTCAAAAGCAGAAAAGTGAGGCACAATACTGGACTTAAACCAATTTCCGAACACTACCCATTGACCCCATTTCCTTTATTTTGTTAATTTTCAACATGTTGACAAAAAATCCTACCACCCCAGCCAGTTCATCAGAACATGGAACGACGACAGGCACTTGGGGCTAAACGCTCCGGGAAATGCCCCCGTTTATGCCCCCACCACCCGAGCCACTTGTTAACAGCCCTGGGGGAATCTTTGGGGCGGACCCTCTCTACTTGCGGGAGGAGAGGGTAGCCTCATTGAAGGTATCTGTTTCGTAGAGAGTCCAAGTCCTCATCTGTAAGACCAAGACCTTCGCGAAGGTAGCCTTCGACCGAACCATAGCTCTTTTCAACGCTGTTGTAGAACTCGTCGAGATAGGACTCCCGAACCCCGAGCGAAGGCCAGACGGCTGCTGCCGTCATATTTGTGCCGTAAGCCGCATTGACTTCCGCCGCGATCTGTTCGGCCTTGTTGTCAGCATCTTTAAGCACGTTGCTCATCATGAAATCGGCTTGAATGTCTTCCTTTGTGACACCAAGCGCGGTCAGGACAAGCGCGGTCGCGACACCGGTGCGATCCTTCCCGCCGGAGCAATGAAATAGAACTGCCTCCCCTTCCGGCTGGCCAAGCAAAACGTCGAACAGATCGCGGTATTCGTCTGTATAATCCGTTGCGATGTAACCAAAGGCACCGGCAAACAAGGCATCTGTTCCCTCCGCGGTGGCCGTCCCTGACTTTATGCTGGCGCGCATGTCTTCAATCATCTGACTTTCACTTTCCATCACAGGGAAATTATGGCGTTTGGGTCCCTCCCCTTCTGGCCATTGCGCCGGGTGGGCCGTCGCTTCGGATGTGGTTCTGAGATCAACAATTGCGCTGACCCCCATGTCGTCCAGGCGCTGTTTGCTGCGCTCACTGATCTCGTCTATCTCGCCGGATCTGATGAGTTGCCCCGCACGTACAACGCGACCGTCCTCCGTTTTCAAGCCACCGAGGTCTCGGGTGTTGAGGACACCTTCCAGGGGAACAGCCCGCTCCTCATCCGCGATGACGGGAAATGTGCCAACCGTCATCAGAAGGAGGGTAACGCCAATTGATCTAACCAGGTTCATGTCTCTCTCCATTGCCGTGTAGGACTTAGGTCTTTGATGTCTTTGCCCCGCGTAGATCGACGAGGTCTGACATTGGTTGGCTCAAAACCCACCAAAAACGGCGACCTGCGTGTCAGTGCTGTCGACAAGATCATAGCCAACAGAGTCGGAAAATACTGTCCCGCGCACTTCGGCATCCGCATTGGCTGGAATGCCTGGACCCACGGCGGCGTCCTGGTCATCACTCAGATCCAGATACAACGTGTCCGCAAAAAACCAACAATTTGCCACGCCGCGCCTCGACCGCGCCCATCTATGCGAAATCGAGATTGTCGAGTATTTCGCTGAAGCTGATGTCAATGCTGCGACCGGTTGTTGTTTCGCCGCTCAGTGCCGGGCCCCAGAGGTATAGGTAGCCTGTGAAATCCCAGTCCGCGTCTTGCGCATTCCCATTTGCTGACCAGCCTAAAAAAGGGCAACGCTTGTGACGGCCAGATGTTGTCTTTGGGTTGGTGTGGTTCTTTCAATCATGACATTGACCTGTTGATGTGCTGGCTACTCATCGCGATGCACTTTCGTTACCTTTGAGGCGCGCGTGGACAGCCCCGCGCGCCCTTGGGGCTTCACTCTTGCCAGCTCATGAAGACCTGTCGTGCTTCTTCGCTTTCGGGGCGCAGGTTTTCGATACCGCCGTAAGGGATGTCTTTGCCGATCTCAGAGTTCGGATACTTGGCGATCATCTTCTGGTGGCGCTTGATCATGTCCTGAAACGACGCGCCGGCCCAAAGCGAGTACCCCACCAGCGGATGCTGCTCGCGCGGGTCGCGATAGATGTTGTAAGTGGGTGCTGCGGCTCCGGGTGCGCCTGGTGCCGGCAGGTGCATCTTGAACTCCTGCTTTACGACCGAGCGCAGGACCGGACCTTCGTACACATAAACGTAGTCTCTGCGCCCATTGCCTTCACCTTCCAGCAGCAATGCTGTCTGGTCGATGCCATCGATCACCCGGTCACGCGGGATATAGTCCGTAGCGCCCGCGATACGCGCGATTGTGGTGTAGATATCCGAGACGTGAAAAATGTCACCAGCAGCGCTGTCAGCTTCAATCACACCGGGCCAGCGAATGAACGCATCAGTGCGCACCCCCCCTTCGAGGTGTTGGGTTTTGCCCCCCCGGTATATCAGCTGGTTCAAGCCGGATGTCCCTTCGTAATGGTACATCAACCCGTTATCAGCCATGATCATGACTATGGTGTTGTCCGCCTCGCCGGTTTGTTCCAGCGCGGCGAGGACCTCACCTATCCAGCCGTCCAGAAGCTGCAACTTGTCCGCGTGAAACCCTCCGTTACGCGACAGTGCTTGATCGGGATAGGCAAAGTTCAGCGGATACAGCGGCCAGTATTGGAGAAAAAACGGTTCATCCAGGGTTGCAACGCGCTCAAGCTGCTCGATCGCCTGTGCCTGATAGCGTTCGTTCATCTCTTCATACTTGGCTTGAGTCCATTCTTCACCCACAGCCATTTCGACCTCGCGCGCTGGCCCGCCTGCTTCCGCCTCGACGCCCGTTACCAAACCGTAGGGTTTGAACCGCTCATCCAATAGAAACGCATTGTTCTGTCCGGACGCATGGTATCCCAGCATATTATTCGCTTGCATCGCTTCGCGCGTCATCAGGCTTAGCTGAACCTGTTGATGCAACGGGAAAGCCGCCCAGTCGAAGCCTTGATTGTGCGGGTAGGCCTCCTCGATATCGCCCTGGTGCCACTTTCCGACGTGGGTTGTATTGTAACCCGCCTGTTTCAGGATTTCCGGCAGCGTCACTTCGCTGGCAGGCAGCCCTTCCCCGACCAAAGCAACTTTCACTTCTTCCACACCGGCCCTGATCGGATGGCGTCCGGTCAACATGGCCGTACGCGTTGGAGTGCAAGAGGGCTCGGTGTACATACGCATCAACGATATGCCTTCGCTGGCAAAATCATTGATATTCGGGGTTTCTATCCCCATCACGTAGTTCATCTTGCGCTCGCCCATCTGGCCGAAGCTGATGTCATCGATAAGGATGTACAGAAAGTTCGGTGGCTTGCCGCCGTTGGCGTCCCGGATTTCCGCCAACCTCGCTTCAATCTCGGTGTCCTGCGCATCCCATTGTTCGCCAAATTGAGCGCGCAGGAACTCATACTCGCCATCATGCACAATTGCGTCTTGTTGTGCGACCGCTGGCACCGCACTTAGCACTGTAAGCATACAGGCAGCGATACCAATCTTCTGTGTAACGTTAGTCACTCTTAGATCCCCCTTGAGTACTCATGGATTCCATGGCCTGAACAATCAGTGCGTGGCACGTGGCCGAGAGCGATTGCTTTGATCTCTGCGCCAACTCCAAAAGGCGTTGGTGCTCAGGTGGCGTAAGGAACGTCACGACCCGCTCTGACCGCGCATCGGCTTCAGCAAGCCGCGGGCGACCCATAGTCGTATCGTTTGAGGACCCCCCAGTCACTTGACACCTCGCCTATCGAATTAGCTACATTACCGGTAAACTGTCAGGCTCTGTAAATGGACCACATCAAAAATTCGCCAAATTTGCAGAATACTGCCCCCCCCAGATGGGAAGGGGTGGCACCGGCAATCGCGCTGGATTTTGACCATCCCAATATGATCGGTGACTTTACACCTTGGGAGATCGACTTTCGACAGCTTGACCCAGGTCGATTGTCTACGAGAATAAAAGTGCGCTCAGGGCACTCGGTGTCCGCTTTGAACATCGCGATGAATCAACGTGTACACCAGCGGGGTGTATCTCCAAGCGGATGGATAACATTTGGCATTCCATCACAGGGTGCTGTCGAAAGATGGCAAACAAAGGACGTAACCGATAGCGCATTCTTGTCTTTTGGAGATAGCGACGGGTTTGATGGTGTTTCTACGGCCGGATTTACGGGCAATGTTGTTTCGTTTGAAACCCGGCGGCTGGAAAAGTTGGCTGAGACCTGTGGATTTCACCTGGATGGCGACAAACCGGATGCTCGAAAATTGAGCTCAAAAGAAGGCTTAGCCAGCCTAATGCAGTTGGAGCGTCGTGTATCCCACTTGCTTACCTGTACCGATGCGCGATGGTCTCAAGAGACTGAGGGAACTCTGATGCTTGACGCCCTGAACATCCTGACTGACAACGAAGCACATTTCGACAAAAGTCAGGTCGATACCCGACGGCGCGTTCTTGGCCGTGCAATCGACCTCATGTTCGTCAATCTGGAAGAGCCAAAATCGATAGAAGAGATATGCAAGGAAAGCGGGGCGTCCTGGCGAACACTGGATCGCGCGTTCAAAGAACAGTTCGGACAAGGCCCCAAGTCATACTATTTGCGGCTTCGGTTGAACCGAGTTCGTGAAGACCTTCTTGCAGGGCACTCAGAGGGCACAATAACCGACGCTGCCAACCGGCACGGATTTTGGCACATGGGACAGTTCGCACGCGACTACAGGATGTTCTTTGGCGAGTTGCCATCCCAGACGAAGAGCGAGTAGATCAACAAAGTTTCTCTGCAATTCGTGTTGGTCGCGACACCCAGCCCAAAGCGGCTGCACGTCGCTCGACTTCTCGACATTTTGAACGCCTTGCGCCGCCGGCAACAACCGAGAGGTGCGACGCATATCTTCCTAAACTCCCCTAAGAAAGTAGTAAACACCACCCACTTTCTTCTGAGTAACGTACTTCGCTGAGATCAAAGTCGCTCCAAATTCAGCGACGACTAGATGCATAGCGTCACCTTGCATGTCACCTTCGAATCCAGCGAATGCGCTTTAACACGATGAAATTTAATATTTTTAATGATTTAAAGTGGTGCCCCCAAACGAACAAACTTCGAACCAGATCTTGGAGGAACTGGCGGACTGGTCAAAAGTAATAAATCAGATGACCGGCACTCCCTAGATGCAGTGTTCATTGGTTGACCTTGTGCAGTTGTCACTTGTCACAAGAAAAGGATAGTGACTCCTTGCATGCCTGACTACATGTCAGCCCATTTGACTATGACTACCCCCTTTCTCTTGGGTATGTCCTCTCGGTCGACAAGTTTGTGAGACAGGTCAAAGTCTTCGTTAATACGAACCACTAGCAATTTGCTGAAGTTCCCATCCATGTTGATGACGACCTCGTCTCTATTCTTGAATGGTGTAATCGTCTTAACTCAACGAAATCATTGCCCATGCGGCCGTCTGATCCTTGTGCGTAATTCCTATGAAACTCAAGGCCATGAGTAATGGCGCCACAAAGTTTACCGATTTCACCGTAGATGGGAGGTCAAAGCGACCTCCCATTTCTGTTTTAGTGCTAAAGCCGAAATTTAAACGCCATTTAGCTCTCCTTGCCTGACGACGGAGGCACACGAATTATGGATTCAACCGAATCCAAGGAACCACTGAATGATGATCGCGTTGGCCAGATCCACAAAAAACGCAGAGACCAACGGCAAAACTATGAACGCAACTGGTGATGGTCCGTAGCGCTGGGTAACTGCTGTCATGTTTGCGATGGCGGTTGGCGTTGCACCCAAAGAGAAACCGGCGAACCCCGCTGATATGACGGCTGCGAAGTAGTTTTTTCCCATCAGGCGGAACACGATGAAAATAATAAACGCGACGGCCGCGACGGATTGCAAAAGCATGGTCGTGATTAAAACTCCCGCACTGCTGGCCAGGGTCCACAACTCCATGCTCATCAGCGACATTGCCAGAAACACTGACAAGCTGAATTCGGAGATCACGTTCATTGCCGGCGTACCCGCGGGCCATTTGAGCTTTGGAAACAAGGGCGGCAACAAGTTCGACAGTACGATGCCGCTTAAGAGGCACGGCACAAACAGGGGCAGCTTGACCCCTGCTGCCTCCAGTGCTTCGAACACGGAGTAGCCAATCGCAATAGCGATGTGAATCCACAGAACACAATTCATCAGATCGACATGAGTAACTGTCGATGGTTGATCGGTAGTTGGCTCCGCAACCGTCGCAACTTCTTCTTCTGCGTCGTCGACACTCTTGAGGTCGTTCTTTTGAATGAGAAAACGGGCAATGGGTCCACCCAGAACGCTGGCCAGGATCAGACCAACGGTCGCCGTGGCTATTCCCAGTTCGGAAGCGCCGACAACTTGGTAGCTATTTTCTATGGTTGGGCCCCAGGCAATGGCTGTGCCGTGGCCTCCAATCAAGGATGCGGTTCCCAACAGCACGCCTGCTTGTGAAGGCATGCCGAACAAAAGCGCACCAATCATGCCCACCACGTTCTGCACGAGCATAAAAGCAATCGTGAGCCCAAGCATGAGCAAAAGAAGGGGTCCACCCTTTATCAGATCAGCGAAACGGGCGTTTAGACCAACTGTCGTGAAAAAGTAGACCAACAAAAAGTCTCTGGCGCTTAGTTCGTAGCTGATTGCACGGCCAGTGGCTAAAACCACAAGCAAAGCCAGAATGGCCGCCAAAAGGCCTCCGCTGACTGGCTCCGGAATGCTGTACTTGGACAAGACTGCGTAACGGCGGGTCAACCGTGCGCCAAGAAAATAGACCAATATACCGATTGTAACGGCACCAAAGCTGTCAATTTCTATCGGATCAAGCATTTCCATGGTGTATTGTGTCCCCGTCCAAGCAATGGAATTTCTGTCAGTTTTGTTAGGATTGGTTTTTTCCAAGTCTTTGAATTTGAGAAGTTAGATCAGATATCCTTTTTAATTTTGCTCGGAGGTATTCCGGTCCACCCCTTGAATGCGTGCGCGAAGCTTGTCGCGTCAGAGTAGCCAAGCATCTCGGCCACTTGCGTCACACTGTGATCGCCTTCCTTCAACAATTCTTCCGCGCGATTGCGCTTCAGTTCCGCCAGCAGTTTGCCAAGGGTCGTGCCCTCTTTCCTTAGCTTCCGAGCAAGCTGCTGCTCGGATAGGCCAAAAATTTCAGCTGCTTTATTGTTGCTTAGAAAGCCCGCATCCACGTGCGGCCTAAGGGCTTCGCTGACACTCTCGGTAAGTGATCGAGGAGGTTTCCGTTCACCACCGTCATCTACGGGGACTTGGAAGTACCCTTCCTTTGAAAACTCCAAGTTCAACCACTCAGCGGGAAACGCTACGCGATGCCCAAACCTGTCCCCTTTGATAGGTTTGGAACCTTTGAAGTCATCCGGTAATGCATTGGGGTCGCTTACGGTTATCATCGTATTGGCAGCGGACCACTTACTCCCGACACTCCTTGCGACAATC
This sequence comes from Ruegeria sp. HKCCD4884, assembly GCF_013110855.1. Classification (NCBI taxonomy): domain Bacteria; kingdom Pseudomonadati; phylum Pseudomonadota; class Alphaproteobacteria; order Rhodobacterales; family Roseobacteraceae; genus Ruegeria; species Ruegeria sp. HKCCD4884. The sequence goes on from NZ_WVRJ01000003.1 coordinate 374,805, forward strand.
TCTGAAAATAAGCAGGCAAAAAACGCGTCTATCTGAGCAGGAACGAAAGGTGTTTCAAAATACCGCTTCCCGGACATAAGCGCTGACTTGCCATGTATGTCCAAGTGGTGCTCGGTTGAACTTGAATGCTCAGTCGCAGCGATAACGACTGCCGTCAGAAAGGAGCCGAGCGTTTTCGCCTCTTTGGCAGCGTCGACCAATGGTGGCCAGTTTGAAACCGCCATCTTCACGCCAAGCTTCCCCAGCAGATGAATATCATTTGTGGCCTCAGCCGCCTCTTCGAACAGCTGGTACATGACAATTGCGTGGATATACGCGTCGGGGTCATCGAACGAGGATCTTGAAATGCCCAAGCGTGTTAGCAGCTCATCGGTGTCGGCATAGACAGCATCCAGCGTGCTCAAGATCGGTCTCGCTGTAGACAACCGGATCAAGGGCTGCGCGGGGCCATTCATGTTCGACCCTCGGAAAGTGCAAGGCTCATTTTCCACCTCGTTACTATGACATGGAACCGCAACAGAGTTCCGTCGACCTGATGATTTTCATCAAAAATCGAAGCTTGATGACCAGAACTATCATGTATTGTAGATATTCAGATGCCTAAATGTTTTGCAGCAAGTCGCTCGTCGAAGTGCCTTTGAACCAATTCCGTCAGTAGGCGATCTATTAGAACTGGTTCTGCCAAAGGCAAAAAAAGCCAACCTCGGTGAGCTTACTAACGATGAGAGAGGTGATATGGCGGACTCTGACCACGAGCTTCAGCGACCAGGATGGACAGTTCCAATCGTCGCGGTAATCATACTGCTAATTTTTGTTTGGTATGTATTTAGCGACAGGATCACCCCGACAACTAACAATGCCTCGGTACAGGGTTACACTATTGCGGTAGTTCCCGAAGTATCGGGTTACATCGCTGACATTTCGATTAAAAAGAACACGCTCGTTCCAACTGGCACGACGCTGGCATCCATAGAAAAAACGCGCTTTGAAAATGCAGTTGAAGCGGCTGAAGCAGAGCTGGAGGCCGCCGGACAGACCGTTGGTGCCTCGACTGCTTCTGTTGCCACAGCAACCGCAGCATTGGCAAAGGCTCAGGCGCTTCTGGAAGAAACCCGAGCGCAATCTGCCCGCATCTTCACGCTGGAGGAAAAAGGAATTTACGCTCCAGCGCGCGGCGACGAAGCACGTGCAGCAGTTTTGACCGCAGAAGCCGCCGTTTCCGCAGCTGAATCCGAGTTGGAACGCGCCCGAGAGCAACTTGGCTCCGCGGGTGAGGACAATCCACGCCTCCGATTAGCAGTCGCGAAACTTGCTGATGCGCGCCTTGACCTTGAGAAGACAGATCTTGTCGCCCCCGCGGACGTTATCGTGGGTGGGCTGAAGATTGACGAAGGGGCATTTGCAAATGCTGGTGCGCCCTTGATGACCCTGATTTCAATCGAGGATCAGTGGGTCGAGGCCTTCATGACCGAAAACAACCTGACGCGGCTTGCACCCGGCAACAAAGCCGAAATCGCCTTTGATGCCTTTCCGGGACGGGTCTTTGAAGGGAAGGTCAAAAGTACCGCATGGGGTGTCTCGTCAGGAAAGACAGTTGATCTTGGCGATCTTCCAACCGCATCAAAACCAAAGGGGTGGTTGCGCGATCCTCAACGTTTTTCTGTGATTATAGAAACTACGAACTACACACCGGCAGACAGTCTTGATCAGCCCGGACTCCGTTACAATTCGCAAGCGACTGTGGTGGTCTATACGGGTGACAACCCGTTTTGGAATACCTTGGCCAAGGGTTGGATCAGGTTCGTAAGTTACCTGTCTTACCTGTACTAAGTCGGCTTACTCAGCATGTCCGCAGCGCCTCCATCATATGAATCCCGCAATCGAAGAGCGTTTCGGCTGGCTTTGGGTGTCACTGTCGTTTTTACGCTTTCGCAGATTTACCAGTGGCCCGTCGCGCTGCTTGCATCTGCCGGTGCCGTCGCCTTGCTTCAAGATGCCAAGGCGATGCCTTTTTGGTTTGGTTTGCGAACAATCATAATTGCCATGGTAGCACTCGCCGGTGGGTTTCTGACAGCACTGCTTCTGTCGGGCTATCCGGCAGTCATGGTACTCACCTATGGTTTCTTGTTCATCCTGCTGTTTCGCTTTGTGCTGACAACGGGTGAACACTTGATCATCTTTGTGGGTCTTCTGGTTGGCTGCACTGTAATTCCAGTCCTGGTATTGATCTGGCCCGAGCTTGCATTGGTCGCAACGATTGGTGCGATGACCTCGTTCTTCGTTGCATGGTTGATCTCGACATTTGCGTTCGCAATCATTCGGCCGCCAGCGGATGTTCCACCGGCACACGGACATTCGGATTCAGATCTGGATGCAACACAAATCTCGGTAACGCTCGGACTAATCCTAGCCACTTTGCTGGCAGTCTTTTTGGTCTTTGGCCTGACCGACATTCTGGTCCTGATCTATTCAACGATCTTTGCGCTTTCCTTGACTATTTCTGGCGTCCGAGAGTCCTTCCTCACTTACCTTGTCGCCAATCTTGTGCTGGCCGGGCTGGCGACAATCGTTGTCTACGAAATCCTTGTCATGGTCCCTTCGCTGCCGATGATGTCCGCTTTGGTGTTCCTGGTCATGTACGTGTTCGCACAACAGACCTTCGGACACTCTCCAATTGCGGCAGCATGGTCGAGTGCATGCTTTGGCTTTGTACTCCTGCTGAGCGGCACACTTCCTAAAGAGGGCGTCATGGCCACTGACAAGGTTTTGGATCGGGTCGTGCAAATCGGCACAGGCGCTTTGTATGTCGCTGCCGTGTTTGCCGTAGTCGGGTTTATTAGCCGCGCCAGGGCTTACTCAAACCCCGGAGGCGCAAATGGTTGAACGGTCTTGGCCGAGCTGGCACACGATTTGCATCATAGCGTGTCGATCCGGTGGCTGCTCATGATGCGCTTTGACTGGTCCAAAGTTGATCTCAAACTTGGCTTCTGGTTCGCAGTCGTATCGTTCGTTGTCATGAACCTGGCACAGTTTCGGGATGCCGCGTGGATGACGGCGGGTCTGAGCGCTCTCTTGGCCTGGCTTCCACTCCTTCTGACGCAGCACAGGCACGTCCCCAGCGGCATTGCTGCGATATCGGCTTACTTGGTTGCAGGATGCGTTCTCTCTTTTGTTGGGCACGCATCTCTTTCAAGTGAGGTTGGCCGGGTATTGATCATTGGCGTCATCTCGTTCGTCGCAGTATTGACGTTGCGGTTCGGGGTATTCTGGTATCTCGTCGGCTATGTTCTGGTGTTTTGGTACGTTCTGTCTCCACTGTTTTCAGCAAACCTCGGCTTGTACGACACAATCGAAGGGCATGTCGTTGGATGCTGCGGAATTCTGATCTTCTGGATTTTGCAGGGCCAACGGATCGATGGTTACAGTTGGGATCGTGATTGGCCTGTCGAAGAACGCACGCCTCTTGGGATCGTCTTTCCTTATGCCGGAATTCTATCTGCAACGATGATGATCGGGATTGGTGTTGGCGGTCGCATTCTGTCTTCAGACCCAACGATCATGGCCCAAGCTTCTCTGAACATAATCAGCCCGTCCGCGGAACAGACACTGCAAGCGGGAATAGGCAGAATGATATTTGGCGTAGGCGGCGCGATAGTAGGTTTTTACATCGGCTTCTTATTTCCCGGATTGATCGCCTACGAGCTTGTGATTGCAGTCTGTTCATTTGTAGCGCTGGCCTTTCTTTGGGTGAACATCGGGTTCTTAGTTGGGGCCTTCGCGATCATGTTCACCTATCCGATTGGCGCGGTCGGAGAAGCCGGGCACGCAATCGGCAATGAAAAGCTTCTCGCCGAATTTCTTGGAATTTTTGTTGCAGCAATCGCGGTCACGGCAATCGGCCGCGTCTTGGTCAAGGGCGGCGCATGAATGGATAGTACATCCCGAACGAACCGAATGATCGAAAAAAGCCATTGGCATTGGGGGACGAAATGCAAAAAACACTGACAATAAATGCTCTCTATACCGTATGCGCCGCGACACTCTGCACGCTGTTTTTAGCGCTTTTGGCCGATCCTGTTCACGCGGCGGCCGCTTCGGGCAATAGCAATTTCCCCCCGAGTTTCGAATCCTACGGTGATGCTGATATGAAAGGTGTCGGAGCTATCCTCGCGCATCGAGTTTCTCAGGCTCCTTTCAACATTGTCGCAACACTTCTGTTCTTTGGCGCGATAGTTCACACCTTTATGGCGGCCAAATTCATGGAGAAGAGCGAACAGCTCCACCACGCACATGCAGAGAAAGTGGCCCGTGGCGAGCTCGATGAAAAGTCACGCGACATTCGCGCGGGCATTTACCACTTTTTCGGTGAGGTAGAGGTCATCTTCGGTCTTTGGGTCGTTCCTCTAGTCATTTCAATCGTGCTTTTTTATGATTGGCCCACCGTCGTCGAATACGTGAACCACGGCGTGAATTTGAACGAAGCAGCCTTCGTCATAGTCATAATGGTCCTCGCTTCGACACGACCAATTCTTAAACTCGCCGAGAGCTTGATGCTGCGTATTGCAAGCGTGATTGGTGGCACCCTCACGGCCTTTTGGATAACGGTAATGACCGTTGGGCCGTTGCTTGGATCATTTATCACGGAACCCGCCGCGATGACAATTTCAGCTGTATTGCTGTCTCAGCGGTTCTACGATCTCAGCCCCTCTGACAGGCTCAAATACGCGACCCTGGGACTGTTGTTTGTAAACGTATCAGTTGGTGGAACTCTGACGCACTTTGCAGCCCCTCCTGTGCTTATGGTCGCCGGCCCGTGGGACTGGGGCACCGGCTTTATGTTGAGCAACTTCGGCTGGAAAGCCATCATCGGTATATTGATAGCCAACACACTGTATTTCTTCGCATTCCGGTCGGAACTTCGCGATCTGCAAAAAGAATTTGCGGTTCGGTTGCTCAAGGAAGAAATCGCGCAAGTTCATGTACCAAGGGATCTGGTCGAACGGGAGTGGAAAGAGGCAACTGAGTTTGTTGAAGCTCGCGAAAATGCCAGCGAACAAATTGAGGAAGGTGTCAGACAGTTCGTAGATGAGGTTCAGAAACGAGCTTCGGCCAAACTGATACCTGAGCTGGAAGCGAAAGGTCTTGATCCTGAGCTTGTTCGAGAAGCCTTACACCGGCGTTTCGATGAGGTGGCGCTATACAGATTGCGTCAGCAAATGCCTTCTCTTTTGCCGGTCGATCAACAACCTGAATTTCACGACCCGGACTGGGACAAAAGAGAAGATTTAGTTCCAACTTGGATAACGGTGACCCATCTGGGCTTTATGGCTTGGACGATTGTGAACTCGCACCATGCCGCCTTTTTCATTCTCGGTTTCCTGTTTTTCCTGGGCTTCGCCAAGGTGACCGAGGAATATCAGAACGAGATAAAGCTCCAGCCTGCGATGCTCGTCGGTTTCTTCCTCGCAAGCCTCGTTATCCATGGTGGTGTTCAAGGTTGGTGGATTGCGCCGGTATTGCAGAGTTTGAACGCCGTGCAGCTGATGCTTGGCGCAACTGTTCTCACTGCGTTCAACGACAATGCTGCGATTACCCTTTTGGCTACGCTCGTTCCTGGATTTACAGACGAACTGAAATACGCCGTTGTCGCCGGGGCGGTAACCGGAGGTGGCCTCACTGTAATCGCCAATGCCCCCAACCCAGCGGGCCAATCCATCCTGAAGGGTCACTTTGGCAACGCCGTGTCCCCCGCTGGTTTGGTTAAGGCAGCAATCGTTCCGACGATCATATGTTGGCTTTGCTTTGCTCTTCTCTAAGTGCGCCAAGAGAATACAGTGTTCGGGTTTTGCCTGGTTAGCAGAACCGGATTGCTGAAACATGTCTAAGAGCTTCTTTGCGTCCACAATCGTTGCATTGGTGTTTTCTGTATTTTGCCACCCATCGTCGGCTGATCAGGTAGTGGACATATTTGGACGCGATATAAGGGCGAATGCCAGAACGGATACTATTCCTTCAGCCGCTTGCCGGTTGGCTACCTGTATGTTCGTTCGGACAATCGAGGGCGAAAAAAGGTTGTAAGGGACGAGCCCGTGGCATCCATTCTATCAGAGTTGTTGTCAGGGTTTGCCGCTGGTCGCTTCGAAACTGTGGGAGAAGCCAAATCGTTCCTCGAGAATGATCCTACATTCATGCGCTCTATCGGGAAAAGCAGACTTACATACTCATACGTTTCAGCGATATTGCGGCGCTCGATATATGCAGGGCACTACAGCAACCTCAAGTGGAGAATTCCACTCACCAAAGGAAAGCATTCTGCACTGATCTCTTATGAGGAACATCAGAAGATTCTGAAGCGTTTGGATGGGAAGGTGGTGGCTCGTGTCCGGCAAGATGTCAGCGAGGATTTTCCTCTCCGTGGGTTCGTCCTTTGTGAAGCTTGCGGGAACTTCATGACCGCGAATTGGTCAGGAGGAAGATCAAAGCACTATCCTTACTACATTTGCCGAAAATACGGATGCAGCAGGGCCGGAAAGTCAATTCGAAGAGAGCAGATTGAAGGTGAGTTCGAATTCTTGTTAGGCCAGATTCAACCCGAGCCTGGTTTCGTGAAGGTCTTTTCCCAAATGCTACGAGATGCGTGGGAGCTTCGGAGGCTCAAGGATAGACAGTCACGTAAGGAGCGCAGAAAGCGAATCTCTCAGATAAACAGTGAAATTGAAAAAACGACTGACAAGTACGTAGACACAGAGGTGGAAGTTGTGTCTTCGGCCTTGGAGAGAAAGCTAGAAAAACTACACAACGAAAAGGCCCATGAGGAGCACAAATTAAGAGAATTCGACCAAAACAGCCCAGACTTCTCAGATGCGTTCGAACCGGCAATGCGGATTCTCTCAAGCCCTTTTGATATATGGAAAAAGTCAACGCTCGAATGGCGAAAATCTATGCTTCGAATGATCTTTGCCGCTCCAGCGGTTTATAGCCATAAACAAGGATTTCGAACCGTGAAACTGACTTTACCTTTCAGAGCGTTAGCGGATTGCAACGCTTCTGAGTCTGGTTTGGTGCCCCCACACGGACTCGAACCGCGGACCTACTGATTACAAATCAGGTTTAAGGGTGTCCCAAGCCGGTTAGACGTATCTAGTCATATCGAAAAATATCATTGCTTTGCAGGTTGTAGGCCTTGTAGACCCCCTAATTATTGCCTAAATGCGACGTCATATCGAAACATATCGAAACGCATCATATCCCAGAGCGGGACACATTTGGGACACACCGGAATAATTTGGGGGTACAGCAATGTCCAAGTTGAAACTGAAAGAGGCCCTGCCGGATACGGGCCGGGGCACATGGCGGGACAAGACCACGCCGGGTTTGGAACTGATCGGCAACAAGACCGGCGCAAGCTGGTTCCTGCGCTATCGGGTGAGCGGCAAACGTATCCGCGACAAGCTGGGCCGTTGGCCCGGTCTGGACCTGAACGACGCGCGCAAGGTGGCCAAGGTCAAACTGGCTGCTGTGGCAACCTCTGCCGCTGCTGGCGTCAACGTTTCCGAGCAACGTGCCGCCGCCAAGGCCGAGGAAAAGCGTCTGGCAGAAGCGCCGACGCTAGAGGCCGCGCTGGGCACCTATGACGCTGCCCGCTTGCAGCACCAGAAACGCGGCAAGGACGGCCTGAACCAGATCGCGTGGGTGATCGAACCGTTCAAGACAAAACGCCCGCATGAGGTCAAACTGGCCGACGTATTGCGCCGTCTGGACCTGAAACGGGAAACCGCACCCTCTGCCGCTGCCGCGTCGCTGCGTGTCATGAAGCCGTTCACCAAATGGCTGCATGAACGCGGATATGCGGACGACGACATTCTGGCCGGTCAGAAGACCGAACAGACCAGACGCCGCGCCCGTGTGCTGTCCCTGTCCGAACTGGGACAGGTGGCGAACGCAGTTGATAACCTGCCGGTTGCGTCCAAGCGCGCACGCGGGGTTCTGCAAACCATTCTGGCGACGGGCCAGCGTATCAATCAGGTTGGGGGAATGCGCCGCGCTGACGTCGATCTGGACGCCCGCCTGTGGAACATCCAGCCCGAGCAATCCAAGAACGACGACCCGCACCAAGTCCCGCTGAATGACCGGGCCGTGGCCGCGATCCGCGCGGCGATGGACAGTCACAAGGGCGAATACGTTTTCGGCGACAGGGGCCGCACCCCGTTTTCGGGCTGGTCGAAAGCCCGTCGCATCCTTGACCGTGAACTGGATCAAGAGGGCTGGGACGGCTGGACGTGGCACGATGTGCGCCGGACGCTGGCAACCCAGCTTGCCGAACACGGTCTGGCCGCTGAAAGCACCTGTGACCTGATCCTGAACCACAAGGCCAGCGCAACGCGCGGCGGGATCACGGGCGTTTACCAATTGTCGAAACAACTGCCCGCCAAGCGTCAGGCCATGGACGCGTGGGGCGGTCTGATTGATCAGGCTGCCGCCATGGCATCCGGTGAAAACGTCGTGGGGATTGAGGCATGACCGAAGACAACTTTGAGGGTGCTGAAATGATCGCAACCACATCGACGGGCCAAGAGGTCACGTTCACTGAAATGTCGGAGGCGTTCGCCATGGCGTCGGACATATCTGGCGGGCTGAACACGTGGCCCGCTTACACTCGCAAGAAAGACGGTGCCGCCCTGATGTTCATAAACATGCTGGACAAGTTGGGGCCTCACATGCTGCCACAGGGCGATCTTGAGGTTGTCCGCGCAGGTTTTATGGACGTTCTGGCAGACGCACTTTGGAACGAATCGGGCGACGATCCAGACAAGGCGCAAAAATCCATGCAGCAAGCCGTCTGGCGGCTGCGCACGCGCCTAGAGGGCGACGGTTTGGACCATAAAAAACTAGGTCTTACGACGGCGAAAGGAGCGAAAATCTCATTGTAGAGTGGCTGTAGAAACAGCCGCCCCCGAATCTGTTTAGCTGGGTTCCACATCGTAACAAGTGTGGAGCCCTTTTTTATGGAACCCGTAAAAACCCTGCCGGTGCAGTGGCCTCTGTCAAAGATCGCATACGCGGTCACACAGACGGTTTTCCCGGTCAAAGTCCCTACCCTCAAAACGCCTCGCTGGCCTTTCCTGAAAAGCAAAGTGTCTTCCGTGATCTGCGGCGATCCTGCCGAGGCTCTGGCCGTGGCCGTCGCCAAGCTACCCAAGGACAAGCCCGTCCTGCGCCAGAAGGCAATCGACAATATCGCACTGGCCTATGGCGACGCTGCCGCCGAACGCGTGCGGGAATATCTGCCTGTCGCGCAGGTGGCCGTAGACGAGGCCGAGGGACCGGGGCGCGGCATGAACAGCCCGAACCCGAAACCACCAGCGGAGACGGCAGCGTGAGCAACACCAGACGGTTCTACACCGACAAGGACCAGAAACGGATCGCTGGCCAGATCAAGACCGCACAGGCTGCCCTGCGCAACGCGCTGGAAGTCTCTGAAGCGGTGTTCAAGAGCATCATTGAAGCCAACGCCCTGCAAGGCAACTGGGTCGGCCCACCCATGGCCGAAGCCAACCGCAAACTCAGCGAGGCCTTGGACGATCTGGAACAGGCGGCAGAGAAAAACGCGAAAAGACCCGGCGACTAAACCGGGCCTTCTCTTCAATGGAAACCTTAGGCTTTGGGGGCCAGTATCCACAGGTACAGCACCGACAGGATACCGACCAGAGCCGCGTCTGACAAGGACAGCACTGTGAACGGTAATACCGAACCAACCCACATCGAAATTCAGGCCGCGAAAAGCGACATGCAGTCTGTGATCATGCACTACGAGGACGCCGCCAGACGGCTTGAATGCGCCTTGGCCTTACTCGCCCTGCACAACACCCCGAACCTGCGCCGTGAGCGCACCAGAGCGGCGCGTGCGCGGTCGTACCTGCTGGACGGGGTCAGCGATTTGAAGGATTTCTGCAAATGAGCAAACGCGGCGAAACCAAGCTGACCGGATACAAAAAGAATCTGGTCGACACGCCACCCGAACCGGCTGCCGCAATCGCGCCGATCCTGCGCGCATCTGGCGGGATTTACACCGAGCCCTGCGGCGGTGCCGGGTCGCTTATCAAGCATCTGACCGAACTGGGCGTGGCCTGTGGTGAAGCCTTCGACATAGAGCCGCGCACAGCGGACGTGGAAGTCGGAGACGCCCGCACGCGGGTGCCCCGGTACGTCAGCGCCACAAACCCGCCCTACGAGCGCGCTCTGCTGATGCCGATCTTGCGTGCCGCTTGCGACTGGCCCCTGCCGAGTTGGTGGCTGATCCCGCACGACGTCCTTGCAAATCGCTATTTCGCCGAGGTCGCCACCCACGTGGACAACCTTCTGCCAGTCGGGCGCGTGAGTTGGATCAGGAACCCAGACGGCAGCCCAACCGGGCCGGGGTTCGAAAATTACACATGGGTGCGCCTCAATTGCGAAGCATCCGGTTTCATCTTTCGGAGGCTTTGACATGCGACGCACACCCATAGACCCCGCCACCACAAAACCCGTCGGCGCACGCCGCTCACAATCACAGGAAGCCGCCCACCGGGCCAAGGTTCATCTGGCCAGAGCGATTGAGCAGTTGGAACAGGCAGAGGCCAAACTGGGACCGTATGCGGGCCGGTCTTTCATGCGGCAAGCCGTGGAAACACTGCGCGAAGGCCGCAACACCTGCCGCGATGCAATGCAACGGGTCGAGGACTACAGCCTTGGCCGTCGGAAGTAATACACCACCGCCCGCGAAATCAGAGGCTAACCGGGCCAACAACAGGGACAGCACCCAATGGAACCGCAAGAGTTCTTACACCGTCTTTTCGATCCGCGCCGGTATCCGGTCGCGCCAACGGAAAGCGTCTGTATCGGTCAACAACGCAGTGACGGCAAGTTCGTCGCAATCCCGTGGCCCTATCGAAAGGTCAGGGGCAAATACACGCACTACGGCGTGAGCCTTTTTGAGTGGAACACGCCCGCCACCGCGCGCGATTTCCGACGGCGGTTGAACCGCTGGACCGGCACGGCAGTCATAGGGCTGGACGACGTGGGCGAGGTCAAGCACGGCAAGCTGATCAAGGAACCACCCGTCAAACCAACCGCGATCATCGAAACGAAACCGGGCAGCCAGCAATGGATTTACGCCCTGACCGAAATCTGCCGGGACGCCACACTGGTGGAAACGATCATGGAAAGCGCAGCCCAAGGCGGGATCACGGACACAGGCGTGAAAGACCGCACGCGCATCCTCAGGCTGCCGGGATCAATCAAACCGGGCAAAGACACCAAGGCCCGTCTGGTCTGGGCCGACTGGGACAGGCGATTTAACGCCTCTGTGCTGGTCGAAAAGGGCTTTCAGGTGCCAGTGGTCGAACGACATGCATCCCCCACGTTCACGCCCACGCACGCTGGCCCTGTGGCGGTCGCGCCAAACGGCGATCCCATGCTGGAATGGCTGGTTGCGAACAACATGGTGCTGGGCAACCCGGTGACGGCTGGATGGGTGCCGATCCTCTGCCCTTGGTACGAGGAACACACCAACGCGGCACAGGGCGGGACATACTACCACCCGCCCACGTCGGCAGACGAGACACGGGCGTTCAATTGCTACCACGACGCGTGCAAGAGGCGCGACAGACGGTCTGGTGCGTTCCGCGACCACCTGCGCGACATGGGCGCACCCGTGGTCCCGGTCCTAGGCGACGCACTCGCCGCAAACACCGGCAAAAAGCGCACGCTCAGCGCACAGGCAATGGCAAGGATTTTCGGGGATGGCTGAATATACAAACGACGAAAACCGCGCTTGGATGCGCGAAGAAATGACCCGTATCGCGAACCTGCCGGAAATGGATCACGAACCGGAATTGCAACGCCTGATGGCAGAGGCCAAAGCCAGAGGGTACAAGCAGCGCATCACCGCACTGCGCGGCATGTTAAGCCAGATGATCAAAAGCGGCGGTGGGGTTTCGGAGAAAGACCAGAAACGCGCCGAGGACGGGAAAGGGTTTCAAGACCGAACCGACCTGATCGACAGATACGACCACACGGAAACAGCAGAGGTATTTCTGCACAGGTTCTATTCGCACGCGGTCAAAACCACCAACGGCACGGCGCGGTGGGAATACACTCTGGGCACGTGGCAGGGCGCGTTCTACAGGTGGCAGGGCGCACACTGGTCGCCAACAGAACCCGGCACCGGCACCGCACCAAGCGAAATCGCCCGCGAGATTTACCGATGGATGGCAAAAGATTGCTACATCCTTGTTCCTAATCCCGGTGGCCCACCCATTCCGGCACCCGCAGAACCCGACCGCAAATGGCTGGCCGAAGTGGTCACAGCCGTGCAAACCCTGACGGAAATCAACCAACTCGGTTGGCAGATGAAGGAACCGCCATTCGAGCGGGCCATGGTCTTTGCCAACGGCATTCTGGACGTGGACACCCTGCGGTTGGTCAAACCAACACCGCTCTTTTTCAACACCATATCCGTTGACGCCAATTGGAACACAAACGCCAAACCGCTGCATGAAACGCCGTTCAAGGATTATCTGGACGACTGCTGCGTATACCCCAACGGACACGGGCAGGACCAGATCACGCTCTTGCAGGAGATCACCGGCTACCTGATGGCAACCGACACGGCGGCGCAGAAAGGATTCATGCTGATCGGCGTCAAACGATCCGGCAAAGGCACCTATGGACGACTGCTGAACAAGCTGCTGGGCACCGTCGCCAATATCAAAACACGGTCCTTTGAAGCCACCGCAGGAATGCAGAACCTGATCGACAAAACGCTGGCGATCAACGCCGATATGCGGATCAACCCCAAAACCGGCACATCCGACCTGACGGAAGCCCTGTTGTCCATTATCGGCGAAGACCCGCAAACCGTGCCGCGCAAGTATTTGCCGGACTGGAACGGCACCCTGTCGGTTCGGTTCCTGATCATGTCAAACTCAACGCCACAAATGCGCGACAGCGACGGAGTGCTGGCATCCCGGTTTATTTTTGTCGAGTTCCCGAACAGCTTTTACGGCATCGAAGACCCCGGCTTGCTGGCCCGGCTCTGGGATCACCGCGACAGCTTCGTGCAGTGGGCATTCGAGGGCTATAAACGGCTGGTCACGAACCACTACCAATTCTCACTGTCCGCGACACACAACTTAATGAGCAGTGAGGCGGAAGTGCAGCAAGACCCCGTGGGCATGTTCTTGCGCGATATGGTGGAGTTCACCGGAGAGCAAGACGACGCAATTGCCGTCGCCGACCTGTTTGCCGTGTTTCACACCTACTGCCTGAACGCCAATGTCGCCGGATACAGTAAGGAGGGCTTCGGTAAGCAAATGACCAAAAAGGCGCGATCAATCCGAGGTATCAAAAAAGGCCACGTATCATTTAACCGGCGACGCGATAACGGCACGCCGTTTAAAACCAACGCGGTTGCATGGCGCGGGTTGAAGTTCAAAACCAAATTCAGCGATGCCGAAATGCAGCAGATGCACAACGACGTCCAACTGCACAATGACGAGATCATGACGCGCGTTGTCGTGGTGGACAGAGCAGACCAAGACGGAAACGAGGGCGAAAATGCAGCTTGAGGCGCATTCCAGACCGATTTGCCCACCTTAGCCGGTCAGGCGGCGGGTTCTGGTTGAACACGTGCCGAAAACGCACAACCAGAGCAGAGTAAAATTGAGGGGTTTGATACCCTGAGAGCTAGCACAGTACTGTAGTTATATAGGGAAATTTATAAATTCAAAAAACATACCTTTTATATATAGAGCCACAGTACTGTGCTAACCCTCAACCCCTCAAATCCATCAACCCAAAAGGCCGGTTTTTGGACGGTTTTTCGACCAATCTGGAGCCGCCCCGGCAGGATAACGTACCATAACGTCGCAAACGGGACAGGAGTTTAGCCGGTGAAAATGCCGCCCTACCATAGCCACCTGAATGATGAAATCGAACTGGCCCGTGCGCTGCGCATCATACTGGACGGAAGCCCGAAAGACGCTCTGGAATTGCGCAAAACCGCCGTTACAGCCGCCCGACTATCCGCCCGGTTAGGCTGCGTGACTGGCGAGAACACAAGGGCAATTTTGCGTGTAATATTAGGGCTTTCCAAGCATCCAGACGCCCTGAAACTGATGCACGAAATCGGGCAGCCGGGGGACATAGTTGACTGGGCACTGGACCGTTATGCACAATGGTTCGAAAGCTGGTGTGCAACACCGGGAGAGGATCAAACAGACGAGGTTCTGGAACATGTCGAGGACATGCGCAATCTGCAATCAGGGCAGTGAGGTCAGAGCCCAAGTTGATAAGGCTCTGGCGGATAACGTCGCTTTACGTCGCATAGCGTCACAGGCAGGGGTCAGTGATGCCTCAGTCCGACGCCATAGGGACAATTGTGAGCCGCTGAACGCGGTCGTCGAAGCGCACCAGCAAGCGGTCGAAGAGCAGATCAAAAAGGATGCAGTGCCGTCAATCGACCTGCCGTTTTACTTCGACGTGCTGGAACGCAGCACCCGAGTCGCAGTCACCATTGCCGAAGACACCAAAGCCGAACCGTCCGTGCGCGTGTCCGCCGCAAAGGCTGCCGGGTCAATCGCTGGCGGCGTGGTCCGAACGGCTGCCGAGGAAATGCACCGGCAAGAGGTCAAGCGTAGGCTGGACGAACTGAGCGCCAAGGCCGAGGCCCAACTGGTCGAAATGGAGCCCGAGCCCGAAGCGGTCGGGTTTGACGACATTCTGGCGGCAGAATAGCGGGACCGCCTTATTCCCAATCAGATGCTATAACCCAAATTACCTAATATATTCAATATATTAACATGATGTCTGAAAGACCTTGCCCCAAGGGTGTCCCGTTTGTAGGCTGAAACCATGGGAAAAGCAGCAACAAACAAGGACATTCTGGACAGGCTGGACCAGATCGAACGCGCGTTCGGTAAGAAGCCTGACGACGTGCCGCAGGCCGAACAGGATGCAAAAGAGTTCGACAATCTGATTGAGGGGTATCTGGTCAGGGACGATCCGACACCGGCTGATCCGTACCGGGCGAGTAAATGGACGATCTAAAAGGGGATTTCGAGCAATGACGACCCGAAATGCCTCACGTTACGCGAAATACCCTGACAACCCGCTGTTGGCGAAGCAGCGCGGTGGTGGGTTCAATCCTCAACTGCTGAACATGTACCTGTCATGCCTACCGCCTGACGTGGCCGCTGATTACCGGGCAATGGTTGACATAGATGGGTCTGATCCTGCTGCACGTCAGAGGCGGTATTACTGGCGCAAGAAGGTGCTGCGCGAGTTGACCGAACACTTTGGACCGATGCTTGCCCCTGACAACTGGAACTTTCGGTTCGGGTGTTTCTATTGCGGCACCGAATTTACGCCACACCGGAAAGGCCACGTGTTCTGCACACCGACCTGCCGCAAGAACAGCCATCGGTTCTGGAAGGGTGAGAAGCGACGGGCCTTCAAATTGTCTGACCAGTACGAGCGCGCCAATGCGATTATTGCGATGGCGTTGGGTCGGTCTGACAGGCTCAAGCGGATCAAGTCCAGATTTGAGCGCATTGCGCGTTTGTATGACGAGGCCCACACATGACGAGTTTGCACCGAAGCCCAGCCGAGTTTCTGGCAGCCCTGGCCCCGAGACGCACAGGCTAAGTTTCTGGAAGACCAGTTATTGCAGTTTACCCCTTCTGGCTACATGGGCCGTTACAGCCCCGCCCTTGGTTGCGGCCCCCGGTCGCCCCGGATCGCTTAAAACGCAGCTCTCGCAATACCACATTGACGATGCAATCGGCTGATGGTTGCTTTCACCAAAACCGGTCATTCGTACAAAGCGTAGCGAACGACGGCTTCGAGCCCAGAGGAGACCTAATACAAATGGTTGAACGGTCGTTGTGGTCAAACAGTCACGGAAAGACAAACACTGACGGTCCTACTATCCAATCGTTCGAAACGAAGTTGTTAATTCAAAACACTAGGGCGCCAAAAGTCTTATGCTCCGATACGACCTTTCGATCTGTCCCTCCTCTTCCAGGGCAGACAGAAGCCGAGATATGCTGCCTCGAGACAAAGCACACATAACAGCCAATTCATCTTGGGACAAAGGCAGCGACTGTTCCGGTTCAATACTCTTCGAAAGACGTTTCAAGACGGCCAGAAAGCGTTCCCGTGGTTTGCGGATCATCAAGTCACGCGCGACTTGTATCGCGACGCCATTGTTCAGCGCAGATAGGCCTGCCAAGGCTCTCCAAAGCGTGGCGTCACGCGCGGCAGTTTGTTCCAGCGATGCACGGGAGACAGAATAGAGCCTCGCAGTCTCGGACAGCACCGTGACACCAACCTGCCGGCGCATGCCCAAGAGCGCCGCGCTTTCGCCAAACCATGCTCCAACGCCAAACAACTGGCCGTAGACAACGCCTGTATCACCATCGTCGGTCCGGATCGCAACAATCCCGCTTTGCACACCATAAATCCCGCCTGGTGGGTCGTCGAACTCATAGATCAGGGCGTCGCGTTTGAAACTCACTTCCGTCGCGCGTGCCAGAAGTGTTTCGGCAATACCATTAGGGATTTGCGACAACCATGCGGAAGAAGAGATAGCCTGTTGCGCTTTTTTGCTCATTTTTCCTCCAAGATTGTGCGCAGAGTTACAATCATGGGTAAGGCCTCGTCTAGCCTACATCACAGCATATTGATCTGATTGGTAGAGGATTCGTGGCAAGATCTTTTAAGAAACTTCTGATTTGTTTAATTTTTCCTTGGCTCCTAGATGCGCGTGACGCGGCTGCGGTGGAGGGAGGAATCGAAACCTACCTGTTGGGCAGCCGTGACAGCTTTGCCGGGATATTGCCGCCGCCGGGAAACTACTGGAACAACGACTTCGTGTTTTTCAGCGGCAGCGCGCCAACCTTCAATTCAGGTGGGATCGTGGCAACAGGTGCCGAGATCGATGTCTTTACGTACAAGTTTAATTTTACCCATGTTTTTAGGGAAACCTGGGGTGATACGCGGCTGGGGCTGAATATCAACGTTCCTTATGTTTCTGCGGACGGCACGTACAATGAAGTGCTGGGAACGGGGTTTTCTGGTCGGATCGAAGACACCGGGGAGAATGCCTTTGGTGATATCACCCTGACACCATTGATGAACTGGTCACGCGGCAAGTTGAACACAATGCTTGCCCTTCAGTTCTTTCTGCCAACCGGCAGCTACAGCACGGCGCAGGTTGACGTGCCGGGCCGCACGATTAGCGCATTGAACGCCGGTAAGAACCGGTTTGCCTTCGACCCGACCATTTCTATGACCTGGTTCGATCCGGCTACGGGTTGGGAATACACGGGCGCACTGGGCGTGACATTCAGTGAGAAGAACGATGCAACGGATTATCAGACTGCGCCAGAAATGCACTTGGAAGCCACCGTCATGCGGCACTTGCCAAACAAACTGGCGCTCGGTGTCACCGGATATGCCTATCAACAGCTAGGTGAGGATAGTGGAGCGGGGGCGGAGTCGATCCGCCAGCTCACCGGGTCGGAAAGCCTCAAAGCGCGGGTGTACGGTGCGGGTCCTATCGTCAGCTGGAGCACCGCTATTGGCAAAACACCAGTGACGTTCAAAGCCAAGTATATCAGCGAATTTGGAGCCAAGCGTCGGTTTGAAAGCGACAAGCTCTGGATCACCTTGGGGCTCGTGTTCTGATGCGCGCCGCGTGCTTTTTGAGCGTTTTGTGTCTCGTTTCCGGCGTGGCGCAGGCGCAGGAGCAAAGTCTCGAGAGTCAGGCGAGTGATCCAACAGCGTCACTGATGTCATTTCAGTTTCAAGACTTTTTCACCAGTTCCGTACACGGCTCATCGGGCAAGCGAAACACGGTGCAGTTTCGCGCGGCCATCCCGTTCGAGATCGGGGGTGTGTCGAATATTGCCCGGCTCACCCTGCCGGGGTTAACGCGCAATGATCTGGGCGAAACCGGGGTTGGGGATGCAACGCTTTTCAATCTGGCTGCGTTTGACCGGAACTGGGGCCGCTTTGGCGTCGGCGTCGTTGCGCTGTTGCCAACGGGAGCCAGCGGTGTAAGTGCCGAAAAGTGGGGGCTCGGGCCTGCTCTGGGATTCGTTGCGCGTTCCAGTTGGGGCCTCGCAGGTGTGTTTAACCAGAACATTTTTACTGTAGCCGGTGATGACTCCCGTCCGGATGTCAATCTATCAACACTACAGCCGATAATTTCCTATCAGCTGGGCAATGGCTGGTCCGTTGGCACGTCTGACATGACCTTTGTTTACGATTGGGACGCGAGTGAGTTCACCAGCCTACCGTTCGGCGCAAAGATCTCCAAACTGATCAAGATGGGAGGCGTGCCGGTGCAATGGCAGCTTTCCTTTGAGCACAACTTCTATGACGAAACGGGTGCGCCGAAAGACACCATCGGCCTGACCGCGAAAATTCTTATTCCGAAATGAGGACAAAATGATCAGAACAACACTTCTTGCTTTCTGTCTCGGGCTCGCCGGTCCCGTATTTGCTCAAGGAGATGCCGCCCCGGAACCTGCCTCCAGACTCAGCCGCGCGGTCGCAGAAACCGTGAACCGGCAACCCGCAATTCCGCGTCCGGAACAGGATGCAACAGCCGCTGAAAAGCTCGCAGCCTTTGAAGCGCGTGCAGGACAGAAGCCAAACATTCTGATCTTCATCGTTGATGACATGGGTTACGGCGATCCGGGTGCCTTTGGGGGCGGAGAAATGATTGGCGCGGCGACCCCGGAAATGGATGCGCTCGCGGCTGAAGGCCTGAAACTCACCTCGACTTATTCGCAGTATACCTGCACGCCAACACGCGCCTCCGTCTACACGGGCCGGCTGCCGTTTCGGACCGGATTGATCCGGCCCATACTTGCAGGTGACAAGATCAAGGTGAACCCGTGGGAGGGGGAGTTAACTGTCGCGGGGCTGCTCTCCGAGGTGGGGTATCACACGCTTCTGACCGGCAAGTGGCACATCGGCGAAGAAGAGGGAATGCGCCCGCATGACGTGGGGTTTGACGAATTCTACGGCTTCTACAAAGCGCAAAAGGAGTACACCCAGGACGTCTATGAAATGCGTTTTCCTGATCTGGCGCTCGATGCGGACAAGTTGGAACGGTACCGCTCGATCGGATCGAACAACGACCTGATCTATGGTCTTGCCGACGGCACGACGCAAACCATTGAGACGATTGATTCGGTTGAGAAAATGGCAGAGGCCGATGTGCAGTTGAAAGACTACACAGTGAAGCGCATACGCGAACTGAGCGAAGGCGATCAACCGTTCTACATCAGCCATTCATTCATGAAAGTGCATGCGGACAACTTTGCAGCCACTGCGTTCAAAGGGGCGAGCGCGTCGAAGTTTCCGTATCGGGACAACATGGTCGAGGTGGACAGCCATATCGGAGAGATCGTGGATGTGCTGGAGGAAGTCGGCGCACTGGACAACACGTTCATCTTTGTGACGTCAGACAACGGGCCACAAATGGACAGCTGGCCTGACAGTGGTTACACGCCCTTCCGCGGAGCCAAGGGGACGACCTGGGAAGGCGGGGTTCGGGTGCCCGGCATCGCCTATTGGAAAGGAATGATCGCTCCGGGACGGGTGTCTGACGGTTTGTTTGATCTGATGGATCTGTTCGATACGTCTCTGGCATTGGGTGGGGTAGAAACGTCGAACCTCCCCGACGATCGGTATTGGGACGGGATCGACCAAACCTCGTTCCTGTTGGCAGACGACGGCGAGAGCAAGCGCGAGCATGTCTATAACTGGCTTGGGGGCACACTGGCTGCGATCCGGATGCGAGAGTACAAGGCGCATCTGCACGTGGCGCTCGCACAGGAAAAGTTCCTCTGGATCGACATGGCAGCAGTCGTGCCAACAGGCCTCGCGCCCTGGCTCTTCAATCTCTACGTTGACCCCAAGGAGGAATACCCCGTCGGCCACCGCCTCAATGCATGGACGGCATCTTTGGGCGCTGAGTTGAAGGCTCATGCAGCTACGTTCGCCAAGTTTCCACCGAAGGACCTAGGGCTATGAGAAAACTGATGCTGACCCTTGCATTGCTGTGCGCTACACCTGCTCTGGCGGCCGACAAACGGGTTGCCCCACCAGATCTTAGCGGGCTCCAGGGTGTGGAGGCGCAGGCCTTCTATCTTGCATTGGATGCGGTGATCTGGGGCTATCCAGTCGTGTTTTTCGAAGACCTGATGCGCGGGCGCACAGCCGAAGACGCCGAGGCGGTCACAGGTAACCCACGCTCGCAGGTGAACGAACTGGCGCGTGTTCGTAAACTACGCGGGCCAGAGTACAAACAGATCGCAACCCCGAACAATGACACTTTGTACATTCAGTCATTTATGGACTTGAGCCGCGAGCCCCTGGTCTTAACGGTCCCTGCAGTAGACGACGAAAGGTATTACGGGATCCAACTTTGGGATCCGAACGGTGATACATTTGGCTATGTCAGCACCCGAACAACCGGACGCAAAGCAGGGGACTATGTACTCGTTGGTCCCAGCTGGTCAGGGGAGATCCCCGAAGAACTCTCGCGTATTGAGAGTGCCTACGACAATGCGGTCTATTGGGGCCGCGTCGGCGTCGAGGGGCCAGATGACGTGTCACGCGCGAACGAAATTCAAGATGGCATGCTGATCACGCCGCTGAGCGCATTTCTAGCGGGAGAGTCAGCCACAGTGGACGTTGCCTTTTCAGAGGCACGCGTGGCCTACACTCCGCCGGCTGATCTCCCTGACGAGTTGCTGTTTTACGACAAACTCGCGCACGCTCTGAAATTCACTCCCCCAAAACCCGGGCAAGATGCAGTCGTCGCCGACAGCCTGTCCCAGATCGGATTTAGGGATGGCAACACAAGCTTCGATTTCAAATCCTTGTCCGACGCAGAACGCTCCGGGCTGGCAAAAGCTTATCTGTTCGGCCAGCATTTGATGGACGTGAATGCACAAACAACGGGCGAGGAAGTCAACGGGTGGCGCTGGAGCAGGCAGGCCGGCATCATGGGAACGGACTATTTGTTTCGTGCGGCCTGGGCCAAATGGTACACCGGAGGTAACAGACCTGAAGAAGCAATATACATGGATGGGCGCAAAGACAGTGACGGCGCGCCATTGGACGGCGGCAAAACCTATACCTTCCAATTTGAGGCCGATGCCCTGCCACCCGTATCCGCTTTTTGGTCGCTTTCGATGTACCAGGCTTCTGATGGCTCCTTCGTTGCCAACCCGATTGATCGGTACTCCATTGGTACGTTTACCGAAGGTCTCGAATACGCAGAGGATGGTTCATTGACCATCTACATTCAGAACGAAGCACCCACAGACGATGCCCCGCGCGCCAATTGGTTACCTGCGCCGGAAGGGGCGTTTTATATGAACCTGCGTCTCTATGTGCCGGACAACAGTCTCGCCGAGGGAACCTGGGCGCCACCCTATGTAAATGCAAAGCAAAATTAGAGGGACATGATGTCAAACTTTTTGATCACGAAAGCGCTGTGCACTGCCACGTCCCTTTTTCTTTTCGCGCCACCGTCAGCAATGGCGCAGCAAGCGACGCCGGATGATGGTTCGGTTCTTCCCTTCCCGTCCCAACCGATGGCCGGAACGGCGAAACGCCGGTTGCAGGACAGCACAATGGCCTGGCCGGAGCCAGAGCAACGCTTGCCAGAGGACGCTCCGAATATCCTTATTGTCATGCTGGACGATGTGGGCTTTGGGATTCCGTCGACATTTGGTGGCGGGGTCAACACGCCGACGCTGGATGCGCTGGCCGCCGAAGGTGTCGCGTTCACTCAGTTTCACACCACATCCATCTGCTCGCCAACCCGGGCCGCACTTCTAACCGGGCGGAACCACACGCGCGTCGGTTCTGGCACAATCGCGGAACGCGCAGTCGCCTTTGATGGATACACCGGCGTAATCCCCAAAGAAGCGGCGACCATTGCGGAAATTTTGAAGGAATACGGCTATCACACCTCAGCCTTCGGAAAATGGCACAACACACCGGCGACCGAAACAACCGCGATTGGTCCCAAGGACCGCTGGCCAACGGGTTATGGTTTTGAGTATTTTTACGGATTTTTGGGCGGGGAAACCTCGCAATGGGAACCCCGGCTGACCCGTAATCTGGACGCGGTGGAGCCGCCGGTGGGAGACCCGGAATATCACCTGACGGAAGATCTCGTGAATGATGCCTTGAACTGGTTGGATGATTATCGCGCCTTCGATCCCAACAAGCCTTTCTTTATGTACTGGGCGCCGGGCGGCGTGCATGGCCCTCATCATATTTTCCCCGAATGGGCCGACAAATATGACGGCCAGTTTGACGAAGGCTGGGACGCCTACCGCGAGGCCACGTTCAAACGACAACTCGAGCTTGGTGTGATCCCGGAAGGCACAGAGCTAACGCCGCGGGACGAAACCATGCAGGGCTGGGACGACATCCCAGAGGACCAACACGAATTCCAAACGCGGCTGATGGAGATTTTTGCGGGCTTTGTGGAGCATACCGATACGCAAGTCGGTCGTCTGGTAGATGGCCTCGACGATCGGGGTTTGCGCGACAACACGCTGATCTTTTACATTTTCGGTGACAATGGGTCGTCCTCGGAAGGACAGCGAGGGTCGATCAGCGAGCTTCTCGCCCAGAACAACATCCCCAATACCATCGACCAGCAATTAGAGGCGCTCGACCGGATTGGCGGTGTGGATGTGCTTGGAGGCCCCCGCACGGACAACATGTATCACGCTGGCTGGGCTTGGGCAGGCAGCACGCCGTTCAAGGGAACAAAGTTGATGGGCTCCTACTTCGGAGGAACACGCAACCCGATGGTTGTAACGTGGCCCGGGCGGATCGCTCACGACCGCAAGATGCGCACGCAGTTTCACCATGTCGTTGATATCGCCCCCACCATCTATGAGATCCTGAAGATCCCGCATCCACAGGTCGTCAATGGCTACACGCAGATGCAGATGGATGGCGTAAGCCTTGCCTATGCGTTTGAGGACGCAGAGGCGGCGCCGCAAAAGTCGGAGCAGTTCTTCGACAACAACGGCAGTCGCGGCCTGTTTCTTGACGGCTGGTTCGCGGGCACGTTCGGACCCTTCACCCCTTGGGACAGCGCAGGGTCTGCCGCCGGTATTGCGGACTGGGATTCCGATAATGATGTCTGGGAGCTATACAATCTCACGGAGGATTTCAGCCAGGCCAATGATCTGGCCGAAGAGATGCCGGACAAACTGGCAGAAATGAAAGCGCGCTTTCTTGAGGTTGCTGAGGACAACGAGGATTTCCCGATTGGGGCTGGCAACTGGCTGCGCATTCACCCCGCAGACCGGATCACGTCGGATTACGACACATGGACATTCGGGCCGAACATCAGGCGCATGCCCGAGTTTGCCGCCCCCGGGATCGGTCGCCAGTCAACGCGTGTGACAATTGACGTGGAACTCGGCGACGCGGCGAACGGCGTACTCTATGCCGTCGGCGGCGCGGGTGGCGGTCTGACGGTCTATTTGCAGGACGGAGTTATGGTCTATGAATACAACATGCTGATCATCGAAAACACACAGGTTCGCACCGATCCGCTACCAGCGGGGCGCCACAGCATCATCATTGACACGTCGATTTCAAAACCCGGCGGATCTGCAGACGTTGCCATAACTGTTAATGGAGAGGAAGCCGCAAGTGTTCAGGTGCCTCGAACTGTGCCAGCAGCGTTCACAGCGACCGAGAGCTTTGACGTCGGTCGGGACCTAGGCTCGCCTGTGTCCTTGTCCTACGAAGAAGAGCGTCCGTTTGCTTTCGACGGGATCATACACACCGTCGAAATCTCGCAAGGCGCAGCTTTGGAAAATTGAGGTCAAAACAGTCTACCTTCAGAATGTCAACTTTGGATAGTTGAAATCCTGTTCCGCTAACGTCTGCTTTGTCCGCATAGCTGCCATCTGACGGAAACATTCAGATGACTGCACCGAGCCCAAACTGACAAACGCTGCGGACTTGATTATTGACAGAGAAATGAAGAAAGCTGTCATTGGAATAGTCTATAGAGGCCCGCGCCGATTTAGTGGCATTGCCACATGCGCGTTATGCTCCATGCCTTTCGCGGTCGTCATCGCAACAATGGGCTGCCGCATAACTTGCCCTGATTTTGAGCGGCATGAAAAGACAAGAAAACACGCCGAACTGCCAATAAGAGATAAACTGTGGTTACATTTAACCTGTGAGTTTGTATGGCATTTTCCCTCCACGCGCCTATTGTGTTCTCACAATATGCAGCCATCATGATATAGGAATCCGAAGTCAAAACGCTAAGTGCTCAGCCAAAATTGCATCGCGGAATGGCTGGTAACCAATTGAGAAAATTTAAGCGAATAAGCCTCAGATAGGAGCTTTAGATGAAAATCCACTATATGTTCACAATGGGATTAGTTCTGGCTGTATCGTCGTCGGTCGCAATTGCCCAAAATGCCCCAGAGATGAAGGAGCCTCTGGGCTATCCCGGTTTCAACGGCAAGATTGAACTGGACGTGCGCGACTCTGAATCGGATTGGACGCCGTTCACACCAAAAGCAGCGCCCGAAGGCTCACCTAACATCCTGTTTGTTCTGTACGACGACACCGGGCTTGGGGCGTGGTCGCCCTATGGTGGTAAGATCAACATGCCGACCATGGATGATCTGGCTGCGCAGGGTTTGACTTATACGCAGTGGCACACGACAGCATTGTGCTCTCCGACGCGTTCGACACTTCTGACAGGCCGCAACCATCACTTGAATGGTATGGCGGCAATTACCGAAACGGCGGATGGTTTCCCTGGCGCCAGTGGTCGACTTCCTCCGCAAGTAACAACAGTAGCTGAAGTGCTTCAGGCCAACGGGTACAGTACATTCTGGATCGGTAAGAACCACAACGTCCCCGAGCAGGATGTGGCATCTGGGGCCAGCCGCACGGAATGGCCGCTCAATCAAGGTTTTGATCGCTTCTATGGTTTCCTGGGCGGCGAGACGAACCAATGGTATCCCGATCTTGTTGAGGACAACCGGTTCATCGAACAACCATATAGCCCCGAAGATGGGTATCACCTGTCCAAAGATCTCGCTGACCAGGCGATCCAGATGTTGCGCGATCAGAAAGCGACTAACCCGTCGAAACCTTGGTACATGTGGTTTAACCCCGGCGCCAATCACGCGCCGCATCACGCAGGCGCGGAATGGGCGGACAAATACAAGGGTGTTTTTGACGAAGGCTACGATGTATACCGCGAGGAGATCACTCAGGCGATGATCGAAAAAGGTATCGTGCCTGAGGGAACGGTCAACACCGAGTTGAACTTCCTGCCGGATGGCATCGCCAATCCGGCTGATGCAGTGCGTCCCTGGGACAGTCTGAACGACGATGAAAAGAAATTGTTCACCCGTATGGCAGAAGTCTATGCGGGCTTCTCGGAGTATACCGATAGTCAGGTGGGACGCATTGTCGATCACCTGAAAGAAACCGGACAATACGAGAATACTCTGATCATCTATGCCGCCGACAACGGGGCATCGGGCGAAGGCTCTCCGAACGGGTCGGTGAACGAGAACAAGTTCTTCAATGGCTTCCCGGATGAGCTGGAAGAGAACATGAAGTATCTTGATACGCTTGGTGGTCCGGATACCTATAACCACTATCCAACCGGCTGGGCGGCAGCATTCTCGGCCCCGTTCAAGATGTTCAAGCGCTATTCGAACTATGCTGGCGGCACCAATGACCCGCTAGTCATGTCCTGGCCTGCGGGCATCAAGGATGGCGGTGAAATCCGGCATCAGTATCACCACTCGGTCGATATTGTTCCGACCATACTGGAGATCACCGGCCTGGAAATGCCCGCCGAGGCAAATGGCGTCGAGCAATACCCTCTGTCGGGGGTTTCAATGGCCTATACCTTCGATGCAGAGCCCAATGACCCCACCCAAAAAGAGGTGCAGTATTACACTATGCTGGGGACCCGAGGGATCTGGAAGGATGGTTGGAAAGCGGTTGCGGTCCACGCGCCTTTGACCGGTACAAGCAACTTCGATCAAGACAAATGGGAACTGTATCACGTTGATGTTGATCGTTCAGAGTCAAACAACCTTGCAGAACAGGAACCGGAAAAACTTCAGGAACTGATTCAGGTCTGGTTCGATGAGGCCGCAAAAAACAACGTGCTGCCTTTGGATGACCGCAGCGCGGTAGAAATCTTGACCATCGAACGCCCGACGGCGGAACCTCCTCGTGATACCTATGTCTACTACCCGAACACGACATGTGTGCCGGAAGGTGTGGCGGTTAACGTGCGAGGGCGCGACTACAAGATCCTCGCAAACGTCGATGTGGAAGAGGATGCCAGTGGTGTTATCTTCGCCCACGGGTCACGCTTTGGCGGCCATGCTTTGGTGGTCAAGGACAAAAAGCTCTACTACACCTACAACTTCCTCGGAATTCAGCCTGAACAGACGTTTGAGTCGGATGTGGAACTTGAGCCCGGGAGCTACACGCTGGGGATGGAGTTCGACGCGACCGGCACGGGCGCCAATGGCGAAGTTCTTGGGTCGATGAAGCTCTACGTCAACGATCAAGAGGTGGCCTCGGGCGATATGCGGACCCAGTCGGGCAAGTTTACGCTTTCGGGTGACGGCTTGTGCATCGGCTATGACAGCGGCGACGCCGTTAGCAAGCTGTATACCACGCCAGGTGAATTCGAAGGCGGAACCATCCGCGAGGTTGCCGTGTCCGTCTCAGGTGAAAGCTATGAAAGCCTTGAAGCGGCGGCTCAGCGTATGCTGAAGCGGCAGTAAATCCATAGCCGGTTACACCACATGAACGCAGTGACACGACGATTGGTGAGAGTATGATCTTGGTACGCTTCCCTGACATCAGGCCGCAAAAATGGATCACTCGTGTGGCTGTTATCTTGGTTATCTCGTGTACAATGAACTTTGTATCCGCCGCTTCGGCGGCGGATATGATCCAAATTGAAGGGCAGACGTTTAATATGGGATCGCAATCGCATTACCGCGAAGAAGGTCCCATACGCCCTGTGACTGTAAGCACATTCTTCATAGGCAAGACTGAGGTCACAAACGCGGAATTCGGTGCATTTGTGGACGCGACGGGCTATGTCACCACGGCTGAACGTGGCCTGACACAAGAAGAACGCCCCGGCTGGCCGCCGGAGCTACTTGAGCCCGGATCCATGGTGTTCGCGCAACCCGCTGAACCTGTCGATCTGGATAATCCCAACAAGTGGTGGCGCTGGGTTGCTGGTGCAAACTGGCGAGCACCTGAGGGGCCCGGAAGTACAATTGACGGACGCGATAATCATCCCGTCGTGCAAGTTTCACCGGAGGATGCTGAAGCCTATGCGATTTGGGCCGGAGGCCGTTTACCGACAGAAGCTGAATGGGAATTGGCTGCGCGTGGTGGCCTCGGTGACGGTGCAACCTGGGATGAACCTTATGACCCGGTGTCTGGCTGGAAAGCGAACACATGGCAGGGCGAGTTTCCTTCGACTGACATGGCTGCTGATGGTCATCACGGCACGTCACCCGTCGCCAGTTTTTTGCCAAACGGCTATGGAATTCACGACATGGTCGGCAATGTTTGGGAGCATGTGTCAGATTGGTGGGTGCCGACGCATCCGAACGTCTCGGAAACCGACCCTCATGGCCCTTCCGAAGCACTCGCAGCGCGCTTCTCCCATCCAGAAATAGGAGCTCAGCGCGTGGTAAAGGGAGGTTCGTGGCTTTGTGCCCCTGCCTTCTGCATGCGTTATCGACCAACTGCAAGGCAACCCTTTGAACGCGGCCTTGGATCAAACCATACGGGCTTTCGGCTTGCTAAGAATGCTCAGTAGCAAAAGGGGTTTCCAGCCGTTTTTGTGTTTATCCCAATTACAATGCACGTAAGCCAAAGGAACAACTGTCTTTTCTTACATTAACTACATGATCGTTTCGCGGGTAGGGCGCTCTTGCCTATAGGCGCTAAGCAAACAAAGCGGACTTTGCGACGCCACACCCAAACGGCGGCAATGTCCCGCAAAGCAGTCGTTTTGAAGGGTTGCGGCGAACGGTTGCTCCGAGCCCACTACTTCAAAGTAGTAAACGACCCTAACAACCTTGGTCTTCAGTCGATTTTGTTGCGCAAGCCGCACTATAAGTCGGTTGAACTTGCAGTTTGTTTTCAGCAGCGACCAAACTATTGCGCCAGAGCGGCTTCCAACCGGGCAGAACTGCAGAAACAACGTTTGGCATACTCGACCTTGCGAATAGATCCAGCATCAAGTCCAACGGCTTTACCACAGTCTTCGCGCGCAGCACCTGCCATTTGAAATGCAGGCCCGTTGCGGCCTGAGTTCGTGAGTTGGTCATGTTGTGCCACCGCAACCTGAAGGCGTGCCGTCAAATCGCTTTGCAGTTCGTCGCCAGCAGCCGTTTCAGAAAGGGGCACATCACGATAGCTCCTGCAGGCGGCCAGAATGTCTCCCAGACCTACGGTGACACGGCGATTGCGACGCTCGGCCGTGGTCACAGCGATAAGAAGGTCGGTTTTGCCGCGACTTGAAATATCTCCGATCTGATCAACCGATACGCCAGCAGCAACCAGTGCACGCGCGACTGTATTTGCCCGCCTTTGCCCAAGACTCTGATTATAACCCGTTGAACCAACTGCATCCGTGTACCCAACCACAACTGTTGGCTTATAGCTGTCAGTTGCTTTCAGCCGTTCCGCTATTTCATCGACCTGCCGCTGGCCTTCCGCATCCAACTGGTCGGAATCAAAATTAAAATTTACGGTCCCGAACACCTCGGCCAATACGCTGACCGGCAGTACCGAAAGAACAAGAATAACAACAAGCCGAGCGAGTTTTTGTAAACGCATCAGTATGGCCTCATAAAATTGGTGGTCTTTGGAAATGTGTCAGGACCCGTGTGTTTTGACAAGCTCACGTCTCGCTATGCGCGACTCGCCCGCACGTATCATAATAATTTGTTGCCAATTGCCCATTGTTGGGCAATCTTCCTAAACAAATTGGCCTAAACGCGTCCCTTAACCGGAGAGCTTTTCGAGGAAATCTATGCGCAAATTTCTTTGCGGCACGGCAATGCTTTGTATTGCGGCGATATCATTGCCAAAAACCACCAGTGCGTTGTCTCTGGAAGACGCTATTTTATTTGTTCTTGAAACCAACCCGGAGATCACCGCAGCGGAATCCAACAAGCAGGCCATAGAATTTGAACTGCAACAAGCCCGCAGCTTTTGGGCTCCGCGCTTTGAGCTGGACGCCTTTGCCGGGGGCAGCGTCAATGATGGCACCACAACCCCGGACCTCTCCGCGGCCGATGGGTGGATCGACGGCTATGAAGTCGGCGCTCGCGTTTCGCAACTGTTGTTCGACGCTGGTGAGACGCGATCCGAGATCGAACGTCAGGCCTATCGGATTGACGCTGCGGCCCTGCGCGTCCTTGAAAGATCCGAGGTTCTTTCTCTGGAAGCGATCCGGCTTTACGCGGACGTTCTGCGCGTTCAGTCCCTGGTGCAACTGGCACGTGAGAACAGGGACTATCACGTTGAAGTCCTCAGACGGATACAGAAAGCCTATGACAGCGGCGTTGTCGGGATCGGAGACCTGCAGCAAGCCGAAGAACGTCTGATTTTGGCCGAAGACACGATCATTTCGTTTGAATTTGATCTGGAAGACGTCAAGAACCTGTTCATTGCCGTGGTGGGTGTTGATGCCGAAGGGCTTTCGTCCGTGCCGGACATTCGCCACTCCTTACCCGCAGATATGGATGCCGCGCTTGAAATTGCGCGCCGCACCAATCCCACTATTCGGTTCCTGCAGGCCGATGTCGGGTCGGCCGAAGCACAATCACGCCGCACCAATGCAAACGCATATCCCAAGTTATTCCTCGAAGCTGACGGACGCGTTGGTGAGGACGTTGGCGGTTTTGAAGGCGATGTTGCTGACGCGCGGATCGGCTTGGTGATGCGCTATCAGTTCCAGGGCAGCTCAAAACGTGCGGCCAGACAGGAAGAGGTGCGTCGCGTCAGCGAAAGCCGCGCACGTCTTTTGGCCCAGACCCGAAATGTCGAAAACGAGGTACGCCAGAGCTATTCGATCTATCGGACCGCGCAGCGGCGGACCCGTAAGATCACTGCTCAGGTCAAAATCGCGCAAAAGCTGCGGGACACGTATGAGCAGGAATTCACGGTCGGTCAGCGGTCATTGCTGGATGTTCTGAATACGCAGAACGCGCTGTTTCAGGCCGAAGCCAATCTGGTGAATGCCAAGTCGGCCGAGAACTATGTGCGGTATCGTATTCTGGCCTCGGTCGGGGTGCTGCTAAGGACAATGAGCATTGAACCACCCGAGGACAGCCGCGTCTATGCCCGCGACGAGTTGAACGTAACGCCCCGCAGCCAGACCGGAGGAGAGCAGCGTCTGGATGCCAGCACGTTCCGGGACTGGAGGAAATCACTTGACTGACACGATCCCTCTTTAGCCGGAGTTACAGCCATCACCAGTGAAAAACCGCCAAACCGTCCTGCAACCGCACGTGTTAACATTGCTCCGCGTGTGGTTTCAGGCGGTCGCAAGACGGCCGGTAACGCGCCGGATTGGCAGTTTGAAGCAAGGCCGAAGGATACGCTCGCCGACGCCATAGCCACATGCATACGGCTGTATGGGCATGATATCGGGGTCGAGGTTCTGCTGTCCGGGCGACGGCTGGATAGCCACGGGTCGCTGACACCTACCGAAGGGGCCAAAGCCGCCGAGGCGCAAGGCTTTCGGGCCCATCTGTCACGGCGCGCGTTGAACGATATACCCGAGTCGGTTTTACCAGCCGTCCTGTTCTTGTCAGGACGGGATGCCTGCGTTCTGCAGGCCATCAAGGGCGCGCAGGCCACCCTCGTCTGGCCGACACGGTCCAGCGATCCGCTGACAGTGCCAATGACCGAGCTGTCCGACCTCTACGCCGGCCATGTATTGTTGTTGCAAGCCGATGACAGCGCCGAGTTTGACCCCGTTTCATCCGAAAGTCCCGGCCACTGGTATTGGAAGGTCGTGAACCGGTTCTGGCCTGACTACATGCAGGTCATCATGGCCTCGGCAATGATCAACATTCTGGCCTTGGCCATGCCCCTGTTTACCATGAATGTCTATGACCGGGTGTTTCCGAATGCGGCATTGGTCACGCTTTGGTCTCTGGTCGCAGGGGTTGGACTGGCGCTGCTGGTGGATGCTATCCTGAAATGGGTTCGGGCGCGTGTTGTCGACAAGGTGGCACGCCGCGTCGATCTGGCAGTGTCGTCCGAGATTTTTCGTCACATTTCTGATCTGCGTTTGGATGCGCAGGCGCAGCCTACGGGAGGGCTGATCAACAACCTCAAAGATTATGAACAGGTCCGGGATTTCTTCTCGTCTCAGACCTTGGCCTCACTGACGGATCTTGTTTTCGCGGTGCTGTTCATTGGGGTCATTGCCTATATCGGCGGGCCGTTGGCCTGGCCTCCGACGATTGCGCTTTGCTTTGTTCTGGTCATGGGGGTGATGATCCTTGTGCCTTTGCGGCGGGCGTCTGACTCTGACAGACAAGTAACAGGGGTTAAAAATTCTGTTGCCGTTGAAGCTGTCAGTGATCTGGAAACGCTCAAGGCTGTTTCGGGTCAAAGCCGCATGCAGGCAAGGTGGGAGCGGATGGTTTCAGAATCCGCCGCGACACAAGAGCGCAGCCGCCGACTGGCGACGTTTGCAACTACGGTCACGGGCTTTGCCCAGCAGCTATCGTCTATCGGGATTGTGGTGATTGGTGTCTATCTGGCGTTAGAGGGCAATCTGACCATGGGCGCTGTCATTGCGGCGATGATCCTGTCGGGTCGGGCAATGGCCCCCACGGCCGCCCTGTCCGGCCTGTTTGTCCGCGCAAGTTTCGCCATCGAGACGCTGCGCGGCTTGAACGCGCTGATGTCTCAGCCTTCGGACACAGTGGCAAGGGGGGCCGCACTGAACGCGCCCGCCAAGGAAGGCGCCTATGCGATGCGGAATGTCTCGCTGCAATACCCGGGAACTAAGGTGCCAGCCCTGGCCGAGGTGTCGTTCACAAGCGCCGCGATGGCGCGGATCGGAATTATCGGGCCTGTGGGTGCGGGCAAAACAAGCCTCGTGCGTATCCTGTCGGGGCTGTTTGCCCCCACCGACGGCATGGTTCTGCTGGATGGGTTGAACATGGCGCAGTTGGCTCCGGCCCGGCTGCGCAAGGACATCCAACTGGTCCCGCAAGAGGCGGTGCTTTTCTCGGGTACATTGGCCGAAAACATTGCCTTCGGCGTGCCTCAGGCAACGAACGAGGATGTTCTGCGTGTCGCACGATTAGCAGGGGTCGACCGCATCGCCGCCGCGCATCCGCAGGGGTTCGACATGCCAATCACCGAACGGGGGCGCAATTTGTCCGGCGGGCAACGGCAGCTTGTGGCCCTGGCCCGTGCTTTGCTGCCGCGTCCACGGGTTCTGATTCTGGATGAACCGACATCATCAATGGACACGCAAACCGAGCAGGTCTTTGTGCAGAACCTGTCGCGGGTTCTGGCGCATTGGCCAATGACCCTGATTGTCTCGACCCACCGCAGCAGCTTGCTGGGTTTGGTCGACAGGCTGGTCGTGTTGGACAAGGGCAGGATTGCGGCGGATGGACCAAAGGACGACATTCTGCGGCAATTGGTAAAAAACTCCGGCGGTGAATCGTCATGAGTAACCGGGACTGGGAGCTGATTGATTTCGCAAGTGGCCCGGAAACGGCAGGACTACGCCGGTCTTCGGGATGGGTGTTTGCGGTATTGCTGGGGTTACTACTGATCCTCGGCTGTGCAGTGCTGTGGGCGTCGCTGGCGCGTATTGAAGAACTGGCCCGCGCAACAGGACGCGTTGTTCCGTCCGGTCAGGCGCGGGTTGTCGAAAGCCTTGAGGGCGGCATCGTCCAGCAAATTCAGGTGCGAGAGGGCGATGCAGTCCAGGCCGGACAGGTTCTGGTCCGTCTGGACGACACCAGCTCGGCCGCCAGTCTGGGCGAGTTGCGCGCGCAGCAACAGGCGCTGCGGGCCCGCGCCCTGCGACTTGAGGCCGAACTGGCCGGTGCAGCTCAGCCCGATTTCACCAATGTCGGGATTGATCCCGACGGTTCCCTTGCTGTGCGAGAAAGCGCGCTGTTCGATAGCCGGACAGCCTCTTATCTGGGACAAAGGGCCGTTCTGGACGCGCAGGTTCAGCAACGCGAACAAGAGATCGCAGAACTCAGCGCCGCACTGGATCGCGTGGCTGAAAATATTACTTTGCTGGACGAAGAAATTCAGATCAAGACCGACAGCGGTATTGTCCCGCGGGCGCAAATCCTGCCGGTCGAGCGCGAACGCACTGCCCGACGGCAGGAACGAGACGCATTAAGCAGCCAGCGCGAACAGGCCCGCGCCGCTTTGACCGAAGCCAACGCCCGTCTGACCGAGGCCGAGTTGCAACGACGGGCCGAGATCAACATTGAACGATCCGATACGCTCAACCAGCTTAGCGTCATCGACGAAAGCCTCAAAAGCGCGACCGATGTTGTGAACCGCGCCGCCCTTCGAGCTCCGGTGAACGGGATTGTATCGACCTTAAACGTGCACACAATCGGTGCCGTGATTGCACCGGGCGAGGAAGTTCTGCGCATCGTTCCGGCAGATGACTCCCTGCTGATCGAGGCGCGCGCGAAACCGGAAGACGTTGCCTTTCTGCGCCCGGGCCTACCTGCCAGCGTCAAGCTGACTTCGTTTGACTTTACGGTCTACGGATCGCTGGACGGTCAGGTGACCCGCGTTGGCGCTGATGCCGAGCAGGATGAGGCCACTGGTGAGGTCTTTTTCCCGATCATCGTGGAAACCCAAAGCAACGCGCTTGAAAAGAACGGCCAGCGGCTGGAAATCCGCCCCGGCATGGTCGCCTCGGTCGATATCCTGACCGGCGAGCGCACCGTGCTGGACTACATTCTAAAACCCTTTCGCAAGGCAAGGTTCGAAGCGCTGCGCGAGCGGTGATCCGGTTCAGATCACCGCCGTCTGCTGCGCCCCACCGGCATCGTTGAAAATCACCTCGACCTGGGCCGAGAAGCCGCCGCCGGACGCATTGACCGTGGCCACCAAAGTGCCGGCCACGTCCAGTGCTCCAGTCGTATTGTCATAAGTCACCTCGGTTCCAAGGTTGCCCGGATCAACACTGACCAACGCCGTCAAGTCGATCTGATCGCCGCCAGCGGGACCGTCATAGTCGGTGATCACGTCCGACATGGTCAGATCGGTCATCACGAAGATATCGGCCCCTGCCCCACCTTCCAGCGTGTCAGCGCCTGTGCCTCCGGTCAGGGTATCGTTGCCGCCGCTGCCAATGACCCAGTCATCCCCCTGTCCCAGATCGACACTATATCCATCAGACGACGCAGACAGGTCCACGAAGTCATCTCCGCCCAGCAGGCTGAACCCTTCGATCTCTGCATAGGGCGAGGTGTTGGACAGAACAACGCCGTCATTTCCTGCCGTACCTTTGGCGATGTCATTGCCACCGACAGCGCCGGTCACATCGTCCAGCAGATCGCGCGGAGCGCCGCCGGGGTCTGTGATCGTGGTGCCGGTGGCCTCCATCTGCAGGGTATCGATATCCAGATTGGCCGTAGCCGCCGCGCTGGCCGGAGGTGTGCCGTTGTCCACGATATCATAGCTCAGCACGGGCGTTCCGACAAATCCATCAGGCACAGTAATCTGCACACCCCCCGCCTGAACACTCACTGTCACGTTGGTGGGATCATCCGAAGTGACATTGGCGATATTCAGGGCGTCCATGTCACTGGCATTTGCCAGCAACTCGCCATTGGTGATGAAAAACGTCGGATCGGTCGAGGATACGTCCACCGGACCAGACACGACGGGCTGATCGTTCACGTCGAAACTGAACGGAACAGGTGAGGAAGTGCCGTGATTGGTTGTGGCAACAACAGACCCGTCAACGGCACCGGCAAATGTCCCGGGCAGCAGAAGCGTCACTGCGGCCAAAAGCGTTGTAAATTCAGCCGAAGTCAGCGCACCGCGCGTCAGCGTCAGGGTCTGGCGATCTGCCGAAAGCACTCCGTCTGACGCGATTGT
The DNA here is from genome assembly GCF_013110855.1 of Ruegeria sp. HKCCD4884. Taxonomy (NCBI): domain Bacteria; kingdom Pseudomonadati; phylum Pseudomonadota; class Alphaproteobacteria; order Rhodobacterales; family Roseobacteraceae; genus Ruegeria; species Ruegeria sp. HKCCD4884. The sequence continues at coordinate 410,061 of NZ_WVRJ01000003.1, forward strand.
GCCGGCAGGCAGCGGTGCATTGAACGTGACCACAACCTGATCCAGGGTTTCCAGACCCAGCGTTTCAGTGACTTGGGCGTCGATACCCAGCTCAATCGAAATCGGTGCTCCGGTCTGCGCAACCGCGTCGGGGTCAGGATCGACTTTCAGGTCCAGATCAAGCGACGGCGTGATTGTCAACGTCAGCGGGGCCGAAGCGGAACTTTCGCTGTCTGTAAAGCCGCCAACCAGCGCCGTATCCGTCGTGACTGCGACCACACCCAGTGCGATATCGCCTGCGAAATCAGCCAGCGGTTCAAAGGTGACGACGCCGGAGGGCACAAAAGTGCTGCCACCCCCGGTCGACGCGCCCGGCACCCCGGTCAGGGTCACGACGCCGCCGACGGCGGGCTGCAGGAACCCGTCCAGATAAATCTGCCCACCCGGAGGCACGGTGATTTCGAACTGCATCGTTTCGTGGGGATCAGGCGTGGTGCCTGAAATATCCAGCGTATAGACGGTTCCGTCGTCTTCGACCCCAGTATTCGGCGCGATGGTTGCAGTGACCGTTGGGACATCTGCATCCGGGCGGACCCGTATGATGAAATCGATGGACCCGGTGTTGCTGTCCGAGTTCGCCACTTCCAGCGTGTTGACGGTCAGGGTCAACGGGATTTCGTCCGGAATTGAACTGTTCAAACTGTCTGGCGTGCGGCCGTGCTGATCCTGAAGAACAAACTGGACCTGATCGAATGCGCTCTCGGCGATTGTATAGGTTCCGTCCCCGTTGTCGATAAAGCCGCTGGCTGGCCCGGTCACAATCAGATAGTCCGGGACACCGGACAGCACCAAGGTGACCACCTCTGACCCGTCCTGATCAGGAGATCCCGCATCCACAACATTGCCCAGCGCGAAGGGAATGTCCTCGATGATCGTGATTACCGGTGTCGGGCCGCTCAGATCGACAAAAGGATTCCCGGTATCCGGATCAAAGGGTGTCTGATCGAAGACGAAGAACGGATCATCCGCGACGGGTACGATCATCAAAGTTTGCGTGATCGTGTTGGACAGAGTCGAGCCATCAAGGTCTTCGGACGTTGCGGTCACAGTGTATTCAAGCGGACCGCTATAGTGCGGGTTTGCCGTGATCTGAAGGGTCGGCAACTGCGCTGCAGTAACCGTATACTCAATACGGCCGCCACCAACCGGTGTGCCCGGCAACGGGTTGCCCGCTCCGTCCAGCAGTTGACCGCCATTTGTTCCATCCACAACAATGGTGATGTTTCCTACAGGACGTTCACCCAGATCAATGCCGCGAATTTCGATATTGGGCAGGTACGCCGTGTCCTCAAGAACGGAATCTGACCCGAGCACAACAATCTCTGGGCCGTCCACGACCGGGTTGATCGTGATGGCGAATGAGCCATTGGCGCTTGTGGTGGTGCCGCAGGTGGAGTTGACCAGGATCGTCGAATAATCGAGCGAATTCAGGCCGTCATAGGGATCATCCGGCCCAAACGTGTCGCTTGGCGGAAACGGATCGGGGCTGGATTCGTGCGCGGGCGGTGTGAACAGGATCGATCCGGCTGTCAGGGTCGGGTCGGTTGGGTCCACGCCCAACACACTCAGGTCGATTGCGTATTGGCCGGTAACCGGATCAAACAGTACCGCGCCCGGAGGGTTGCTGCTGATGGACGACCCCGGCGGCAAATCAATCCCCAGACCAAAGCTGCCGGTCACCCCGTTTGGCAGGTTCACCAGATCGTCGATACTGTCATAAAAGCCCGGCACCGGCGTGATTTGAATCTGAAAGGCGATTTCAGTATCTTCGTCACCGCTGCCGATCAGTTGCAGTGTTGGAATGGGCAGTTGCTGAGCGGTCGTGCACCCGCCGCCGCCGCTTCCTCCTCCGGGGAAGGGTACGACGACAACACTTATGTCCTCCGACACTGCCGCCCCGCCGGGTAGAGCGTCAATTGCCTGAATAATCTCTGCGGTCGTCAATCCGGTGAAGTCAGGCAGCACCGCATCGTCTTCGGTCACAATGGCGGTAAACGTCAGGTTATAAAACGTAACGGCAGCTACATCTGCCGGAACAAACTGAAGGTTTGCCAGCTGACTTTCGGTCACCAGATAGCTTTCCCCAGTCGCATCCAACGGGGTAGCGTTCGCAAAACTTGTGGCGGGATCAACACCGGTGATCAGGTAATAGATCGTCTCTGACCCGTCGAAATCCGCAGCCGGGCCCCCAACGGGAACCAGAATCTCCGTCATTGTCCCGGTCAGGGGAACGACACTGTTCGTGGTGAATGTCAGGTTCTGCTGATCGCTGCTTACACCGTTTTGAATGACGCCGTCTTGCAACCGGCTGTCCAACAAAAACGGCGCGTTGGAAAAACCGGCATAGCCGTAAACCAGCTCTGTGTTCGGACGCCCGTCGGTTGTACCGCCGGGGATAAACTCGGCATCAATCGCGCCCGAATAGCCGGTTTCATCCTGTGTGGTGATAATCGGATCATCCGCCACACCGGTCACGTTTAGAGTTGCGGTTCCGGTGGCAACTTGTACTTGAGACAGATCAAGCGTTTCGTAGTAAATCAGCGAAACGTCGAAGACGAAGTCTTCGTTGCTGTCCGGACCCGGCAGAACCCAAAGGTTGGCTGCCTGTGCAACGGTCAGATCCAGACTACCAGATGGTCCGGCAAATACCGGGAACAGTTCGACCGAAGTAGGATCACCAGGGCGGCCATCAAAGAATTGCGGCACACGCCCACCAGAATCCGGGATGATGTTGCTAAGGATCACAACATTCAAAATGGCCTCTGGTGATTCAGGCGAGTTTGTCGGGTTGTCGATCAGATTGCCGTCCAGCGGGAAGAAAACCGCAGTGTCTTCCGGCGTCGTATAGTTTTCGCTTGGGTCGCCACCATCGACGACAGGATCGATATACAGCTGGTTGCTAAGCGGGGTAACCCGTGTGCCGCCGCCGTCCGCTTCGGTCGTGACGACTTCGATCGTTGCGCCGAACGGCCCGGCGAAATGCAATGGGATGCCGCGCACCTCGGCCCCGGTCCAGCCGCCATTTTCGAGGCTCCATGTATTGAAGCCCGGAGGGGTGTTTACCTCGGTCAGCAGCGCCAGCACCTTCGGGCCGGTGGGATCGTTGGGATCAGGAACGTAGACCGTAATCGCGGCCGGTACGTTCCGCAGAACCACGGCGGTGACTTCCTCACTGCCATCCTGATCCTGAATGACCGGATCAAACGGCACCTGCCAGACCCCACCGGCAGCGTCGATGACCCCTTCGTTGCCTGGGGGCAACGTCAGAATGACAGCGAAATTGTTGACCGGATCGACATCCACATCAAAGGTCGCGTCCGAGGCCTGAGTATCGGTGGTGGCTGTATTGTCGTCCTGAGTCGTCAAGGTGATCGTCAGGTCATTGCCAAAGAAATCCCCGGCTGACGTGAACGGGTCCGAGTTGTTGCGATCCACGTCATAATCTTCGTACAGCGTGGGTGTCAGCTGAATTGACCCTTCGAAGCTGGTCACATCCGGCACGAATGTAAGCGTCAGCTCACCCGTCGTTGGATCGTAGATCGCGGTATCGATCTTGGCCAGCTCTACCGGGTCCAGCGGCGACAGGCCGTCTGCCGCAAAAAAGGCATTCGGGTCCACGGTGTTACCCGTCAGGTAGTTCGCGATCCAGTCGGTTGGCACATTGGCCACGACCAGAGTGCTCAGTTCTTCAGACCCGTCCGTATCCGGGGTTTCCGCATCCAGACCAACAAACAGGTTAACCTGACCGGGACCTGACCCATCCGCGGTGCTTTCCAGCAGTGTAAGTATCTGCGACCCGCTGACCGATCCGTCCTGAACACTGGCAGAAACCGAAGTCGTGCTTCCGGTGGCGACCTCGGCGGCAGTCAGCACGAACACAGATGCGGCCAAGTCTGCCTCGGCCACAGGATTGACGGTCTGGGTGATTTGGAAAACGCCAGTGTTGAAATTGTCCGTCAGGTCGTCTTCGACATCGCCGGTCGTTGTCTCGTTCCACGCCACCGTACCGTCCAAAGTCAGAACGCCGCTGAAATGCTGCGGGACGACGGTTTCCAAGGACTCAAGCGCAGAGGTGAACTGGGCCTGCGTTGCCCCGGCTGCAGGGGTAAAACTGTATGAGACGCTATTTGCGGTGGACCCTGTTTGGGTAATGACAACAAAGCCCGCCAAGGTGGGATCACTGACGCGCAGCTCAAGCTGGGCGGGATCAGACGGATCGAAGCCTGTGCTTTCCGTGGCAACAGTGATGGTCAAATCCAGTGCCGAGATCGTCTCGGACCCGTCATTGTCCTCGAGGGTGCCCGAGATATTGACGTCGAGCGCGCGCCTGCCGTTGCGGTTTTCGTTCACGGTTATGTCGTTCGTGGTACCAATCAGACCATCTACGATCGCGTCCACGTCCACATCCACGCTGTCGGTTGCGGTCTGCATGTCCGACGGCAAAGATGGTGCCTGATCCACAGAGGTGACAGTGGCCGTCAGGTCGTTGCCCACAATCGTTGCCACGTCGCGGTCGTCATCGGGCAACGGTGTCATCCGAATGCCACCATCAAACTGTGTCACGCCCCCGACCAGAGTGATTGTTAGGGTTGTTCCTGAAATCGTTGCGGACGCGACTTGCGCCCCGCCCAGTTCGATCAGCACCGGATCGACCACGCCGCCTGTATCGGTGATCCACCCCGTCGGGATGTTTTCGATCACGATCTGCGTCAGCGCCTCGGACCCATCCTGATCCGGAGTGCCGGCGTCGATCAGCAAAAGGAAAGAGGTATCCTCGTCCACCAGATAATTGTCCGGACCGCGCAAACCCACATTGGCAACACTGTCATCCACCGACAGGTCAATTGTCGGCTCGGCAACAGGGGTGACGTTCAGGTCAAAGGTTTCGGTTGCAACAGTCGGATCGCCCTCATCCGTATCCACGGTGACGGTTATGGTAATTACACCCGAGTAATGTGTTGGCAGACTGGTAACGGCCAGGCTTTGTAACGTTGCCAGATTGCCGGTCCACTGCGTGTTGCCTGCGTTCAGCGCGGTTCCGTCGCTCAGAACCGTGTTCCCGGCTGGTAAGTTGGCAAAGTCCAGCGTCAGGGACGTGATGGACTCTGATCCGTCGATATCGGTGATCGCCACATCCACATTCAGCGGGATTGGCGTATCCAAATCCTCGATCACCGTGATATCGTTCGAGGTAATCTCGACATCCTGTTCGGAATTCACCGTGATCGTGAACGTGCCCGTTTCGACGCCGTCATTTGGGCCGGTATCCACCTCACCCGCCAAGATCGCTTCGTCCGTGGTGAATGTCGCACTTCCGGTCAGCGGCGTAGTGGTCGAAAAATCGTCGGGCAGCCGGATGATCAAATCCTGATATTCTGCGAAGGTCAGCCCGTTCAGGGTGAACACGGCCCCAGCTGGCGCGGTCTGAAACGTCGTGCCGCCATCAGTCGAGTATTCGGTTCCAGCAGGCAGGCCGTTGATCGACACATCCACGTTGGCGATGGATTCCGATCCGTCGATATCCGTCGGCTGACCCGTAACTGCATCTGCGGGGCGCACGTCCAGCGGCGTCGATGGCGTGTTGTCCTCGTCCGTATCACCCGGCGCATCGTTTTCGTCGAGCGTCAGAGTGCCCGGACCCGAAAGCTGCAAATCGCCTTCGGCACCGATATCGACAACCCGGGTCGCGGTGACCGTACCGTCATTCGGCGTGTCCGTTGCAGCGGACACGTCTTCATCCGTCTGAATGTTCAACGTGAGGGTCAGCGGCAAGTCACCGGCAAATCTCAGGTCCGTGCGGCTTTCGGTGGAAAAGTCGGTCGGCAGCGTCAATTCAAGGCTGTCATAAGCCGCCTGAGTGTCTGCCACCTGCCCTGCTGTCATGGTGATTGTAAGCGTCGTTGATCCATTGAGCGCAGGCGACAGTGCGGCCACTGCTCCGGCAGGGACAACCAACCCAAGGCTGGCCAACGTCGACCCCGCAGGCAGACCTTCGACGATCAGTTCCAACATCTCGTAGTCTTCGGACCCGTCAATGTCAGTCACTTGCGGCGCCAGCAGGTCAGACGGTTTCACCGAAGTAGGCGCGTCCGTTTCATCCACAACATTATCGGGGCCGGTGTCATCAATGACAGCATCACCCTCGGCAAACACCTCGATGGGAAAATCCAGCTGTGCCGAACCCAGGAAAGTCGTCTCGATCGAGATGGTCGCCTGCAGCGGGCCTTCAGGTGTGTCGTTCCGGCTTTCGGTCGAAAAATCGGTCGGGAAGGTCAGCAACAGAGCGTTAAAATCATCCTCGCTGCCAGTAAAATTCAGCGTTGCCACGCCTCCGACATTCACGATCTGGCCAAGGTTGGTCGTTGTTCCCAATGGCAGGCCGGTAATCTGCAACGTCACCTGGCTGACGGATTCGCCTATATCGGCTTGTTCCAGATTGAATTCGATGAAGGAAGCTGGACGCAGATCGACGGGTGCGTCGGTCTCATAAGCGACCGGTTGCCCCGTCAGATCAATAGTGTTTACGCCCGGTTCCGGGACTCCATCATTGTCACCGTCAAACTGATCGCCGCCGAAAAAGCGTCTCTGTATTTCTATCTCAGGCGGGTATTCAGTCGGCGGCAACAAGGGGTTGTATTCCAAACCTGTGAGGGGATCGCCAACACGCACGGGTTCTTGCTCACCTGTACCGGGGCGTGCGTCTCCCAGATCCAGCATCTGGTCCAGAGTCATTTGAGGGATGTCGCCCAATTGATCCCACGCGCCAAGGGCCTCCACCGAAGCTGTCAGAGCTGTTGCAGCGACGGGTATGCCATCGAACTGAAGAATGAACGTGTTCTGGGCGCCGGCCAATAGCGCTATGATCTGACCGTCCGGTCCGATCAGGAACAGATCACCCTCAACGATTGCATACCGAATTGCGACAAAGCCGTCCGGTAAATTGACCGCAGAAAGCCCGTCTGTGTCGATCACCAATTGGAACAGCTCAGGTGTTTCGGCCAGCGCTGAGGCCAATTGATCGGGTGTCATTGCATCAGAAAACCGGCGCCCTTGGTCAACCGAATCTTTCGCCACTGCTCTATCCTAACTGTCTACGTACTAACCAATGTGAATACGTTAACACTCTGTTAGGAATTGCCCAAGCCTGTGCAATTGGCCGAGGATTTTTTTTGTTATATTCATGAACTATCATACAAGGAAGACTATCTAAAATCTCGAAAATTGTGGCCAGGTACTCGTGGCCGCCCACATAGACCTCACCTGGCTTGTTGCTCATTTGGACAAACTGGCCGCGTAAGGTGGTCAAAATAACCCCAAGAACTCGCTGCGAGCTGTGTGAACTTTGAGTTCAGTTCAGGAACAATTCCCAATAGCTTACGAGGGAGCGACAACCGCAATTGCTGGAATGCAAATCTCTTCCATACACTTTGATTTGCAGACTTAGACAAGGCTGGCTGCACAATAGGGATGTTCGTATGCAAATACTCTACATCCAAAGTGAACCTCTTTTGGAGTAGCAGAAATTCCACCATGGATAAGAGAGAAAATTAGGTCCGCTTTCGCCGTGAGAAATTCAGGCTCTCGCAGATGCAGCGAATGACCGTATTCCGCCCGACGGGCTGATCAAGCATGACCGCTTTGGGCTGACTGCGCTCATTTGGAAAAAAATGTGGATAGCAGCAAAGTCCGCAGAGCGGTCATTCAGACGGAACGCAGCGAACGACCGCTCGGAGCCCCTTTTGACCGATGCTGCGCGATGCCCCAGTTACTGCAATGGGCAAAAAGCTGAATTTGCAAATCCAGGTTGATTGCCCAAGAACAAAATTCTCTTAAAGTGAAGTAACTTCGCATGACGTTTGCGGTCGCGACTGGAGCGTGGCATTGAGCAACAAAGGTGCTATTCGAAACGGCTTAGTGGTATGGAGGATGACTCAGTAGAGGTTCGTCCGCCATTTACTATTCCACGGGCCTGATTCTCATGTTGGCTTCATCTGAACGGTTCAGCCATCCGTATAAGAGTTTATCGTTCGAAGTTCCCTCGCCGTCCAAAAAGACTATCACAATACGGTCTTCGGGTCGGTTCCGAATTGGTTTGAAATCCGCGACCACCACATCGGCACCAGCCCCAGTTTCACCAATGATGCTCCAACGCGCGTCGATCATGTCTGGGCGGAAACGCAAGTCATCCTTTGTTCCATTTAGAGTGACACCCTTGCCGCGTACATACGCTTCAATTGCACCAATTTCGTCGTTCTCTAAAAGCGCAAGAAGTGTCTCGTGCCGCGACATATCGTTTCCATGCGTTATGAAGGTTCCGGTCATAGTAAATGGTGGGCGAAGTTGTTGGTCGACCCCATTGCCCACATAGCGATGTGTGACACCATCGCGGAAATTGAGCGCCACAATCCGGCGAACCACGCCATCCTTGTGGAGTACAATGGCCTCAGCAGAACTTACGCTATCAGTCCATCCATTCCATCCGGCTCCCGGCGCTATTGGCATCGCACCCAACGAATACTCGCCATCTAATACGACTTCGGGTGCTGTCAGAGCGTAGCAAACCTGCGAGGCGGTTTCTTGGGAAAACAGCGGCAGTTGGAAGCTGTTAGCTTCTGCCCATGAGCCAAGGGCTGTTTGGGCTCCCTTACCAGGCGCACCATCTACACCTTTAGGATCGAATCCGGCGTCCAAAAGAGCTTGTTGGCCGCAGTGCGCGTATTTCCTATTTGCACGAAATTCGAGAGCTGCTTTAGATGCTTTTGAAAGGTATTCTACGCTTGGCGTTTTCACATACCGAATGACGGCCGCATCAGTCGGGTTGTTGTTGTTTTTGTTGAAAGCAACATAGACGATGTAGTCATTGATTTTCGTCTGTGTAAGGTGCCCCCAACCCCCGTCATGCCAGGTCATTTTACCATTCTCGACAGCTTTATCGAATTGGCTTCCATCGAGACTGGCTGAATTTAGCAATACTGTGAGGTGTTCGCGGAATTTTCCGCCTTCGCCGATGGAAGAAAGCAACTGGGTTGGTGCTTGTTCCTCTGGCGTCTCTGGCTGCCAGTCAAAAAAAGTTTCTCGTCCGCCATTGATTTCGTTTTGATTGACGAAGCCTGTTACGACTTCGTTCTGCACCCTAAAATAGAATGGTACATCCCAAACTGCTCCAGGGCCATGTTGAAACCGAAATAAAGCGGTGTTTTTTGCATCTGGATCTTTAGAGGGATCGGCAAACAGGCTAACAGGTGCGGTGATTGCGAAGGTCGCCAAAAACCATGAAATCATCCATCTTTTCAATAGAACATACATCCCATTTCCTTCTACTTGTTACTTGTTACCAATAGTTACAGTTGATTTTGCGCCAAAAAATCTAAGAACCAGTTTCCTACACTCTGTCACCTTCTTCGCTACTGTAATCATGTATTGCCACGTAGATTGAATTTTTGTCCCTTACGAAGGTGGGTAGTTACCACTTGATCGCCCTGCCAAATCACCACGTGAACACTGCCACTTCCACGTACTCTTACTCGCCCGTTCACGAATGTTACCCAGGTTCCCTCGTCCAGACCAAAGCCAATCAAATTACGATTGGCAGAAATGACTTTTTTTAAACGGTATTCGCGCCCGCGCTGACGGACATGTTGATCCAAGACAACTTCCGGCCAAAATCCTAAACCTGTTCGGGTAAAAACACTGCCACCGGACCCACCAGAGATCATCAGCTTTGACAGAACAGCCGCGCCCGCCGATCCTCCTGACATAACGGTTCCAGACCGAAATGCTGTCAAAAGCGCATCATGGACACCTGGAACGGATTTCAGTGCCTGAACCTGCCGACTTTGAACACCTCCCGTGAACCATACTGCGTCAGCTTGTGCAATTTGCGCTTTTGCTCCAGCCGCAGAAGAAAGCTCAAGAACATCGATTTTCCCAAAACCGCTTTGCCGAAAAAAGCCCTTGGTCCTGGCGGCAGCAGTTGCTGGATTGCTGGCCGCAAAAGGTACGATTAACAACCGCCTCCCTTTGGCCAGCTTGCGCAATTCTTTCGTAAGGCTAATTGGAGTTTCACCGCCCCCATGCGCCAACAATGTTGGAGTCCGCGCTTTGGCTGTCGCAAGCTCCGGAAATGTACACGCTGACAACGATGCCAGAACAAAATTTCTTCTGTTAAACATCCAGCAACGTTCGAGCTAAAGGAGATTTCTGTCAAGCCGCGCGAGTCTTCAAATCCTCTGAGCCTGCTGGCTATACTAGTTAAAATTATCAATTCGGGACTTCGTGCAAATATTATTTGTGAAGGTCCGCTCAAGGGCTACTACGGTCATCCGAAAGTGATTTTCGGAGGGCAGCTAAGTCCGCAACCCGGTCATAGCCATATTTTCTACCAGTGTCTGCTCTTGGATCAAAGCAGCAGTTGACGCTGCGACCTGTTTATAGGGCCAGAGCCTAAAGAACCGTTGCTCGATGGTCCCCAGTACCATCCACAGGAGCAATTGGCTGCCGTAGACTATGCAAGAGGCATTTTTGCTCAAGCTCAAGTATCTTTTGGCGAAGCGCTCCCCACAAACCCGAACGGAATCTTCATAAGATTTGTCGAAAACTGTCCAACAGTGTGAGTTCGCTTTTGTCGATTGACGTTGACCAAATGAGAACAAGAGTAGAACACTTGGTCATGAACAAATGGCCCCGAACGATCCCCTACGACCTACGCTGTCGCCTTGAGACGCTGCTCGAATACCGCGACGCGCCTTCGATCCAAACGCAATGGGGCACTATCCTTGAGTGGCTGGAGCATCATGGAGTCACTCCGCCGGATCACGCGTTACCGGTAGAACCGGAGCTAAAAGGCCCAGTCGGACATTCCTAATACGCAGGTACTCGCGGGACGATTACCATACGCCCTTAAACCATGGCAGGCTTCCGCCGGTATGCTTCTGCGGGAACGCGTCGCGGTATTCTTCCAGTTTTTCCCAGATATGGTCGGGGACCAAAAAGGGAAAGCCAGCCATGTCATAGGACAACCCTACGATTACCTGCGACTTTATGAAACCGCGTTTAAGCAGCGCTGCCCCGGTACCGCAATTCATCTCGGCTGTGAACGTCTTTTGTTGGTGTTCCAGTAGGTAACCGAAGATCGCGCGCTCGTCGTCGTTCATAAATGGGATGTAGTCGACGAATTCTTGCGTGTGGATCGCAATCGCCTCCGCCCGCCTTCTTTTCTTCAACCATTCTTCGACGCCGGATTTCACGAGTCCCGCCAGCCATTCAATGAAAGGGGCAAGCCCAAGCCCACCGGTGATCAAAACAGCCAAAGGCAATCCATAGACAACCCACGGAGAATCGCTAGGTGGCAAAAGCTCAATCTGGAAAAGGTACCAAAAGACTCCGAGGGCGAAACTTAGCGTCAGCAACTGCCCCCAACTGGCCTTTAATATCTGCAGCCAACCTGATTCCAAAGCCTTGCACCTCACCGGGACACGGGTGGGACACAACGACCAGCACGCCTAAGAATTGTGTCCCGAAATAAAAATAAATCTTTTCATTTCAGTGATTTAATGGTGCCCCCACACGGACTCGAACCGCGGACCTACTGATTACAAATCAGTTGCTCTACCAGCTGAGCTATAGGGGCTTTGGCAGTCGATTACTTCCTCTGGCGGGGGACTGCAAGCCTCATTTTCAACTTGAACTAGGGTATTGTCCGTTTTCCTGAGAAAGTGCAAAAACCACACAGGCAAAAACACCGCATACGTCTGGTAAAGTAAAGGACATGTGCAAGGCTGGGCACATTGGCTGGGGGTACGGAAGACGACATGCGGGTAATCATTCATGCCGGTGCAGCCTTTGCCGATGAAGGCCACATTTTGTCGTCGCTTGTTGCAAACAGACAGATGTTGGCAGAGATGAAGACTGCTCCGATGGGCCCGCGCATGTCCCGTCAATTCGTCAAGATCATGTCGGATGCACTGATTCATGGGACATCGATCGAAGAAACGCGGGACAGTCTGGCCCCTCTTTTTCCACAAGACGTCAACCTGGAGCGTGTAATTTTGTCGAGCGACAAGTTCTTTGGGCCCCGACGGACTGCGCTGCAACATGGTCAGATATATCCTTTTGCGGGACGGCGGACAGCCTTTACCGAAACCCTCTTGGAAGGCGCGCAGCTTGAGCTGTTTGTCGGCCTGGTGAACCCCGGACTTTTCATTCCCAAAACACTGATGTCCATTCACGAAGACCACCGGCGAGATATTCTGGCCAGCACCGACCTCAGTTGCCTCAGTTGGCTCAGCATGATCGAAGACCTGCGCGAACTTGCGCCTCAGTTTAAACTGACCGTATGGGAAAACGAAAATCTACCTCTGATCTGGGGAGATATTGTCCGGGCTATGACGGGGTTGCCGACTGAGACCCTCCTTGCCGATGAGTATTCCTTTTTGTCGTCGCTTTTGACCGATGCAGGGCAACGACAAGTGCAGGAGATCCTTGGGCGGCGCACACCCTTGGATTTGCAAGGCCAACGCGAAGAATTGGCGCAAGTCCTCGAGGATCAAGCGCGCCCCGAGCAGGTTGAGGAAGAGTTGGATTTGCCTGGGTGGAACACGGATATATTTGACGCGTTTACTGAGCTTTATGCGCAGGACATGGCAGCCATCCGCACCATGTCAGATATTCGCGTGTTGTAACCTTCGATCACCGTTTCAGGTAGCACCTCAGATGCCTGCCTCTGATCCGTCATAACTCCGAGTTATCCGTCATAACGTCAAAATACCTGTACGTTTCGTCACATTTCACCCTGCCACCCGAACAGCCTGCGAACCATCGTTAAGTGAGGCATAAATTGGGAGGCAAAGACAGTAATGTCCTGGAATGTGTGTATCGTAGGCGCAGGCAAAATCGGGCAGATGATCGCGACTCTGCTGAAAGTATCGCCAAATTACACCGTGTCTGTTGCGGATCACGACCTGAAATCACTGGCCGAAGTTGTAAAGCTTGGCGTTCCCACCAAGCAGGTCGACGCCAGCGACACACATAGTTTGGCCGCAGGTCTGAACGGTTTTGATGCCGTCATTTCGGCAGCACCCTTCTTTTTGACACCAAAGATTGCTGAGGCGGCTCAAAAGGCAGACGCGCATTACTTCGATCTGACCGAGGATGTGGCCGCCACGAACGCTGTACGCGCCTTGGCCGAGGGCAGCCAGACCGCGTTCATGCCGCAATGCGGGCTGGCGCCGGGCTTTGTTGGAATCGCGGGGGCATCTCTGGCCGCTGAGTTTGATGAAATCGACAGCCTGCACATGCGCGTGGGCGCACTGCCGCTCTATCCGACCAACGCGCTGAAATACAACCTGACTTGGTCAACTGACGGGCTGATCAACGAGTATTGCAACCCTTGCGATGCCATCGTGAATGGCCAGCGGGTTAAAACCGCGCCGCTGGAAGACTACGAGGTTCTGGGACATGACGGCGTGGAATACGAATGTTTCAATACTTCGGGCGGGCTGGGCACATTGCCCGAAACGCTTGAAGGTAAGGCGCGGTCGGTCTCGTATCGGTCGATCCGTTATCCCGGTCACTGCGATATTCTGAAACTGCTGTTGCATGACCTTGGACTGGAACGTCGCCGCGATCTGCTGAAAGAGATTTTCGAGTCCGCCCTGCCCCGCACCGATCAGGACGTGGTTCTCGTCTACTGCACCGCCAAGGGCATGATCGACGGCGCGCTGCGTGAGAAATCATTAATCAACAAGAGCTTTGCCCGTGACATCAGCGGCCAGACCTGGAGCGCCATTCAGGTCACGACAGCCGCAGGCGTTCTAGGCGTTGTCGACCTGATGCGCACGGGTGCGCTGCCTTCAAAAGGCTTTGTCCGGCAAGAGCAGGTGAAGCTGCCCGACTTCCTGAACACTGAATTTGGCGCGCTCTATCGCGCCGGTGATGCAACCCCTCAAAACAAAGCGGCCTGAGACATGAAAGACGTTGTAATGACTGCAGAAACCACACTTGCGAAACTGGACCTGACTGCGGCTGAATTGACCGGCGGCACCTTGCAGGTGACGTCTCCGATCGATGGTCGTGTATTGGCCGACGTGCACGAGACGCCCGCCGCTGAGATGGACGCCATCATCGCCCGGTCGCAAGCTGCGTTCAAAGCCTGGCGCGTGGTGCCCGCACCGCAGCGGGGCGAGTTGATCCGGCTGCTGGGTGAAGAACTGCGCGCGGCCAAAGACGATCTTGGCGCGCTTGTGAGCTGGGAGGCTGGTAAGATCACCTCCGAAGGCCTGGGCGAAGTGCAAGAGATGATCGATATTTGCGACTTTGCCGTTGGTTTGTCGCGGCAGCTTTACGGTCTGACCATCGCGTCCGAGCGTCCGGGCCACCGGATGATGGAAACCTGGCACCCTGCTGGGCCGGTGGGTGTCATCTCGGCCTTCAACTTCCCGGTTGCAGTCTGGTCGTGGAACGCGGCGCTGGCGATTGTTTGTGGTGATCCGGTGATCTGGAAACCGTCCGAGAAGACACCGCTGACTGCGATGGCGTGCCAGAAGATCTTTGAACGTGCTCTGACCCGTTTTGGCGACGCACCTGACGGTCTGTTGCAGACCGTGATCGGCGGCGCGGTTTTGGGCGAGGCTTTGGTCTCAAGCGAAGATGTACCTGTGATTTCGGCAACCGGTTCGACTCGCATGGGTCGAGCAGTGGCGCCCATCGTGGCGGCGCGCTTTGGCAAGTGTATTCTGGAACTGGGTGGTAACAACGCGATGATCGTTGGCCCCTCGGCAGATCTGGAAATGGCCGTGCGCGCCATTGTGTTCTCGGCCGTTGGCACCGCAGGTCAGCGCTGCACAACCTTGCGCCGCCTGATCGTTCACAACTCGATCAAGGACGAATTGGTGGCCCGCCTCAAGAAAGCTTATTCTGGTTTGCCCATCGGCGACCCAATGGCTGAAGGCACTCTGGTCGGGCCTTTGGTGGATGAAGCCTCGGGCGCAGCCATGACAGCTGCGCTGAAGGCGGCAGAGGGTGAAGGTGGTAAGGTGTTCGGCGGCAACCGTGTGACCGAAGGTGTCCCCGGCGGCGTCTATATGGAACCCGCGATCGTCGAGATGCCCGGGCAGTCCGATACTGTAAAAACCGAAACCTTTGCACCGATCCTTTACGTCTTGGGCTATGAGGATTTCAACGAGGCTATCGAGCTGCAAAACGATGTGCCACAGGGGCTGTCTTCTTGCGTGTTCACCCTGAACATGCGCGAGGCCGAGCAGTTCCTGACCGCAGCCGGCTCCGATTGTGGCATCGCCAACGTCAATATCGGGCCATCAGGGGCCGAGATCGGCGGCGCGTTCGGCGGTGAAAAGGAAACGGGCGGCGGACGTGAAAGCGGCTCGGACGCGTGGAGAGCCTATATGCGTCGGCAAACAAACACAGTGAACTACTCTGCTGAATTGCCTCTGGCACAGGGTGTGAAGTTCGACATCTAAGACCTGTGCAACTCACAAAACAGCAGCCTTAGAAATCAAAACATGGTGGCCGCATCGGGAGGGCAAACCCGGTGCGGCCTTTTTTTAATCCTCACAGCTACCCGGCTGATCGCCGTTGCTTCGACTGTTTGATCAACCAGTTCGAAAAGAGCTGAACCGCTTCATTTTTCTGCCCTGTTGGAAAAGCGACGTAATACGCGCTGCCCGACATGTTCGCGATCTGACCGATCTCGACAAGCGTTCCCGAGGCCAACTCGGCCTCGATCAGATAAGACGGCAGGATCGAAGCCCCCAACCCGGCCACGGCCCCCTCGATCAGCATTGAAAACTGATCAAAACGCATACCTGGGAACATGGCACGCGCATCCAACCCCAGACTCGCATGATAATCTGACCATTGCTGGGACCGAGACGTGAGATGCAACAGCGGAAGATCGAACACATCTTGTTTTTCCTCCAGCCCAGCGCTGCCCACCAATGCAGGCGCAGCCGTGACCACCAGATGTTCCGGGAACAACTTGCGCAGAGTGGCACCCGGCCAGTCTTCGTGACCAAAGTGAATGGCAACGTCCACGCGTCTTTCTTCCAAGCTAAATGGCGTCGTATAGGAATGAAGGTCCAGTACTATCTCGGGATGTGACGCTTTGAAATCGGCCAGGCGCGGCACCAGCCATCGCGACGCAAAGGTAGGCAGTACAGCCATGGTCAACAGCGTTGCACCATCCCCAGCAGCAATGGCGCGGTTGATCGTGCCGCTAAGGCGTTCAAGATCACCTGCCAGTTCCTCGCGCAACGCGCGTCCTGCCTTGGAAAGGCGCACCGCGCGCCCGACACGTCGAAACAACGTGACACCAATCGCCGCCTCCAACTCGCGCACCTGACGACTGACCGCGCCCTGCGTAACGCCCAGTTCCTCTGCCGCCATGGTATAGCTTTCATGGCGCGCGGCGGCCTCGAAGCTGCGCATCAGGGCAAGAGACGGAAGAGCGTTGATCCTGGGCATGACATCCATGAGCGTTAGTCACAGAAAAGATACCTATTGAGGTGTTTTTCTCAAGTAATTTAGGCATTAGTTTCATGCTGAATTTCAAAGGAAATGCCATGTTGTTCCAACGTGCAGAGCGGCTAAACGGGATCGAACTCTCCGAGATCGTACAGATTTCCGAGGCGGCTGCCCGTCTGCGTGCGGATGGTCGTGATATTGTGGCGCTGTCAACGGGTGAGCCGGATTTGCCCACGCCGCCACATGTGGTCGAGGCGGCCCACGCCGCAGCGCAAGACGGGAAGACAAAATACCCACCAACCGCAGGTATCCCCGATCTGCGTAGCGAGATCGCCCGGCAGGCAAGGGTCGAGATGGCACAGGTCATCGTGTCAACAGGTGCAAAACAGGTGATTGCTAACGCCATGCTGGCCAGCCTCAACCCCGGCGACGAGGTGATCATGCCCGCGCCCTATTGGACCAGCTATTCCGATATTGTTCGCATGGCGGGCGGAACGCCGATTGTCCTGCCCTGCCCGATGCAACAGGGTTTCAAGCTGCTGCCCGAACAGCTTCAGGCCGCTATCACACCGCGTACCCGCTGGCTGATGCTCAACACACCGTCGAACCCGTCCGGGGCCATCTATTCGCAAGATGAAATCGCCGCGCTGTCCGCCGTTTTGGCACGGCACCCGCAGATTTGGGTTCTGGCGGATGAAATCTATCAGCACCTCAGCTTTGTTCCGTTCACCTCGGTAGCCGAAGCCGCACCAGAACTTGCCGAACGTATGTTGGTCGTCAATGGCGTGGCCAAGGCTTGGTCCATGACCGGTTGGCGCATCGGCTGGGGGATTGGCCCCGCCGATCTGATCAAGGCGATGGTGGCGGTGCAAGGTCAGGTGACCTCGGGCGCGTGTTCGATTTCGCAATGGGCCTCTTTGGCGGCCATCACCTGTGACCCAAGCTTACTGGAAGAACGCCGTGACCTGTTCGCCCAACGCCGCGATCTTGTGGTTGCCGGGCTGAACGCGGTTCCTGGATTGCGTTGTGACGCGCCTGATGGGGCCTTTTATGCCTTCCCCTCATGCGCGGAATTGTTTGCAGATAACGGCGGTCCCTTCAAAAATGACGCTGACTTCTGCGCCTGGGTCCTGGAAGATGCCGGTGTCGCCGTTGTCCCCGGTCGCGCTTTTGGCTTGCCCGGACACTTCCGCCTGAGCTTCGCTTACGCCCAAGATACAATTGTAGCTGGTCTTGAACGTCTTAAATCAGCTGTAGAAAGGAAACTCTCATGAAACCACAATCCCGCCCGCAGCTTGGCCCCTTCACCTGGGAAGACCCCTTCCTGCTGGAAGATCAATTGGCCGAAGACGAGCGCATGGTGCGCGACGCCGCGCGTGCTTATGCGCAGGACAAGCTGCTGCCGCGCGTGACCGAAGCCTTTGCCAAAGAAGAAACCGACCCTGGCATATTCCGCGAAATGGGTGAGATGGGCCTGCTGGGCACCACCATCCCCGAAGAATTCGGCGGCATCGGGTCCAGCTATGTGACCTATGGCCTTGTGGCGCGTGAAGTTGAGCGTGTCGACAGCGGATATCGCTCGATGATGTCTGTGCAGTCCAGCCTTGTGATGTACCCGATCTATGCCTACGGCACCGACGAACAACGCCAGAAATACCTGCCGAAACTGGCCAGCGGCGAGTTCATTGGGTGTTTTGGCCTGACTGAACCCGACGCAGGTTCGGACCCTGGCGGGATGAAGACCGTCGCGAAAAAGACCGAAGGCGGGTATGTGCTGAATGGCTCGAAAATGTGGATCTCGAACGCGCCAATCGCGGATGTGTTTGTAGTCTGGGCCAAGTCCGAGGCACATGATGGCAAGATCAAAGGCTTTGTTCTGGACAAGGGCATGGCGGGACTGTCTGCGCCCAAGATCGAAGGCAAACTGTCACTGCGCGCCTCAATCACCGGTGAGATCGTGATGAACAATGTCGAAGTCTCAGAAGATGCGTTGTTGCCTAATGTCGAGGGGCTCAAAGGGCCGTTCGGCTGTTTGAACCGCGCGCGGTATGGCATTGCCTGGGGCACCATGGGCGCAGCCGAAGCTTGCTGGTACGCCGCACATCAATACGGGATGGATCGCAAGCAATTCGGGCGGCCTTTGGCGCAGACCCAGCTGTTCCAGTTGAAACTTGCCAACATGCAAACCGAAATTGCGCTTGGCCTGCAGGCCGCCCTTCGCGTGGGTCGCCTGATGGACGAAGCCCGCGCCGCGCCCGAGATGATCAGCCTGATCAAGCGCAACAATTGCGGTAAAGCACTTGAGATCGCGCGCCACGCCCGTGACATGCATGGCGGCAACGGTATCAGCCAAGATTTCCACGTCATCCGGCACATGGTCAATCTGGAAACGGTGAACACCTATGAAGGAACCCACGACGTACACGCGTTGATTTTAGGGCGCGCGCAAACGGGCTTGCAAGCCTTCGCCTAAGGACAGTCAACATGGATCGCGCAGCCATTGTGCACGAAAACTTCCTGCGTCGCGTGGCGGCGCGGGATTTCCCGGCAGGTGATGCCCCTGCTGGCCCTTTGACCCAGGCCGAAGCCGTGCGGCTGTATCGTGCACAATGCCTCAGCCGGGCGCTGGATCGGGAAAGCCGCGCGATGCAGAAAGCCGGTCAGGGGTTTTACACCATCGGCTCTTCCGGGCACGAAGGCATGGCAGCTGTTGCTGCCGCGCTGCGCCCGACCGATCCGGCCTTTCTGCATTATCGCGATGCCGCCTTTCAAATCGCCCGCTCTGATCAGGTTCCAGGGCAAAGCCCAACCTGGGATATTCTGCTGTCCTTCGCCTCATCCTCTGAAGATCCGATCAGCGGCGGGCGGCACAAGGTACTGGGGTCCAAGGCGTTGAGCATCCCTCCGCAGACCTCAACCATTGCCAGCCACCTGCCCAAAGCGGTGGGCGCGGCTTATGCTATTGGCGTGGCCCGCCGCCATCGCCCCGAACATGCTGACATGCCGGATGATGCGATTGTCTATTGTTCCTTTGGCGATGCTTCGGCCAACCATTCAACCGCGCAAGGTGCGTTCAACACTGCACAATGGACGTCGTTCCAATCGGTCCCTCTGCCATTGCTGTTTTGCTGTGAAGACAACGGCATTGGCATTTCGACCAAGACACCTCAGGGCTGGATCGCAGCCACCTTCAGGAACCGGCCGGGCCTGAAATACTTCAGTTGCAACGGGCTTGATCTGTTCGACACATTCCGAGTCGCGCAAGAGGCGGCCGACTATGTGCGCCGCCGTCGCAAACCCGCCTTCCTTCATGTGCGCACTGTGCGTCTTTACGGTCATGCCGGGGCGGATATGCCGACCACCTATCTGCTGAAGTCGGAAGTTGAGGCAGAGGAGGCCAACGATCCCCTGCTGCATTCTGTCCGCCTGCTGGAACAATCCGGGGCGACGCAGCCCAAGGACGCCTTGGACGTCTATATCGACACCTGCGCACGTGTCGCCCGTGTCGCAGACAAAGCCGTCACCCGCCCGCGCTTGAAAACAGCAAGTGACGTGATGGCCAGCCTGATCCCACCTGCGCGCCCCTGTGCACCGACCAATGGCCCAAGCCCAGAGCACAGAGCCGAAGTTTTCGGCAGCGACCTCAAAGCGCAATCCGAGCCTCAGATCATGTCGCGCCTGATCAATTGGACCCTGACTGACCTGATGCTGGAACACGGCGAGATCGTGATGATGGGCGAAGATGTCGGACGCAAAGGTGGTGTCTATGGTGTGACGCAAAAACTGCAGGCGCGTTTCGGCCCCGACCGGATGATCGACACTTTGCTGGACGAACAATCGATCCTGGGTCTGGCCATCGGTATGGCGCAAAATGGCTTTGTTCCGATGCCGGAAATCCAGTTTCTGGCCTATCTGCACAACGCCGAAGACCAGTTGCGTGGCGAGGCGGCCACCCTGCCCTTCTTCTCGAACGGGCAATACACCAACCCGATGGTCGTGCGTATTGCCGGGCTGGGATACCAGAAAGGCTTTGGCGGGCATTTCCATAACGATAACTCGGTCGCAGTACTGCGCGACATTCCGGGCCTGATCCTGGCCTGCCCGTCGAACGGCGCTGACGCCGCACGGATGCTGCGCGAATGTGTCCGGCTCGCCCGTGAAGAACAGCGGCTTGTCGTGTTCCTGGAGCCCATCGCGCTCTATCCGATGCGGGATTTGCACGAAACGGGCGATGGTGGGTGGATGCAAACCTATCCCGACCCGTCCGAAAGCATCGAGTTAGGGGAGGTCGGCGTAGAAGGTGGCGGGGACGATCTGGCCATCGTGACTTTTGGCAATGGCGTCTATCTCAGCCACCAGGCGCAAAAGGCGTTGCAGGCGAATGGTATCAACACCCGGATCGTTGACCTGCGTTGGCTGTCACCTTTGCCCAAGGATGCGCTGACCCAAGCGGTCGCCGGGGCCAAACGTATCCTGGTCGTTGACGAAACCCGACACCATGGCGGTGTGGCCGAGGCCCTTATGGCGCACTTTCATGAAACCGCAAATGTACCACTGGCCCGCATCACGGCCGAAGACAGCTTCATCGCAACCGGCCCGGCCTATGCCGCCACAATGCCGTCCAAAGACAGCATCGAGGTCGCGGCGCGGCGCCTGATGGAGACTGAGGTATGAGCAAAGGAAAACAGACCGCCGTTGTCATCTGCCCCGGTCGGGGTACGTATAATAAACCCGAACTTGGTGTGCTGGGGCGGCAATTTTCGGACAAGGCTCTGTTGGCGCGGTTCGACCGGATGCGTAGCGCGCAGGGACAGGAATCTCTTACTGCGTTGGACGGTGCGGAACGGTATTTGGTTGCGAAACACACACGCGGCGACAATGCATCAGCCTTGATCTATGCCGCTACACTGGGCGATTTCCGCACCATCAACCCTGAAAAGATCGACGTGGTGGCGGTGACAGGAAACTCGATGGGTTGGTATTCGGCCCTGGCCTGCGCGGGTGCGCTGAGCGCCGAAGGTGGGTTCGAGGTCGTCAACACCATGGGCACGCTGATGCAGGACAACATGATCGGCGGGCAACTGGTTTATCCATTCCTGAACGCGGATTGGCACCCGGATCCTGCCCGCAAGGCCGAGCTTTTGGCTCTGGTCGATCAGATCAACGGAACGGGCGCGACGCTGACTCTGTCAATTGACCTGGGTGGAATGCTTGTGCTGGCCGGGGATGAGGCCGGGCTGGCCGCGTTCGAAAAAGCCGTACCGGTGGTACAGGACCGCTTCCCCCTGCGCCTTGCCAATCACGCGGGCTTTCATTCACACCTTCAAACCCCCGTGGCCGTACAGGGTCGCGCGCAGCTGGGCGCAGACCTTTTCCAACAGCCCAGTCTGCCAATGATCGACGGTCGAGGCCAGATTTGGTGGCCTGGGGCTTGCGACACAAACGCTTTGTGGGAGTATACGCTGGGTCATCAGGTCACGGAGACCTACAACTTCACCCATGCAATAGCGCAGGCCGCACGTGAGTTCGCGCCTGACCTGTTTATTGTCACTGGTCCGGGCACCACGCTGGGCGGTGCCGTGGCACAATCCCTGATCCTCAGCAACTGGGACGGGCTGAGCGATAAGGCATCTTTCCAGAACAGGCAGCGCGAAGAACCACTGCTGGTTTCAATGGGTATGGATGATCAAAGGGCATTGGTCACTTAACCTGACGCCCGATCTCAAACGGGGCCAATAGCCGAGAGATTTCGCTGGCTAGAGGCTGACAAGTTTGTGCTGTCCGTCAGCGCCCAGGAAACTTGTTTGACCAGACCCGAAAGCCGCTTGAAAAGCCTTGTCCGTCTTGGCCCATTCCAAAAGTGCTTTGGCTTCTTTCAACGCATCCGGCCCCGTTGGTGCAGCAGCAATCGCCGCGAGGATTTGCCGAAGTTTCGAGTTCTTGTCTGCGACGCTTGAACCAACTTCAAGTACAAGGCCAACGACCGGTGGCGGGGTATACACATAGTCCGCATCGGATTGCGCCGCGATACGGGCCTGCAGGGCCGGAACGATGTCGACTGTGTCATGGACATAGGTCCAACTGGTAGACAGCCCCTCGATCATGGGGTTGTCGGTCCCGGCCAGCATTGTGATCGGTGTGGTTTTGTAGATCACGATTGGTTTTCCAGCCGCATAGGCAATGGAGGATTCAACAAGACTGCCCCCGTCAGGCACACGCCCATCCATGTTAAAAACCAGACATGTGCACCGACCGATTAACTGATAAATATCCAGCGAATAAGTGACTTTGCGCACGATCGAGAGCGCAATTTGTCCTTCCTGCGAAGAAATCTGGGGGTCAAGAAGCAGCGCCATTAACTTGCCCACTTCAAGCCCGTCACGCTGCGGCAAATAGGTTGTGAACCCCCCGGCCTCTAGCACGGCGGCAATGTTCTGCTGTTCCCAAAGGTCCCCGACGCTGAACATCGGCCCCGAGCAATACACGATCTGTTCTGACATTTGAAAAAGCTCCACAAATTGACTTCAGGAATTCACAGAAGCGAGGACACGGGATGCCTTTTGCGCATCCACAGTGTCAGTCCCAGGCTCAAGTGCTTTTAGGACAGTCGCCAATCGATTTCGGGTGGTCCGATCCTCGGACCCAAGCACATCGTCCAATGTCAACAACGCGCGCAATTCCAACGAGCGGGCGTGGTTGCCGCGTGCCAAGTCCACGGCTTCGGACACGCTTTCAACCGCTGCTGTGCGGTCGCCCATTGTTGCCTGAACCTCTCCCAACAATCGTTTTAGTTCAGCGTCCCAGAAATGCTGACCCAGCATCGCCGACATCTGGCTGCCCGTTTGCAACACACCCAACGCGATCTCGGGGTTGCCTTGATCTGCCTGCGCGCTGGCCATAATGGAAAAACCCAAGCCCACAGCAGATTGGCTGCCGCTGCCCGACAGAATACCAAGCCCCGCTTCTATGTCTTGCAGACGTTTTGCAGGCTGATCGACTTTTTGACCCGCGCGCAGCAGTAGGCACAACCCTTGCCAAAACGGTATCCCAAGGTTGGCGCAGAACATCACTGTTTCGTCAGCAACCTCGTATGCGAGCTCCTCATCCCCGCGGTAATGGTGAATAAGCGCCAGATAAGACCGAGCTGCAGCAAGGCTCAGGGCGGATTCAAGCCCCTCGGCAAGAGCGACACCCTGGCGGGCCCGTCTCAGTCCGGTTTGCGCGTCCCCCAACCACCAATGCGACGCCGCTGCAGCCCCATAGGCCACAACGCCCTGATCGGTTCCAACGCCATACGTTACGTTTGCAAAGTCATCAGGTTGATACAGCGAAACCGCTGTTTCGGCATGATCTAGCGCATCTTGCACATCGCCAATTTGGAACTTCGCATTCGCAAGCGATGAATGCGCCCGAAGCATACCAATGCGATGGTTGGCAGGTTCTGACCACGACAATATCTGAAGTGCAAAATCGCAGGCTTTGGCGCAATCGCCTTTGCCAATCCAATATGCGGCCAGACCATTGAGCGCCGATGACCGCTCATCGTAATCCTTCAGCGTTTCCGCAATGCTCAGGGCGCGTTCCCAAACCGGTACAATTTCATCGGATCCAAATCCACGCACACCCATCAATGCGTTGCCCAACAGTATCTGCAACGACAGTTCTGAATTGTGGCGTTCGGGCGTTTCCGAAGCACCCTCCAACGCTTCAAGCGCACGTCTGTACAGTGTCGCGGCATCCTCTACCGCAGCCTGCTTTGCAGCACTCCGCCCTGCTTTTTTGAACCATTCAGCGGCTGGCGTGAATTGTTCGGACGCCAGAAGGTGATAGGCGACGACAGACGGGTTCATGTCACCCTGTCCGCTGAATTGCGTCATCAACTGATCCGCCGTCGCAGCGTGAAGGGTTTTGCGTCTTTGCCGCAACAACGTGCCATAAGCCCCGTCGCGTGTCAGAGCATGGCGGAAGAAATAGCTGCCCGGTTGACCCGCATGACGCCGGATCAGATCAGCATCCAGCAAAACATCAATTGATGCATCCAAACCTTCCGCATCAAGTTCCGATACCGCCGCAAGCAGCGTCTGATCAAAAGCCTGCCCCAAAACCGCAGCAACCTGAGCAGTGCCTTTGGCGCTCTTGGGCAAGCGATCAAGCTGTTGCATGACAAGGCCGTCGAGCGACGTAGGAATGAGAGATTGGTGCCCGGCCTCGTCACGCAGCGCTTGCCGAGTCAGTTCTTCCAAAAACAGCGGCACACCCTGCGCCCGCTCAATCAATTGCTGAACGTCTTCGGTGTTCAGACGCTGCGCGGTGTCAATCGCGCGTATGAGCTGGTGCGCCTCTGAATTTGCAAGTGTCGACAGCTCAATCACACGACCAATCAACTTTTTGTCGATACCGTCTTTGGCGTTCCGCGACGTGACAAGGCACAACAGCTTTGCCGGCCTTTCCCGCTGCAACATCAGATTTAGCAAGTCAATCGTTGTTGCATCGCTCCAATGCAAATCCTCGCATACCAAAACAACAGGGCGTTGATTGGACAGAAATTCGATCCAGAGAACCAATGTTTCCAGCGTCAGTTTGCGCAGGCTTTCAGGGCTTTCACTGGCCAAAACCGATAACTCTGGCACCCGGAGTCCCAAAAAATTGGCGATGACGGGAAACGCATTTTCCGGCCTTTCATCCCAAGCTGCCAACCCCTCGTTCAACCGAAACGCAGCGTCTTCGGTATTCTGTGGGTCGGCTATTCCAAGGCTTTTCAACCCCAACTCGATGAACGGATGCAAAGCCGCGCCGGTTTGCAAAACATCACATCTCGCCTCTAGCCAGGTATGCGGCGTTTCGGACAGACCTGCCTGAAACCTGTCGATCAACGTGCTTTTGCCCACGCCAGGGTCAGCCACAAGGCTAACACTGGACCGCGTGCCGCTAAGCACAGCCTCGAATTCTGAGGTCAGCGTGGATAGCTCTTCCTCTCGTCCCACCAGCGCGCTGAGGGGCCGCGCCACTGATCGCTTCGCTGGCGTGGATTGGCGCAATTGATGAAGAACAACCTCATTCGCAAGCCCCTTTAACTGGGCCGGGGGTTGCGGTCGGGACCCAAATTTTCCTTTCAGAAGATGTAGGGCGGATTCGCTGGTAAAGATCGTTCCGGGCGATGCGGCTGATTGGATACGGGCAGCAACATTCACCGTTTCGCCTAAAAGGATATCGCCCAAACCATCGCTGCTTTGCCCCACGATCACTGGCCCGGCGTGGATACCTACGCGCGCTTGTAGTGGCGATTTAAGCCGGGGCTGACCTACTTGACCCAACCCTTGCAGCATCTCAAAAGCCGCGCGCACGGCCCGTTCGGCATCGTTTTCCTGCGCCTGTGGGTATCCAAAATAGACAAGAAGACCATCGCCCAGATAATGGGCAATTTTTCCACCAAATTTCTCGAAGGCCTGGCTTCCGAACTTTTGAAACGCCAGCATCAAGTCAGCGAAATCTTCGGAATCCATCCTGGTGCTTAACTCGGTTGAGCCCACAACATCGACAAACGCAAGAACAAGGCGCCGACGCTCACCGCTAAGCCCAGAGTCGTTTTGAGTACCAGCGGAGGTCTTCGCCATAAAGTCACCTGCGCGCAAAAATGAAAAAACATTCTGGTCAAAATCCAGCTATTGTTCAAACAAACACGCAAAGGTGTCGCGAGGTCAAGTTTTGTGATAAGTCAACGGAATAGTCAGACCTCGTGTCAAAACATCGATGCGACGCAATAAATCGTAGTTTAAACATGTTTTGGGTGGATTATGGGCGACATCAGATATGTCTGTCTTTCAGATATGCATTTTGGGGCAGATAACAGCATTTTGACGCGCCTGAACGCGACGGACGGCAGTGTTGATCCGATGCACCCCAGCGATGTTCTGATACACTTGGCGAACTGCCTGAGGCACCTCATCAACAACAATTCAGGTGATCGCCTGCCGACGCTCATTTTGAACGGGGATATTCTCGATCTGGCCTTCAGTACGGAAAACGTGGCTGCGATGGCCTTTCGCCACTTTCTTGAACTGACCATGCCGGAAGATCCCACCGCCCGGCTTTTCGACCCCCAGATTGTGTTCATCCCCGGCAATCATGACCATCATCTTTGGGAAACCTGCCGAGAGCGACAATATGCGGATTGTCTGAGCTCAGCCGATTGGAGCACCCCCCTGCCCCGCCCACCGCACATCACTCCGATGCGCGAACCCGACGGTGTTCCCAGCTATTTTGTCAATGCAATCGCACACAGCCTTCCTTGGCTTGCAGACGTCAAGATCAAAACCGTTTATCCCAATTACGCCATCACATCCGGCGACAAGCTTATTGTGGTCAGCCACGGGCACTTTATCGAAGACGCATATCTGATGGTCAGCGAATTCGCGGACCTCCTCTACTCAAAAACAACACCACCCGAGACAATGGAAGCCTGGGAAGCTCAGAACTTTGCCTGGATTGACTTTGTCTGGTCTGTTCTTGGCCGTTCCGGCCACATCGGTGTCGATGAGGAAAACGTTTACAACACTGAAAACAGCCCAAAGGCGATTGGATCACTGCTGGGCAGTGCGGCCCGAAATCTGGTTCTGAAAAAGGGCGGAGCGACCGGGAAAACACTTGCCAAAGGCGTCGGCGAAATGGTTGGCGCGTTGGTCACTGATTATTTTGAACGCGGGCAGACTGACACGTTGCTCAGCGACGATGGCGCAGGCGTCAAGCGGTTCATGCAGGTTCCGGTTCAAGAACAAATCAGATCGGAATTTGGCGAGACAGCTCCGTCAAACGTGGCACTTGTTTTTGGGCACACTCACAAGCCTTTTGAAGCAATCATGCCGTTGGAGCATTTCTTTGCCCCAAGTTTCGCCGCCTACAACAGCGGTGGATGGGTCGTGGACAGCCCTGAGGTCAAACCGCTCATCGGAGGCGCGATTGTGTTGATCGACGACGACGCCAACCTTGCCTCGCTGCGTATGTATAACGAGTGTGATGACACCTCGGACTATCGCGTTTCGGTCCAAATCGCCGAGACGACGGACGACGCAGACAATCCGCTGTTTTCGCAACTGTCCAAATCCATTGACCCCCAGAACTGGCCTTGGTCAGACTTTTCCAAAGCCGCCGCCGTTGCCGTCAAACAGCACAACACACGACTGGCCAGTTTTCTGAAAAACGCAGGTGATACCAGTTAGCGTCGGCGTGCAGTTGATTGTCGGAACGTCACGAGACTGCTCAGTCTGCGGAAAAGCACCTGCCGACAAGTTTTGCATAAAGCTGTCGCAATTGTTGACTGTCGGGACAGCATTGTTCCTTTGCAGGAAGTTATTTCAGACAACAATGAAGGCTCAGGAATTGCGTACGAGCGAGAACGTCAGTTACTCTACGTCGGTTTGACACGAGCTAGGGAAAGCCTCCTAGTTACCTGTGGAGGGCAGCCCAGCCCATTCCTGGACGAACTGAAGTCAAATAGAGTGAGATAGAAATCGACTAAACCGTCGTCGGCGGTACTGTTGTTCGAAGCTATGCCGTTCTAGCCGACGAGCAGTCATACAAAAACGCACGTGCGAGAAACTGTCCACAGATCTGTACATTCGCCGACCGCGATTAGGCGCTAACTGATTGTTATTAATTCTTAAAATTCGGATAAATGGTGCCCGGGGGCGGAAGTTCTGCTCCCGTTACAGGCACCGTTGCCGGTGATCACCTCAGTAAAACTAGGGTTATCAGCAGAGGTGAATCCACGTCAACAGGCACGTTTTGTCCTACGTTTTGTCCTACTGTCCTCTTGGCGTCCCCTCAGAGTCCCTCAGTGACTCCCTGAGGCCTCGTTCGATTCCCGGGGGCGGCTTCATACTGATCCAGCAAGCAATTGCTATCATTCTGAATTCTCAAAACACTTGCCTTCTTTCCACCCCCATTTCCACCCCCATTGGAGTATCCATTTGTTTCCAAGCACTTGAAACAACAGTATGATTCCACGTTGTGGAATCGAATGGAGTGTCCTTTAAATCCATATTCGCCCTTAGTAGTTCAGAATAGTGTATGACGTATTCTTGCTCAAGAGATGCCTCGGCAGGATCTGCCAACAAGCCTAACGCGATAGAAGTCAAATGAACCTCTAGGGTCATATCGTGTCAGCAGGTACCCTACCAATATGGGTAGAACCCAATCATTCGCTTCGGACTCGAGAATTCCAAGACGTAAACGTTCAAAAAGCTTGATCGCTGTTTGCAACAGTGGATGGTCAACCTTCGCCATCGCCATCTTTTATCAGATAGCAGAATACGCAATGTCCAAGCAAGGTTACGAAGGTGGCCATCGGTCTAGATGTGCGTTGCCATGCTGGTGTCGCTCGCGCAGAATTCTCACAGCTTCCCTGTGTTCAACGCAATACAATGGACTGGTGAATACTATGCTCCCGCGAAACATGAGGCAGAAGATCCAGAATTTTTTCTGGGTCAGACAGTGTATCCCGCCAAAGTCTATGGAAGGCTCTTGCACCGTCCGAGTAACGCTCGGCGAACCAGGCCTTCGCTCCCATAGTTTCCCGGGCAATCAGTTTCGGCTTATCACAAATCTCGCCAAGTTCGTCGCGGTAGGCAACTCGCAGCGGCCACTTCAACTGCGTTTTAGGACCAATCAGAGTTCGAGGCGCCATGTCCAAAGCAAGGTGAACAACGTCGGGATGTAAAAAGGGTGATCTTAGTTCGATTGAATACCCGCCGTATACCTTATTTAAAGCCCGAAGATCTAGTTTGTGGTAGTCGTTAAGGAACCTTTCTTGTAACGCATCACGTGGAAGCCTCCGCAGCAGGTGGGAGTATCCGATAAAAAGCTCATCGGCACCTGCTCCTGTAAGAAGAACACGGACTCCACAGTCTGCGATATGCTTCGCCAAAGGTATGTGAAGGCAAGACTCTTCAAGTACGCTCCTGTTTCTGACCTCAGAAGCTATGATAGCAAGTTCTACTGCTACGGGCTCAACGCACATCAATTCCCAATCCAAGCCTAGCTTTTGAGCGACCTTTCCGGCAGAAATTGCGTCACTACACTGCGGGCTGGTTGCAACCGTCCAAGCCTTTCTGACACCCAGTTTTGCTGCGTGATGAGCGATGATAGTCGAGTCCAATCCGCCTGATATTAGTAGACCAACTTTTTGCAGATCGGCTCGCGTACAAGTCGCCTCAACTGCTTTTTCTAGATGATGGCGGATACTAATTGGATCGATTGTTTCATTGCGAGCAGAAGAAGTTAAATGACTGTATCGATCCATCGAAAGTTCGCTGGAGAAGCGATATAAGCAACCGGGTTTGACGTGCTCTATTTTGTGAAATGGTACACCGCAAAGCACAAGCGCTTTTAGTTCGCTGGCTATAAACAATTCGCCTTCATAAACACAGTAGTGCAACGGTTGTTCGCCGATCCAATCGGTGCAAAACTGAACACTCTGGGACTCAGTGTCGACATATACTAGTGCCCACATTCCCTTACTACTGGAGACAGTACGTTGAAATCCTAACGTTTCGACTCTGGCGGCCAGTTCTAAAGTGTCGGATGCGTCCTCTTCAGAATCCCACAACTCGCCTGTAAACATCAAGAAACCAGACCTGACAGGTAGTGGTTGGCGAACGGGGAAAGAGCCGCGAACAGGTAGTAGACTATGCCCCAAGGTCCATCCATTGTCCAAAATTTCCCAAGCAGGGCCTTCAGTGCCGCGTCTGATTAATACGTTCTCAACAGCTGCTGACTCAAAGTCGGTTAATTTGCGAGACGCAAAAAAAATTCCGCACATTAAATGTTTCCCAAAGATATTTTTGTGACTTCGTCTTCGATATGCCGCCGCTCTCGATCCAATGTATCGTTTGACATAACTTTAACATCGGGATCGGAAGCTAAGGCTAATTTTGCACTTGCTGCCGCGAATTCTCCTCGACCGCGTAAAACCTGTGCCAACCGGTAGTTTACATATCCAGGATCCCAACCTGTCTCGCTAAGAGTTTGAAAAATTCTTTCCGCTTCATCCAGCGCTTGGGATACTCTAAATGGTTCGTTATGAAGCGTGGATTCATGGAGTAGCAGCGTGGCTCTGTTGGCCAAAGGGTCAAGGCAATAGCCCACCAAATCGTAAGCTTTCTTGGCTTTTACTTGCGCTGCGACAACTTTATTTACGTCCTTTTCCTTCCAGTTGTAGGTCGACGCTGCTTCTGCGTTCAGCATCCTCCAACGAACTTCCGTTTTTGCGGTGCCAAGCCTCGCGCTGCATTTCCAAGTGAGCGCATTTTCCAACTGAGAAAGCACATCTTTCAACTTTTTTTGTAAATCTGACCTATTTTCGCCGCCATGTGTTTTGGTTTCGTCGGCTTCCGGCCTCATATGTGCGTAACAGAGTGCCAAATTAGACTGGGCCAATAAGTAAAGCAGCACTTTTTGCTGGTATTTGGTCACTCCCACCCACGCGAGCAGCGTTACGAACCAACACGGACGCTTGATACTATTGAACAGGCTGACTGCTTCATCGATCTCGGCAGAGCCGTATGTGTAAAACTTCGCAAGAGCACCTTGATACTTTAGTACAAGCCTTGTGTGGGCATTTGTTTTGACTTCAAGGTTCTGAAGCTGTTTAACCTTGTCGATAACCATATGCGGGCGAGTCTGCGCCAGCTGAGAACAAAACACAGACAACGCCATAGACTCGAAGGCCAAGTTTTGCATAGTGGACGATTTTTCTAACTCCGCTATTGCATTTTCCAAGTTTGCGACTTGGTGAGCGCCAGCAAAGTACTTCGACATGTAAATTAGAGCTCTTACAAAATTCTCCTGTCTTGGATCGCCCCTGCCGTCTCGCGCGCCCATCTTTGCTGCTACTGAAAAAACACAGTTTTGGATAGATGCGGTGTCATCAACGAGATCTCCGATTTCCAGAATCTCTGAGTCTCGCTCAAGTGAGTAAATGACTTTGTCGTCTGACTTGATTAGCCGCAGTCTGTAATGATTTTTCTTGGTTAAGAAGTAGGATACTATCTTCTCAACACCTTTTATTTCAGCAGTGCCAACCTTCATATTGAGCGCGAAGCCGTCGAGACGGGGAGAAGCCACTAGCTTCCTTAGGTCTTTACCCATTTGTGTCGAAAGCCACAGTTGTGGCATCCATCTTTGCATTTCAACGAACTGTTTTCGTTGCTCAGATAGGCCGCTCCAAATACTAGCTTGTGTTGCCGCCAGATCGTCGCTCGCCTCTAGGGAGATGGATGCACCTAGTCTAAAATAAAGTACGAATTTGACGACAACAATAATCGCAAAAGCCAAGAGCACTAGCGTGGCTATGACCGCGAGGGATGTGGCTAGCGTATCTAAGAGGGTTTGAGACGCCTTCTGTAAAAAAGCTTCGAACCATGTTAAAGCCTTTGCTTCTTCGCTTGTGGGACGAAAGAAAATACTAAGGAATTTTGAAGCGATGTCGTCCAAGGGATTAAGTGGAAAACTCATCATTTAAAACTACTCTTAGTTGACGAAATGCAGCGTCCTTTGCTACCTTTAATGGTGCTTACCGTTGACTGATGTCAACGGGTCTGTTGTCGTAATACTGACTTTGCTTCTATGATCCCTAACTTGCTAAAGACTGTTTTTGCTGTGTTTTTTTTGAATGACCTGTGGCCTAGGAGTTCGTTTTGAACGAGTTGTCGAGCGTTGCCACCGACACCGCGTTTCCCAAGGAGCATCCTAATGATGAGTTCGATGTTCAACTGTGTAGAGGTCGGGAAGTACTTTCACTAGATGAATTGCAGCGAGCCAAGCTTCTGAAAGAAGCGGTTAGGCATTGGAGACTCAAGGGTTTTCCGTACTCCCGCTACTCAAAGGAAGATGCTCATGTTGCCGCCCTCAATTTCCGAAAATCTCTGCAAGAAAAATCACCGCAAGAGTTGTTGGAAAGCCGCAGCACTCTCGGCTTAGGCTTGGCAAACTCCTACCATCCCCAGATGTGGAGTGTTAAAGGATATGGCCGGAACAAGTCTCCAATCGACTATTTTAATGATGATGACTCTCTGAAGAAGGCCTTGTCTCGAGCACCAAGGTTTTGGCCCAACCGGCATTGCTGGAACGAAAACTCGGTAAGGAGTCTATTTAGGATCATGGGACCAGGCCGAGTTGCTAATTTCAGACCGACGGTGGCCGCAGGGGTAATAAAAAGATTCTGTCCAGAACGTGGAAGAGTTGTTGACTTTAGCAGCGGATTCAGCGGCCGCCTCTTGGCTGCATTGTCTCTCGGAGTAAATTATCTGGGCATTGATGCGGCTGTGTCTCAATGCTCAGGTGGCCAAAAAATGATAAGCGATATTGGAGCAATAAACCGCGAGCGCACTGAAATCCGACATGGTTGTGCTACAAGGGTGATGAGAGAGTTGGATCCTAGCAGCGTGGACTTAGTCTTCACTAGCCCGCCCTATTTTGATCGTGAACGATACTCGGAAGACCATCTCCAAAGTATCATCCAATTTCCTACATATGGTTCCTGGTTCGATGGATTTTTGAAAACTTGCATAGAACTATCCTTCAAAAAACTGAGAGCTGGTGGAACTCTTGTTTTAAACGTTGGAAATAGCGCTAGATATCCACTGGCGACCGACACTGTGGAGACTATGCGTCGAGTTTTTGGCAATGTGGAAGTTTTTGAGCTGTCGATGAGAAGGCTGCCATCCTACCAGCATTTTTCGTCATCGTTCAGGAGCGAAGTAATCGTATCATCAGTCAAACAAAGTGTTGATCAATAAAACCTTCTTGGAGGTAAGTACATTGGCAAACGGCATGGATGCTTGGAAGCCCCGGCGACAAAGAAAAAAGGGCGTATACTACCGCGTTGAAGTGTATGATCAGACGTCTCTTTGCTGGCGCGATGCACCCGGTTCATTTGATTCTGAAAAAGATGCAAGAAGTTATATTTTGGAAGAACTCAAGAACCGAAAAGCTAGAGTTATGAGCATCGACGGAAAAAAGCGCTCGATCATCGAATGAGAGGCAATGTAAGTCTCAGACTGGACTGATCTTCCTTTAGACGCGCCGGGTCAAGCTTGGCTTTCAATTTGGTTCCTTCCTCCAATTTAGCGGGTTCCAGAATGGTAGATTTTTCTTTTGTGGCTTGCTGTTTTCGTGAGGCGTCTCTGTCGGTGCTGAAGCAGATATGACTTTGGAATCATTCGTATCTTGCACATGGGCCTTGGCGTCCAAAAAGGCCGCGTTTACCAAACCCTGCAATTCATCGTCCGACAGCATGCTAAGAACACGAACTTCAGCCATTGCTCGAAGACGCTTGGTCACAATACGCATGACGTCCTCCATCTCCCTCACGGTTCTTGATGTTTCCACCCAACCTTTCCCAATAGCAGTTGAGAGCCTACTGTCGGCGGCAATCGATGGCCGCTCGATAATCTGAACTACCGCATCCTCTGTAAGCTGATCAACGAGGCTCCAACGACTGTCACATTCAACCGAATCTAGGCCAAGTGAGTTGGTACGAAGCCAAAGCCTGCGGAGGAAGTTCCTTTCGCGGCCGAGTAACCTATGCACTGAGATAGACTTACCCTCTTTACTATGCCGCCAAAGGGCGAGATCTGGAACGTCGAAACAAACCAGGCCAGCCCAACAGTTTGGTCGCATAGTTTCTCCGAAAGCCTCGCGTAGCATTGGATCTTCAGCCAGTATCCTACAAGCAGCGCGGTCGAACGCCTGCTGACCATGTAGATTTAGTGGCTGCGGACATCCAAACTCCTGCGCAAGTTGTCGTAGCCTTGAGGCGAGCAGATCGCGTTGCTCTGGACTCGCGGGC
This sequence comes from Ruegeria sp. HKCCD4884, assembly GCF_013110855.1. Classification (NCBI taxonomy): domain Bacteria; kingdom Pseudomonadati; phylum Pseudomonadota; class Alphaproteobacteria; order Rhodobacterales; family Roseobacteraceae; genus Ruegeria; species Ruegeria sp. HKCCD4884. Next base: position 444,424 of record NZ_WVRJ01000003.1, read on the forward strand.
ATACCGCCAGAACGATTCCAGTGCGGTCGAAGACCAAGCTCTTCTAAAATTCCAACCGCTTGGCAGGGCTTGGCATCGCGGCGCCCCAATTCCTCGACCAATACGTCTACCTCGTGTCGCTCAATGCGTGGAAGCAACAACATTCTACTCATCCCCCACAGCTGCTAATGCGTTCAGCCGGGCATGAAAGCGCCCGGGGTCAGCTTCGAGATCTCGACGTGCGGCGTCAGCAGAGCCGAATGCTGTGACTAGCCAATGGAGTGACACACCGGCAAGAGAGCTCTCAGAGATGTCGCCGCTCGAGATATCCTGATCGCCGCTTTGCCGCAGGAAATCCCTTGATATCTGAGCGATGACGTCCGCCATAACCGTTTGAAGTGTCTCGCGATCGCCCTTCCGGAACCGCTCGGAGAAGGCCTTGTTTTGCGAATTGACGTGCAATCGAACTGCAGTGTCGAAATCTGCTGCGGGATCACTCCAATCCACCTGCAGTCGCCACAACGCATCCCGCCATTCCTCGCCGAGCAGTCTGGAGAGATCGGTTTCGCTAACGGGAAATCTCGATACGTTGCCTTCTAGGCGGATGCGTCGTCGTTCTCGCCAGACAATGTCACCAGCTCTGGCCGGAGCTATAGATGAATTTCTCGTGCCTGGCGCCGTCGAAAGGCCGATGACCGCGTCAAGAAAGAGGTTTTCTGCCATACGACTACCAGCAATCTCAAACTGGATCGAAATAGGGGACGCACTCTTTACAGGCCCCCGGAATGCCAGCCACCGTTCAGATGGAAGAGTTCCTGCGCCAGTGCCTGCGAAAACCAAGATCTCGAGCTCTGGATTGGGAATGTCGATGCTACTTGCCGCAGAGGAAGGATCAAGGCTGAATTCACAGCTGACGAGAAGGTTTGTGGCATTGTCCCAGTTGGGGACAAACTCGGGGTCTTCAAGCTTTTCCCCAGTCGAAAGACCTATTTTCCACGGCGTAATCTGAACGAGGTCTTCCGGGATCGTGAGAAATGGTAGAATCGCGCTGGTCAATCGACTACACTCCTCGGTTCGCGAATACGAAGTCCGACGGCAACATCGCCCGGTATGGTAACCCGTACGACCCATCGTCCTTCCAGATGCGCTACAACACCGATACCGCTCAAGCTAGATCCGTCTGGTGCCAGCCACTCGCGAACTTGCGGGTATCCTGTTGCCTCGTCTGGATCTTGCGCGCTCCCATCTATTACTACCCTAGGTACGGCTTCAAGGTTCCTAGATCTTCCATCTGCATGGAGATCGAACTCGAACTCCGCTACGGCCTGCCCATCTGGATCTGCGAATAGACGGACCGGGCGAGGTTGTGAGAAAGGACGCCTGCTTCCGCCACTACCGCCACCACCGCCGCCTGACCCGCGCCCTCCACCGTCGCCCTGAGCGCCGGGCAACAAACGACCCATTGCTGTTGCTGGGATCGCAAGCGGCACTTCTTCCGCGGGGGCCGTTTCAGTGGTTTCGTCCTCACCTGCAATCGCATCGCGAATGCGCTTTAGAGCTAGGTTCACGAAGCGACGCTCGTAAGATTTCGCGGGAAGGCTCTCGGGCTGCCAGTCATCATGCGCGGGCGGTTCCGAACGCGCAAACGCCCCCTCAATGTCAATATCCTCGGAGCACATGAACACACCGCCCCACTCCTGCGAATGATCTGCGAGTTCCTTTCCCACCTCGTAGCGCACCACAAGCTGAGCAGGACGCATAAGGGCAACGTGGCGCAGACGCGTGGGTATGATGCTTTGTAGTTGTTCTTCTCCTTCATTGTCGCTGTCGGACCTTGGTGGAAGGAGCCACTTCCTCATTGCCGCTCTGCCACTCGAGATCGCAAGAGTTCCGAGTACGCGAGCTGGTCTGAAAGAACGTATCGATTTCTTTTTTGTGAAAACGTCAGTTTCGTCTGCTTCGGTGCCCCTGGTCGCGTTCATCGCATGGCAGAGAAGGTCCAGTGGCGCGAACTCCTCGGGGTTAGGAACGGGCTGCCAAGTTTCACCGTCGCGCGCAACGAGGGCACTGAGTTTCTTTCCAGCGGGAGTGGTCTGCATCATCCGAGGCCAGAAGTTCCAAAGCAGATATTCCGTCAATGCCCCTACAACCATATCCCCATCCGCTGGGAGATGCGGCGCGAGGATCATTACGGTCGTACCCAGCCCGGCCCGGTTATCAGGGCGTTCCGGCATACCAAGTTCTTTCGCACATTCCGATGCCGCTTCGCCAGTCAAGGGCTCAACCGTAAGCCCGTCGTTTGCTCCTACGCCCCACCAGTGGCGCCCGGTCGTCCGCCCAGAAACTGCCCTCCCCATCTGTGCAGCCATGAATCGCCTTGTTGGCGTCCCAGCATCGGTCGTTCTGGTGTCTACCAGGATCGTGTGCGCACTGCTGGCACGGTATAGCGTCGCCTTTCCATATCCATAAGTGCCACCTCCACCCTCTACGTCTCTTGCCGCACCAATGTTGCGAAAGAAGTTGACGAAGTCTGGGTTTTCGTTGTCGGCGAGAGGTACGTCCGCTCTAGTAGGGCCGGCAAGGCCGGTGGTTCCATAGTCGGCGATCTCCAGAACCTTGAGGTCGTCTCCTCCCAACAGGACCTCAGAGAGGTTCTGCCGTGCCGTATCCTCATCCGGAAGATGCTGAAAAACTCTCTCCTTCAGGTAAAGGCGTTGTTCCGAAGTGAGACTGCGGATCCTTATGCGTACTTCTGCTTTTTTGGCATCAGACCTCGTCGCGTCGCATGAGTTCTGCACTGCCTCCCTGACAAGGATTGCAAGAAGATCGAGCGAGGGCGTCCCCAGAAGGTTCTCGAAGCCTTCAGCGGACAGATTTCCATCAGGGCTGAAAGGTTCCGAATGAAGCAGGAGGCTCATGATAACTCTCCCCCTGTCTCGCCAATGACGGAAATCAACTGCCTCGGATCGACGACGCTTGCTCCGGCCACTTCAAGAGAAACAGTGTAACGTACATCGGTGACTCCCTGTTGAAGGGAGCCGGCCTGTAGCGACCCTGGAACGAGCCGCGGAAAACCTGCATCAATTCTCCATACTTCGACTGGCGCCAGAGCGAACCCGCGGCGATTCCATGGCTCAGTAATCGGGACAGGGCAGCCGGCACTTTGGATTGCTGCCTCTAGATCGTCTACACTTTCGTGTGGTAGGAGGGTCAACAGTCTCTCAAGGATCGTTCCAATAGTTTCTCGCCCGGGAGCAAGTCGCACACCAGCAAGAAAGAGGGTCCCACCCATCGGCTCCTCAAGCTGATGGATATTTGAGATACGGCACTTGCGCTCACCCGATGCGGGTAATGCCTTAACCTCTACGTGCAGATTTCCAAAAGCAAAATCGTGTGTTTCTCCATAAGGACCGCGCCAGGCACGGACCGCATTGGTTCCATTCTCGACAAGCCATTCAAGAACAAAAAGTTCCGCGACAAGTCCAGCAATGCGTTCGCCGTCTATCGCTGAGTCTGCCTGTTCGAACAACCGTCGGAACCGCGAGAGCGCTCTACCAATAGCAAGCGGTGTTGGGGCATTCCTTGCAATCTCTGCGAGAACGGATTCACAGAAACGCAGGAAAACGGTTTCTAGATCGCGATCAAGACATATTATCCTGACCCACGCATGACCATCTCGGAAATCCTCATGAATCAGTAGGCGCCGTGATCCCGTCGGAACATCGTCCAATTCCTCTCGCGCTGAGGGCAGGAGTATTCCCGCGTAGTCCTCAGGCGTTAGTACCCACTCAGGCCTTCTTCGATCCGAAGTGAAGGGCTCGATCGGTTGCACTCGCAATCCCGAACCGGGCTCAAGCCGGGAGTGAAGTCGCAAGTCCTGCCACGGTGAACCTGCGAGCCACGTTGGACTAGGACCGCTATTTTCAGCTGGCATCCTGTTCTCCCTCCGCCTCTTCGCCGTCCTCGTCGGCAAAACTGCTTCGACCAAGATCAACTTGTATGTACTTCGTGGGCCGTCTGTCGGCGTCGATACCAAGCTGCGGAAAAACGATACCCAGGCCTAGAACATCGTGGACTGCGTCAAGCGGCTCCCGCTTGCTTGTTCCGTCCTTCTTGGGCAGCGGCACCGAATTCCTATCGATGGGATAAAGGAGTAACAGGGGCCGTTGTCCCAGCTGGTCTTCCCGCCATTTCTTCAATCGGGCCCACTCCCAACCCCGCCAGCCGGCAATATCCGGAAGCTGCTCCTTGGGAACGTCCAGCATGACATCTGGACGGGACATCAAGGCCTTGATGTCGGCTACTTCATGATCGCGGGTCTTCTCAAGCCTTGATCGTCGCGCGAGATTCGGCACCACGTTGCCGAGGGGCTGTCTCGCCTTCCCGACTGCCCGGTCACCCGGCTCAAAGATGCCCACAGACCATTCTCCGAGTATGTTTGCATTCACACGAACGTACTCCTCTAGCCAGCCGGAACTGAGATCACGATGTGAGGTGTGGACGGAATAATCCCTTAGAAACTCAAGAATTCCAGCTGATTCTATCCGACCCAGCTTCCCTGAAGCTTCGATTCCGGATTGCTTGACAAGGCGTGCACCCGCTGCCCAGTTTCGTTTCAGTGTATCCCCATCAACACGTGGGAAGCGGATAGTCTGAACGTGCAGGCCGCGGTAGTCTATGTTTGCGGTTCGTGCATGACGGCTCTTATTGCGAGCGGTCACCTGCAATCCAGGAAGGGTTCGAATCCGGACAGCAAAGTCTATGGGACGAGCGCCCCTTGCCGCATACTCCGAGATTTCCTCGCGAAGCTCATATTCCACGAGGGCTAGCTGCCGGAACGCGTTGGACACTTCCTCGGGCATCCAGAGCCGCACAAGGTCTTCGTAACCTGCGCGGTAGCCGAACCAGCGTCCCATCTGGAGCAGTGTGTCGTATTGCTTCGGGCGGCGAGCAAAGTAGGTCACGGTAAGGCCCTCGAGGGTCAGACCGCGCGACAGGATATTGCCTCCAATCGCGATCACCGCCGTCGGTGGACCTTCATAGGAGAGTCGATCCTCGCTTTTGGAGTTCTCGACGGCTATTTGCAGGCGCGCCGCCGCCACCGGCAGTTGAACTGCAATTTGATCGAAGCCCACCATTTCGTTTTCGAAAAGAGTAGGATTAACCTTGGCTGACTCCCGATCCCAGAGTTCCTCAAGTTCTTTCAGTAGAGCCATGTCGTGGGGCGACGCAGTAAGCCGCTCGAACTCTGGTTGAATCAGCTTTTCAAGATCTGAGTGATCATCCGTACGGTGCGATGTGTGTATGAGCATGGAGGCATGGGCGGCGTCATGTCCTCTCGCAAGCCGGGCGGCAACCGCTATCAGGAACCAGCGCACTGCTTCCCGTAGGCTCTCCACATCCTCCAGATGAGGGGTCTCGTCGACAGAGGTCAGGAGTCGCACCTCTTTTGCGCCTACAAATCGAATGACATCGAGGCCATCCGAACCGTCATCCTCGGCATCGACCGGATCGCGTCCAAAGATCTGTTCCGCCCCGAAGTAGCCTCTTGGTCGCGGCAGCGAGATCAGGAAGTCCCTCGGATAAAGGTCTTCAAGCGACTGCTCATCCTCCGTCGTGACTCCAACAGGAAACGGGTTGATCAACACGTTCGCAAATGGCGTGGCAGTGTAGCCCACATAGGAAACCGTGGGCAGCGCGGCGAGAAGTTCTCTGATCCTTCGATTAGTTTTGGTTGGGTCATTGTCAGTTTTCGAAGCGTTGGGACTAGCCTGATCCGCCTCGTCATCTATGACAAGCATGCGCCAACGGTTTTTCATGAGCCCTGGGCTTTTCCGTATGTCACTTGTGAGGCGTTCAAGCTGCGCCGGAAGTTTCTTCATCACCGCTATCATTGCCACGTCCTGCGCAACGTTCGGGAGTTGATTGGCTGTTTGGCTCTGGTAGTCGCCGCTTTCGAGAAGCTGCCCGTCACTGTCATATTCGTTACGACTGGTCAGCGGCTGCCAATTGTAGAGGTTGCGTTTGATCAGATCGTCTTCCAGACGTGCCTGCGTCTGATGTCGCAATTTGTCCGTGGTTCCTGCGAGTACGACAACTAGGTTGTATCCTGCATCAACCGCACGAGCGATAACACCCGTCATGTTTGCTGTCTTTCCAGATTGGACGTAACCAACAACTAGCCCACGGACATCAAACTCCGCCTCTGCCGGATCTCCAAGCTCGGCAACCACCTTAGCGGAAGACCGGGAGACGGATCGGACAACCTCCTCGCCCCAACCCTTCTCGCTCTCAAGATAACCTGCGAGGGCAGACCAGTGAACGCCTCTGTGCTTCTGCTCGTCGTACCAGTGAGGTCTGGACTTTGAGAGTGTGTAGGGGTCCTGAATCCGCCTTATCCTCTCGAGCAACTCGCTCGCGATCTCTTCCTTGACCCGTCCCAGCAATTCATCGTCTACACCAAATGGACTGAAAAACTCACGCGCCTTATCTGTCGCGACCTCGAGGTCCGGGTCCGCCAGCTCTCTTAAGTATTCCTCGATACGCTCACGGTACCGGTCTGCTATGCTGCTCATGCTGTCCTTAGACAATTCTGTTTTCTCTCATTAACATGAAACTCACAGGATTTCGCGTCCGAATTCAACCGTTTCGCACAACTTGAAGTTGCGACAGTCTGACGCGAATCCTAGCAAGGATCTCTCGAATTCACAGAACACAAGCATCTCGAAAACACCTCCTAGGATGGCGGTACTCCAGTCCGCTTCCTATGGGCGTGCCTTACTTCACTACGGCAACTTCACCCGCTGATCGGAGTTGGAGATTGCCCGCTTGAGGATGTCATTTTGGTGACTCTGGCGATCCGACGCTTGGCACCCGTTTCCTAGGGTAGGATCCGCAACAGAGCCTCTGCAATCTGCGCGGCAAGGAATGGGGGTACGGCGTTACCCACCTGAATGTACTGCTGCGTTCGATTTCCAAGGAAAAGATAGTTGTCTGGAAACGTCTGAAGTCGGGCCGCTTCTCGAACCGTCAGGCTTCGGCACTGTGTAGGATCAGGATGAATGAAATAGTGACCGTCTTTCGAGATATGGCTTGTCACGGTTGTTGACGCCCTATCCCACATCTGGACTCTAAAACGATCCGCAAATTTCCCACTATTCCAGCTACGGTGATCCGGTGCCAACTGTACCGGAAAATCAGCCGATTTTGGTGTTCGTCCATGTACCTCGGCGAAGACTGAGCAGAACAGGTACCGCGCCAGATCCGATTTCATATGCCCCCTAGTTTCATGCTGCGCCAGCGACATGAGCCGATCATCCGCAAGAAAGTCCTGCAGTGGCCCCGAGTGTCCGTTGGCAATCTTGCCCAGGCTGTAGTCTCTGGCACTTCTGCCGAGCTTCCTGTTCGCCTTTGAAACCTGAGCCTTGATTGCTCTCAGCGATGGTCGCAGTGACCTGAGCGTCGCATCCTGACCCCTCTGGCCGGCGAGCTGAATCAACTCAGAGGCGGCACTGGAAACTGTATGTCGCCAGGCTTTCTCATCATCCTCTCGACTCATTCCGCTCCGGACTTCTGGCATGCCCCCGAGAACATCCCTCACTGTCACGGGCTTGCTTGGGCTAAGCAAAGGTGCGTCAACTGGCACCCGCATTTCTGCCGCTATGTCGGATCGCAGGCCGACGACAAAAACGCGGTGCCTCGCCTGCGGTACTCCGAACTCCTCCGCGCGGACAACGAAGTCACGCGCTGAAGGTGGCTGTAGCGTTTCAAGAGATGAGCCCGATGGTGCAGCAAGAGCGACCAGCCTGTAGCCACCTTGCTCGTGCCCAACCTTTCCTAGATCTTCAAGAATGCGCTCGAAGATCTGAGCTCCTGCAACAGATGACGAGAGAATACCCTTAACGTTTTCCATTACGAATGCTGCGGGCCGGAGACGATCAAGAATTTGGATGTATTCCCTGTAAAGAAAATGCCGTCCATCGTCCTCGGGTACGTAGTCTTGGTTTCCAGCGTTTCTCGATCGCCCAACCAGTGAGTAGGCCTGACAGGGCGGCCCCCCAATTAGTATCGTTCGCCCACCTGAATCGTTACGGATCCGGTCGATGCGCGGAGTGAGGATTTTCTTTGCCTCTACACTGCCTAGCTCAAGTCTCAGGGCTTCGGAGCGTGCATCATTCCAGTATTGCGGATACGCCTTCTCAAGATCTTCCAACGTCCGCTCGCCCGATAGAAACTGATAGTAGAGTTCTGGAAGCTCACCGCGCGGAAATCGTCGCGTGAATGCCCTGAGTGTCAGCGTGCGATGAGCGGAAGCTTCCATCTCAACAGAAAGCGTGACCTCGAAAGGTCGACCGTTTTCACTCGGAACCGAGGAAAACCCCTCCGCCAGTCCACCGGGACCAGCAAACAAATCTACTACCTGATAGGGTTCCTTCATTGTCCGGGAATTGCTCCTGTTTTTGATGGAACTCTTCTACCAGGATGATAGGCAATGGCCAGAGACAATATGACATGAGCGATCCCTTGACGCCCGAGCAGCGCCGCAAGGTCATGCAGGGCAATCGCGGTAAGAACACGAAACTCGAACTCGCCGTCAGGCGGGGCCTACATGCCCGTGGCCTGCGCTACCGCTTGCACGGGTCAAAGTCGATCGGCTCGCCCGATATCGTTTTCCCGAGGTATGGAGCAGTCGTGTTCGTGCATGGATGCTTCTGGCATCAGCATTCGGGCTGCAGACTGGCAGCCAGTGTGCGGGGCAAAACTCACGACAGATGGGAATCCAAGTTCCTAGCAAACATCGAAAGGGACGCTCGAAACATCCGGGCCGCGAGGGAGGCGGGCTATCGCGTGGCTGTTGTCTGGGAGTGTGCGGTAGAGCATCGGAAAAAGATGAGCGCTCTACGCGATGGAACCCTAGAGCAACTCGAACAGTGGCTTCGCGATGGCGCATCCGAACAGATAATCGAGATTGGATGAAACCTAGGCAGCCAGGATTTGACCATTGAACAAAACAGCTGCAATACGCGGGCCAAGTTTCAAAGCTCTCTTGAGAAGCCATTCCTCTCTCGCACCTGAGGTTGACCTTTTCGACTGCAGCCGGAACCGGAACAGACGTCTAAAACACCCCTTGGATTGGCGCTTTGGGTCCTTCCCCGAGGATTGGCTCTGCCACGGGGGGCGTTGAGCCCGGGGTTCGAAAATTTTCGGAAAGTCTTAGGATACACCCGTTTAAAAAAAGCGCAGGAAGCGCATTTCGGTGGATCTCCCTTAAGGGCTTAAAGGCGCTAAAGACTATCAGAGCGGAATAAGCGCAAAAATACGCTTCATATGCTCCACCACAATCTTCAATCAGAAAAGTCATCAACAACCTCCAACAACTCGATGCCCACGATCCGCCTGACAGAGGTCCCAGGCGCTCTCTTGAGACCACGCTGCGTCATGAGCCGCGAAAACTGGTTCTTTGACATCGGGGACAATCCGTCCTCCATGCAAAAAAGCCGATAGCTGGCGTAAAGATCCCCGACCCCGGTGACAGCGGACGCTACGCGCCTACAGTGTTGCGCCTCCCATTGGCCGATGACGTCGGTTTCGTTTCGGTACAGATTGCTGAAAGCCTTGATACTTGCCGGGATCTTCAGACCTTTGTGCTGCCACGCGATGCATCCATCAATGGCCCAATTCAAAACGCCGGGTAATTCCTCACAGATTATTTGAGAATCCAGATCCGGAACGCGCTCTTCTTCCGGTATTTGAACCCCGAATTCGACGGGGACCAATCGTCGCCAAAACCCGTCGCCGGCATCGTGCGCCCCGGGCAGGTAGTTGCCTCGAATGAGCAACTTGTGCGTCGGAAAGAACTCGAACGCTTCGTGGTGCAGAAAGCGGGCGGACACTCGCTCTCGAGAAGCCAACTCTTTTAGTCGCTGATCGTCCCAAATGTCGCCCTGCCCTAATTCGTTGATCTGAGCCAACCTCGCTCCCGGCAGGCGTGCTTTCAGCCGTTCAGCTTCGTTTTCGTGCTTGCTTTTCGCGACGAGAGAACTGCCCAAAGAAACCGCGTAGTCGCCCATGAGGCTAGCCAGCACGTTACCGAATACCGACTTGCCGTTCGCCCCGTTGCCCCAGAAAAAGAAAACCTTTTCTTCGACGACGCTGCCCGTGAGCATGTATCCGACGGCTCTTTGAACGAAGTGCCTAACTTCCTTGTCCGGCATTATCTTTCTTAAGAAGGACAAGAATTTTGGCGCCTCCGCTCCTCGTTCGAACTGAACGGTTCCCATTTTCGAAAGGAAATCCCTTGGGGTGGCTTCTCTCAGATCGCCGGTTCGAAGATCGACGACCCCGTTGGCCACTGCGAAAAGAAATGGATCAGCGTCGAAAACCGAAGGATCCGCTACCGCCATTCCAGGTTCCGATTTGGCACTTTCATAGATACGTCGAATTCGCGGCAACGACGCATGCACTGTGGCTGCCTTTATGTAGTCGGTCGCACCCAACGGGCTTTGACCGTTCGCCGACGCGGAGGTCGAAGCCAGCACGTCACGAGAAAGATTTTTCGCCAATCGCTCAATCTCCGTTACTTGGCAGACGCTCCATATGACTCCGTTGAACGATAGCCACTGCCCCGTCGCGGAAACGAACAACACCTTGGATCTATGCCGTTCGGCAAATTTGCGTCCGTTCCAGACGTCGCCATGCGGCACATATTCCTCTTCGGCGTTTTGCGATAGCGCCCATCCGTCCTGACGCGCGTAATGGACGAGTGTGCCTATACCAGCCGAGCGACCATTCGGGCGTGTTGCCAAAGACTGCCAAACGCGTTCGGTTTCGGGTTCGTCGTAACCGCCGGACCAGCTCTTGCTGAACTTGTGAAACAGGCGCCGGCCCGTCTCGCTCGCGCCGGACGCGTTTCGAATTGCAGCGCCGATCGCGCACCAAGTGTTCCGATCGTCGAAGCGGTCGTCATTTTTTATGAACCCGACCAATCGCTCAAGCTCGGATTCCGTCAAGTCTACCGGCCAATGACCCGCGGTGTCCGCCTCAACGTATACCAATTCTCCGATTTCTTTGTGTTTGGCAGGCCAGGGATCGACGGCCTGGCCGGCTATGAATTCACCGATGTACGGGGCTCCCTTGTCGTGACGAGCGTCGAAAAAAAGTCGTGCCACGTCGCACGCGCTGTCGTCGATCGGAATCGCCAATTCTCGAGCCATTTTCCTGTAGGCAGCTTTGTAAGCCTCGACGGCTCTTTTTCGATCGGGATAGTCCGCGCTTCGCCAAGGCTTCTCCAAAAACAGAACCAGTCGAAACCTCTGGCAGGCACCGTGGCGGATCGAGACAGTTTCACCCGCCTCCGCCAACAAGCTGGCAAGATCGTTTCCTTCCACACTCGTTGCTGCTCGAGCGACGCTCTCAACATATCCTTTGTGGATCAGAAAGTCTGCGATCGGGGCGCCGGGATTGCGCTCGGACCAATGCTCTAGACGTTTTCGTTTTACCCAGGTCGCCGTTTTCCCATGATTGTGGGTCGATACGACGAGGCAAGCGTACCCGAGGCAATACAGACGCTTACGGATGTCTTCGATGGGAGTACCTGCGTCGCAATCAAACACCAACAAATTCGAAAATCGCGACGTCTCGGTACTTCGACGGCCGCCGTCGAATTCGAACGGGGACCACGCCGTGCCTTCCTTCTTCCCAACCTCGTGCTGAACGGTCCGCTCGAGAAACTGGGTGAAAGACAATTCCTCCGTCTTCCAATCCTTATCGCGATGCGAGGTGGCACTGGAGATGACAATCGTCTCGGGTACGCCGACTGCGTCGCCGTTTTCCAAAGGGCACGAACCTAGCAGGGTCAAGTCGATTTCGCTGTACGAGACTGCGAGGACATCCACGGTTTCGTTTCTTGTTTCTACATTCATTGGATAATCTCCGGAGGCATTCTCTCTGGAGCGCGCCAAAGAGAATGCCTGTCAAGTTGGAGGGTCACGCCAAAGTCGCGATGTCTTTCGGGATCGGTGGTATGATCAGTTCAAAGCCCCAGTGAGTTTCTTTACCCTCTCCAGGAGCCCAGACCAATTCCGACAAGAGGGCAGCCTCCGGGCTCAATTGCTTCACGAGAGACTTGCGCCATGCAACGACCGTATCGGCGAATTCGACAGCCGCGAATTCTCGATAACCTGCACCCGTCATCAATTTAACGTGGGCGCGATGAAGGGTCTCCCATACGACCTCCGGGATCTGCAGTTCCGTTTCGGACATCAGACCGCCTCCTGGCTCGATTTTGCACACCCTTCGATAAACGCCTCCAACCAGGCTTCCGGAAGCGCCGAAGCCCGTTTAGCGACCTTGATAAACGGCGGGAAGTCTCCGTCCTTGGCCATCTGGTAGATTTGACTTTTCGACAGCCCCGTAAGGCGCGTGACTTCGTTGGGGCGCAACAAACGCCCGGTCGCGGGGACGTTCGCCCAAGGTTTCGTATCGTTGTCCAATTTCATGACTTTCTCCAACTATGGCCAGCGTTATGCTCGGCTCGCCAGAGAAGCTTGTCATGGTCCGCAATTCAGGTCATGCGAATGAACATCGCGAATTTTGCCTAGGTTATTTCTTAATTTTTCTCAGATACTTGCATCATTTCGCGAAAAAAATCTCCCTGGATTCGCCAGGCGAAATCGGATTTTCTGACGGTCTCGGGCACGGCTTCCCCGGTCTCCGCGTCGAGGGTCGCGTAGCCGGTCCACATTTCCGATTCCATGCGATAGCCGAGTGCCACGTTTATGCGTTTCCTGAGGTTGTCGTCACTTATCGGAACCCATCGCGCTTTTTTCGCCAATTTTGGATGGACGCGGTTTGAAAAACCGCGTTGCCCAACGCTGGTCACTACCCTCTTTCTGGTGGCCTTCAAGAAGCGAAAAACCGCAGGTTTCCCGACGTCTTTCATCCACGACGCCTCGCGCTCCACTCCGATCCCGTGCCCCACCACAAAAAGGCCGATCGCACTCGGCAAGAATTCAATCGTTTCGATTTCGCGTGGAGCGCCCTGAGATTGGCGCTCGATCAGCCCTTTTTCCGCGGCCTCGACCCAGCCTTCGACTTCCGCGAGCCAATCCACAGGGGGTAGAGGCGGTGGGAATTCGTCGTGATGAAAGGCACGCGCGACTTCCGTATATGTCTGTATGCTCTTGTTCAGACGTGAGACCGTTTCTTTGCTCAACCTTCTTTCGAGTTGTGCACGCAATGTCCATTCGACGGCATTGTTGAGCCAATAGGCGAACACGCTCGCGTTCACCGCGGGATCGAGCCACGCCCCGCTTTCCTCCAAGATTTCGTCCACGTCGTCTTGGTTCAAGATCGGGCTGCCGCCGAGCGTGTATTGATCGATCGGTTCCAAATCATTTTCGTTAGGCTGCGTGTCTTCATTCATTTTGCGTCGACCTCCGCATGGCATCCAATTCGTCCGCCCACCATTTCGCCATCTCGACGCGTTCGCTCCAATGCTCGCCGCGTACGTATGCCCTACGTACTTCGTTGCCCTCGACATGGGCCAGCGCTCTCTCGACCGCGTCCACGTGCCAAAGCCCGCTCTCGTTGGCGAAGGTGCTGAAGGTCGCTCTGAAACCGTGTGCCGTAATCCGATCGGATCCGTATCCCATCCTTTTCAGCGCCGCGTTGAGAGTGTTTTCGGACATCGGTTTTTGCCAGTTTCGCGCGGACGGAAACAAAAACGCGCCGTCTCCCGTATGGCACTGCAACTCGCGCAGTCCGGCCAGGGTTTGAGGAGCGAGCGGGACCCTGTGTGGACGGCGCATCTTCATGCGTTCGGGCGGCACGCGCCAGACCGCATCGTCCAGATCGAATTCGGACCACTGCGCTTGACGCAATTCGCCCGGACGCGGCGCCATCAAAGACAGCAGCTGCAGCGCGTGCATCGTGGTCGGCTGACCAGAAAATCCATCGATCGCATTAAGTAGTTTCCCGAGTTCGACCCTGTCCAGGATTGCCGAACGCGACTTGACCGTCGGGCGTATCAAGGCACCTTTCAATGGCTCGGTCGGATCACTGGAGGCTCGGCCGGACGCGATCGCGAAACGAAACACCGAACCTATGGTGCTCCTCAATCTCCGCGTTGTCTCATACGTTCCGTTGGCTTCAACTTTTCGTAGGAGCCGTAGGACGTCTTGGGCTTCGATTTGTCGGAGAGGTCGGTCCGCAAGTTGCGGCTCGATCAGCGTGACCAGCCAGCGTAACTTTTTCATCGTGGCCGGCGCACGGCCCTCCTTTTCAAGCTTGTTCAAGTATTCCTGGGATACGGCACCCAAAGTCACCTCTCGTTCTCGGTCTTTTTCAATGCGCGCGCGCTTCCTTTCTTCGGAAGGATCGAGATCTTCCAGCAACATAAGACGCGCTTCGTCGCGTTTTTCTCGGGCGTGCTTTAAGGTGACCAGAGGATACGGGCCAAAAGACAGGAGCTTCTCCCGCCCCCTGTATCTGTATTTCATCCTCCACAATTTTGATCCCGACCGCGTCACGAGGACGTGCAGTCCGTAGCCGTCAAACAGCTTGTAGTCCTTTTCACGCGGTTTCGCGTTTTTGATCGCTGTGTCGGTCAAGCGCATGAGAACGGGAATCGCATTGAAAGCTTGGGCGATGTGATTTTCATATTACCCCCAATAATACCCCCAATTTTCTTGGCTGCCCCAAGATTCTCCTGGACAACCCTGGAGAGTAAATAAAGCGAAATCATGGCATTACCGAAATTTTCGGACGCCTCTGGATACTGCTGAAAGTATAAATGGTGCCCGGGGGCGGAATCGAACCACCGACACGAGGATTTTCAATCCACTGCTCTACCCCTGAGCTACCCGGGCACGGGAACGACATTCGTCGTTGGGTGGAGGCGTTCTATGACTTGCCACCGGCAGTGTCCAGAGGCTTTTTTACATTTTTTCAGTGCGGTCGTTTCGGCATAAGGTCTTGGGCTTCAGCGTCTGCTTCAAGGTCGTCTTCGCGCTGCGAAGGGACTGCGTAAGAACCGTTCAGCCACTTGGCCAAATCAATGTCTGCGCAGCGTTTTGAGCAGAAAGGACGGAACTTCTGCACCGTGTCTTCTCCGCAGATCGGGCAGCTCATTTCAGGATCTCCGCCAGCGGCAAACGGCTGCGTTTGCGTTGCAGTTCGAAATGTCCCAGCGGGGTCCAGCCTGCCAGAATCGTCTCGTCCGGATCCGACTTGAAAGCAGCGCGCAGAGCGGATTCGAAACCACGCCGGTCTTTTTTGGGCATCGGTGACAGATCCAGGGTGATCTGCCCTGCCAATCCACGCACGCGCAAGGCGCGGGGCAACAGTTTGGCACAGGCAAAGTTGGCTTTGGTCCCAGCCGCCAAGGATGTGTCCGCGCCGGTATTCACATCCACTGCAACCAATGCGCGTGTAGGTTCGATATAAAGATATCCGCCACCCGGCAAAGGTTCGGAAACACCATGCGCAACATCTAACGCGTCCAGCACACCATGAGTTTCGAAGCCTCCGGCCCGCGTGACAACCTCGGCCGGGTCTGTCCAGTCCCGCCAGGCCAGGATGTGAGGGCTGTCGCCTTCACTCAGAATCTCTGGTTCGGTGCCATCGTCATTCATCACCTGGTCCGCTTGCGCCAACATGGCCGAGATGTCTTCGGCAATGTCTTCCGCATCCGCGCCTACGCAGCAGGAGCGAAGGATCAGGCCATGACGGCTCTCACCCATCTGTTCATGTGCAATTTCCAGCAACTGGTCACGGACTTCTTCATCCCTGATGCTGCGCGATATGTTCAGGCCCGGCGCTTCGGGCGTGACAATGGCATAGCGGCTTTTAAACAGGATCCGGTTGCTCACCGGAATGGCTTTGCCTGGTTCGGCATAACCACTCACCTGCACCAGAAGCATGGTGCCGGGGGCCAACCCTTTGACTTGTCGCAAGAAGGCAGGCCCATCCGGGGTTGTCAGAAACATGCCCCCCTGCCCTTTGACCGGGCGGTCGGCACGGGCGCGATAGATCGTACCGGGCGTAGGCGCGTCCGCTGCAATCAGGAAGTCATCAAGCTTGCCGTCAACCATAAGGGCCGCGGCTTCGCGGTCCTCGATATGGTCCAGAACGATAGTGCGGCCCTTCATGATGCCTCGCGATATAATGGATAGCCGATACCCTGCAGCAGAGCGGCGGTTTCGGACAGGGGCAGACCGACAATGCCGGTGAACGAGCCCGAAATCCAGGGAATGAACGCGCCTGCGGGGCCTTGAATGGCATAGGCACCCGCTTTGCCCTGCCAGTCCCCTGTCGCAAGATAAGCGTTGATTTCAACATCCGACAAGCGTTTGACCTTCACCTGCGAGACGACGTCACGCTGCAATATTCGCTCCCCGCGCCGTATCGCGACCGAGGTTATGACCCGGTGACGGCGACCGGACAACGCGTGCAGAAATTCGGCGGCCTGGCCTGCATCTTCGGGTTTACCCAGAATGCGACGCCCCAAAGCAACGGTAGTGTCTGCGCACAACGTGATGTCATCTCTATCCGCTTGTACCGCCTGCACTTTTTCGCGTGTGATACGGCTGCAATAGGGAACCGGAAGCTCGCCTTTCAGCGGTGTTTCGTCGATGTCAGGGGGGCGGATGGCATCGGGCTGCACACCAAGCTGGGCCAGCAGGTCCAGCCGTCTCGGGCTGCCCGATCCTAAAATAAACGCCATTGCGGCAGGCGTTACTTGAAGCGGTAGTTGATCCGACCTTTGGTCAGATCGTACGGGGTCATTTCGACCTGGACTTTATCGCCGGCCAGAACACGGATGCGGTTCTTGCGCATCTTGCCTGCCGTATGTGCGATTATCTCATGGCCGTTTTCCAGCTCGACCCGAAACGTCGCATTAGGCAGGAGTTCCTTCACGACACCGGGAAATTCGAGCGTATCTTCCTTGGCCATGTTGTCTCCATCATTACGTTGCACCCGCAGAATCTGCGGGGATGTGCGCTTAAATGAGCCTATTTCGCCCTTATTTCAAGGGCGGAATCACCTAAAGGCTGGATATTGTGACCGATTCGACTCGGGGGGCTTGTTCCTGCCAATGAGTGCGGTTCAGCACATGGCCGTCCGCACGGACATGTGCAATTGCTTCCAAATCGACCTCGGCATAGGTCCAGCCGGGTTGGTTCAGTACGCCTTCGGCCAGCACCCCTGTGGCTGGAAAGCCCTTGTCCGGCGGGCCGAATATGCCACCCGTACCAGTGTTTTTGTCCACGGCCTCGGACCGTTCGTTATTTCCAACCAGCGAAGCCATCACGGTAACACATTGATTTTCCAATGCTCTTGACATCGCTCCGATGCGGACACGCCAATAACCGGAAAGGGCTTCGGTGCAGGACGGAACAAGGATCAGATCCGCCTCGCTAAAGGCGCGGCCCAACAAAGGGAACTCGCTGTCATAACAGATGAGCACCCCGATCTTGCCCAGCGCGGTGTTGAACAGCTTCAGCGGACCACCGGGGGCAATGTCCCAATCTTCACGCTCGAACCGGGTCATGATCTGTTTGTCCTGATGGTCGCAAGCGCCATCTGGAGCATAGAACGCGGCGCGGTTCACTGGACGACCGTGGCCATCCATAACCGGGGCGGAAGCGCCCAGAATGTATGTGTTGTATGTCTTCGCAAGGCGGCTGTGCAGGGTTTGCACATCCCCCATTCGGTCAGACACTGAATGGATCGAGCGTTCCAGATCGCCTGCCACCTCGACCCCATCGAGGGTCGAAAGCTCCATGGCTCCGTATTCAGGGAAAACCAGAAGTTCGGCCCCCTGCCCTGCGGCTTCGGCGACCCAGCGGTCCAATTTGTCTTCATACTGTGCCCAACTGTCGAGCCAGCTGAGGTCGTAAGCGGCAGTGGCGATTTTCATGATTTGGCATCTACTAAGACTCAGTTGCCGCGACACTAGAAGAGGACGGCGCGGCATGTACAGGGCATTTGTTTCCGCACCGTCCTTCTGGCCCGCACCCAAGCGCTGTGGAGGTTTTGCGAGACGCTGGTTCAGCAATCAAACGATAACCCATCAAAAACCGGCTTGTCATTAATAATGTAATAACATTACATAGCCGACAATTTATAGCGGGCGAAGGCAAACACCCGTCTGCCCCCCGATTCGGGCTAAAAACACAGGAGCGCACCCAATGACTGAAACCCGACTTCCGGTCACTGTTCTGTCCGGCTTTCTGGGCGCGGGCAAAACAACCCTCTTGAACCGCGTACTGAACAATCGCGATGGCCGACGGGTGGCCGTGATTGTCAACGACATGTCCGAAGTGAATATCGATGCCGATCTTGTTCGCGCCGATACCGAGCTTTCCCGCACAGACGAGACGTTGGTCGAAATGTCGAACGGCTGCATCTGCTGTACGCTTCGGGACGACTTGCTGGACGAGGTGCGCAGACTGGCATCCGAAGGGCGGTTTGATTACCTGTTGATCGAATCCACCGGTATCTCCGAGCCACTGCCCGTAGCGGCAACTTTCGATTTCCGCGATGAGCTTGGCGAAAGCCTGTCGGATGTTTCACGCCTGGACACGATGGTGACGGTTGTAGACGCGGTCAATCTGCTCAATGACTTCTCAAGCCATGATTTCCTGCGTGACCGGGGCGAGACCATGGGGGAAGAAGATGAACGCACGTTGGTACATTTGCTGACCGATCAGATCGAATTTGCCGATGTGGTCATTTTGAACAAGGTTGCCGACGCCGGGCCGGACCGTGTGGATGCTGCGCGCAAGATCATCCGCAGTTTGAACGCGGATGCTAAGATTATTGAAACCAACCACTCAGATGTTGCCGCAGACGAAATTCTGGATACCCGGCTGTTCGACTTCGAAAAGGCGCATGAGCACCCGATGTGGGCTAAAGAGCTGTATGGATTTGCCGATCACGTGCCGGAAACCGAGGAATATGGCGTTACCAGCTATGTCTACCGGGCGCGGCAGCCCTTTTTTCCTGAAAAGATCCTTGAAATCTTGAACGGCGATCTGCCCGGTGTGATCCGGGCCAAGGGTCATTTCTGGATCGCCACGCGCCCGGATTGGGTGGCTGAGTTTTCACTGGCAGGCGCGTTGTCGTCCGTGCAGCCTCTGGGCACTTGGTGGGCAACAGTGCCCGAAGACCGCCGCCCTGATCATGAAAGCGCACGCGCTTATATGCAGGCCCATTGGCAAGAACCCTGGGGCGATCGCCGACAAGAGATCGTGTTCATCGGCAGCGGTATCGACTGGCCCAAACTGAAAGCCCGATTGGATACAGCACTGCTGCCCGCTGTCGTTGCAAGCCGTCTTGAAGACCTGCCAAAGCTGCCAGACCCCTTCCCGATCTGGCGCCGTGCCGAGGCTGCGGCATGAGCATTGTTCAGAACATCGCCCAAGACGCGGCTATGGGGATCGAGATTTGCACCACGCCGGACAGTCTTTCAGCCATTCATCAGCCCGGCTGCGCTGCAACCATATGGAACAGACAACTTTTGCAGGGTTTTCAATCGTGGCTGAATGGGCTTGAACCCGAACAACTGCCCAAGACCCGCGTGATCCTGCGCCCCGAGTTGGTGCGCGAGGCTGTTTCTGAAGTATGCGACGCGCGCGGCACCCCACCGGGTGCAGAGCGCGACCGGCTGGTGGACGACATTGCAGCGCTGTCTGATATCTTTGCCGGTCTGATGAACGCGAAATGGCTGCGGCTGCGGTTGGACGTGATAACGACCAATGCATGCCGCAGGTTCCACATTGATGCCGTGAGCGCGCGCCTCGTCTGCACCTATAAGGGAACGGGAACGCAATATGGGGTCTCGACAGGTGGCGCAGACCCATCGCGCGTTTTCACGACCCCAACCGGCGCACCAATTCTGTTACGCGGCACGCTCTGGCCCGCACAACCAGACCCCGGTTTTCTGCACCGCTCGCCTCCGATTGAAGGCACGGGCGAGACGCGGTTGGTTCTTGTTCTGGATCCGGTCCTTGACCCTGAAAGTGAGTTTGACCCGATCTTGGGGCACTGAAAACAAATGCCCGGGCATGCTCTGCCCGGGACCTGCTCTAAGTCCTGCACAGACGGGAACGTGAATTGGCATCTGCGGTCTGACGTGCTTGAATGTACGAAGGAGGCTGGTGATGCAAAAACAGGAAGAATTCGAGAAGTTCTATTTCGCCAAGGTTGGGATGGGCGAAGCCTGCGGATGCGCCGAGCGTGTCATTGACGTCTATGAGTTCAACCGCAAAGGCGGTCAGCAATCCAAGAAAGCCGTGAAACAAGACAAGCGCAAACGCCTCTCGCTTCGGGCTTGGGCCGTGAAATACGGTTTCTTAAGCCGCAGGCGCGCACCGTAAATGGTGCCTATAGATCCCTGATCCAGAACTGTAGCGGTTTGAGCGTCTCGCCATCTTCTCCGATGTCTTTCCAGGAAAACTGTGCAATGACGCCGGGTAGAGGCGTGTAACCACGCGCGCGCCAGAAGGTGTCGAGCGGGCGGTATTGTGCAGGTCTCATCGGGTGGTCGTCCGGGCGTTGCACCCCGCAGAATGCAGCTTTGGAGAACCCAAGACGGCAGGCATGGGCTTCACGTTCGTCAAAAAATTTGTGGCCGACACCCTGCCCACGATACTCCGATAACAGCACCGACTCCGCGCAATAGAAGATGTCGCCCAAATCAAGGCCCGTACCTTCAAACGCGGCGGCGAAATCTTCGGCGTGATCCGTCAGGGGGGCACCAGTTGACGCGCCGATCAGGCGGTCGCCGTCGAAAGCACCGACCACGATGGCCTGATCACTGTCCCTGTAGGATTGCAGATACTTGCGCTCATACCCGAGGTCGCCATCATAGAGGTAAGGCCAGTCGTGAAAAACCTTAATCCGCAGACGGGCGACATCGTCCAAAGCGGCTTCAAGCGCCGCTCCAGTCAGGGGGCGGACTGCGCTGACCTCAGCCATTCGAGACCTGTTTGGTCCAGTCCGCAAGATTGTAGAAAGTTGTGACGCGGGTGATCTTTCCGTCTTTCAAATCAAAAAATGATCCGGCAGGCAGGCGATAGGTCTGGCCGTGCGCTTCGGGCAGGCCCTCGTCGGTTTCCAGATAGGTGCCGTTCACGATGAATTCGGCCGCAGCGCGAGTGCCACCTTGGGCGTCGAACACGACGATATCGGTCAGATTCTCTTTGTAGCAGCGATTCATATGGGCGCAGAAGGCCGCGAACTTTTCCTTGCCCACACGGATTTGGCCCTCGTTCACGTGATGGGCCACGTCGTCGGACAAACAGGCCAACATGCCATCAACATCACCGGCGTTGAATGCCTCGAAATAGGTTTGAACGGTCTGGTTCATGGGTCACTCCGTTGGTTCGCCCCAGCGGTCTTTCAGATGCTTGATGATCTGATCGCGGGTCTGTCGGTAGTGGTGTAGCTTGGTTTCGCGCGTCTCACCCATCCCGGTAGGGTCCATTATTGGCCAATAATCGACATCGAGGTGAAAAATCCGGGTCAGTTCCAGCGCTTTGCGCTGACTGGCAGGTGACAAGGCGACAATCAGATCGAACGAGCTGAGGTCGTCGCCCCACTCTTCCATCTCGTCGAAGGATCGAGTGCGGTGGCGGGACAACTCGACGCCGATTTCGTGGCATACAGAAATACAGAAACCGTCAATATCAAGATCGTTATGAACTCCGGCAGACTGCACATAGGTGCCGGTGCCGTAGAATTTCTTCATGATGCCTTCGGCCATCGGGGACCGAACCGAGTTGTGGTCGCAACAGAACAGGATCGACTGCGGCAGAGGCGTCACCCGTTAGCCTCCGAAATGCAGCACGCAAATCAGCGTGAAGAGGCGGCGGGCGGTGTCGGTGTCTACGTCGGCTTTGCCCTCTAACCTTTCCTGCAAGACGCGGCTGCCTTCGTTGTGGATACCGCGCCGGGCCATATCGATGGTTTCGATCTGGCTGGGGGGCAGCGATTTCACCGCGTCGAAATAGCTTTCGCAGATCTGGAAATAGTCTTTGACCACTTGCCGAAAGGGGCCGAGCGACAGATGAAATTCCGCCGCTTTCTGCTCTTCCTCTGTTGCAACGTCAAAGACCAGCCGCTTGTCGCGGATCGACAACTGCAGGTGATAGGGCCCATCGGGCACAACGCGGTCATCGCGTTTGGGCAAAGAGAAACTGTTCTCTTCCAGCAAATCATAGATGGCAACCTTGCGTTCCTGCTCGATCTCCGGCGTCGGCGGGGGCAGGTTTCGGTCATCCAGTTCGATATGCGAGATGCGGGTCATCTTTACAGCTACAATCCTTGTGTCAGCACAGACCTATAACAACGAAATTCGCGTAGCAACGCACAGAAACGCCATATGGGCCCGGTCTTTGCGTCAATTCAACCATTCAAGCGGTTTAGCCGGGCCGTAACCGACAAGCCATGCGCCTCAAGGCTTTCTGATTGGGCCAGTTGTTCGGCGGCCGGTCCGATGTCGCGCAGCGCTTCGGGGGTCATCTGGCTAAGTGTGGTGCGTTTGAGAAAGTCCATCACACTGAGACCCGATGAGAACCGCGCAGACCGGGCAGTCGGCAGCACGTGGTTGGGGCCGCCGACATAGTCGCCGATGGCTTCAGGCGTGTATTGACCCAGAAAAATGGCACCTGCGTGGATTGTCTTCTCGCTCAACGCCACCGGATCCGCGACGCACAGTTCCAGATGTTCAGGCGCAATACGGTTCGACAGGGCCGCCGCCTCATCCAGATCACGCACAGTGATGACTGCACCAAAGTCGCGCCAACTGGCACCAGCAATAGCGCGACGTTGCAGAGTTTCGAGGCGTTTTTCGACCGCCTCAGTCACGCGTTGACCGAAAGTGGCATCATCGGTGATCAGGATGGATTGCGCGCTTTCGTCATGTTCGGCCTGGCTGAGCAAATCCAGCGCGATCCAGTCGGGGTCGTTATCCTTGTCGGCAATCACCAGAATTTCCGACGGACCAGCGATCATGTCGATACCAACCTTGCCAAACACACGCCGCTTGGCAGCTGCGACAAAGGCATTGCCCGGGCCGGTAATTTTGTCGACCGGCGCGATGGTGTCGGTGCCATAGGCCAGCGCTGCCACAGCCTGCGCTCCGCCGATGCGATAGATCTCGTCCACGCCCGCCAATTGCGCGGCCAGCAGCACTAGCGGGTTCACTTGTCCATCCGGCGTAGGCACCACAATGGCCAGCCGTTCCACACCTGCCACTTTGGCCGGTATCGCGTTCATCAGAACCGAGGACGGGTAAGAGGCCAATCCACCCGGCACATAAAGTCCTGCGGCAGAAACCGCGGACCAGCGCCAGCCCAACGTCGCCCCGGCTTCATCCGTCCAGCTGTGATCGGTGGGCATCTGTTTTTCGTGATAAGATCGGATGCGGGATGCGGCAAGTTCCAGCGCCGTACGATCTTCCGCCCCAACCTCAGCCACCGCGTCTGAGATTTCTTGCGCGCTGAATGCTAGTGTTTCAGGTGTCAGCTCTAGCCGGTCAAATTTAGCAGTCAACTCGATGACCGCCGCGTCACCATGGTTGCGAACATCATCGATGATCTGAGCCACGACTGCGTCCACATCCGGGCTGTCTTCGCGCTTTGCTGACAGCAGCGTTTGGAAGGCACCCTCAAAATCGGGCGATGTGGCGTCGAGGAAAACGGGCATGATCAGGCACTCCGGGCGTTGCGCCATGGGACATATCGCCCGCTGCGCGCGGCCTCAACCCTCAGTCGCCGGGGTGCAGCGATTTGCGCATCGCCAAGCAGGACAAATCCTGGCGGTCACTGCACCGCCCGGTATCTTCCCACCCATGGCGTAGATAAAACTCCCGTGCCGTCCGGGTCGCATCAAGATGCGCTTCGGTGCAACCGCACGCAGCCAGTTGCTGTTCCAACTGACTGAGCAGAGCGGCCCCAACCCCGCTGCCCACATGACCCGGATCAACGTAAAGCAAGGTGATCTTCCCGGTCTCGAACAAACCACCGACGGCAGCCACCTGCCCTTCATGCTCGGCCACCCAGATCTGCGACCCTGACTTGAACCAACCCCGGATGGTTTCGGGATCCTTGTTTGCTGTCCATTTTTTCAGATGGTCAGGATCGTTATTGTGGTCGGCCACACAAAGCTGCGTGATCGACCGGATCAGCACCTGGCTGATGTCGAACACGTCGAACACAGTGGCCGGACGCAGCGCGACGCCTCCTGACGGTTTGGAAAACGCCTGAGAGATACCGCGCTTGTTCTGCATCTATTCGGGGTGATGCGGGGCCTGACCCGACGGGGCCTGATAGGGGCGGGTTACATCCTTAAGGGTCACGTCGACGGCTTCGACCTTAAGACGGATCACACCGTCGCCCGCCAATGTCAGCAAGATTTGACCAGCGCCATCTTCACTCGCTTCGAAATCGACCGAGAGAAGGGACATGATCATGTCAGTATCCCTTCGATCAACGCCTTGGCTGGCCACGGAAAGGACCGAATCAAAGACCAGCACGGATTGCACCCGCTCGAACGGGCGATCACGGCGGGTGGCCGCATCTTTGTCTTCCCAGCGAAAGCGGTTCAACAACAGGCCAAAACGGCGCTGCGACGGCTGCCATTTCATCTCGGTCACCGGAAAAACCGCATCCTGCGCCAGGGTTGAGATGACCTGAAGGTCGTCGCCGTCCTCGGCACCAAGATTTAATGGGGCCTCGCGCCCGTCTTCAAAACTTGCGTCTGTCATTGGCCCTTGATCCGTTCGATTTTTGCACCCACGCCTTCCAGCTTGCGCACCACATGCTCATATCCGCGGTCCAGATGATAGACCCGGCTGACCGTTGTTTCACCCTCTGCCGCCAGCCCCGCCAGAATCAGCGAGACTGAGGCGCGCAGATCCGTTGCCATAACAGGCGCACCTTTCAGGCTTTCAACACCCGTGACAGTGGCCGTACCGCCATGCACCTCGATATTCGCGCCCATGCGCACCAATTCGGGCGCGTGCATGAATCGGTTTTCGAAAATGCGTTCTTCCAGCACCGAGGTTCCTTCGGCAGTGCACATCAGCGCCATCATCTGCGCCTGAAGGTCCGTCGGGAAACCCGGAAACGGCTCTGTCACCACATCCACGGCCTGAACGCGGCCCTTCTTGCGCGCCACTTTTAGGCCGTTTTCGGTTTCCGCGACGCTGACTCCTGCTGCGTCCAGCTTTTCGGCAAAGGACTCGACCAGCGACATGCGCCCGCCCAGCAACTCAACCTCACCGCCGCAAATCGCCGGTGCCAGCATATAGGTACCCAGTTCGATCCGGTCCGTAACGACCTGATGCGTGGCACCATTCAACCGGTCGACACCCTGGATTTCAATGGTCGAGGTCCCCTCGCCCGAAATCTGGGCCCCCATCTTGCGCAGACATTCGACCAGATCGACGATCTCAGGCTCGCGCGCGGCATTCTTCAGAACAGTGGTTCCCTTGGCCAGCGTCGCAGCCATGACGATGTTTTCAGTTGCCCCAACCGAGGCAAAGCGCATCTCATGCACCGCGCCTTTCAACCCGCCCGGGGCCTTGGCGTGCAGATACCCGTCTTTCAGTTCGATCTCTGCACCCAACGCCTCAAGCCCTTCGACATGCAGGTCCATAGGACGCGCGCCGATCGCGCACCCACCAGGCAGTGACACAACCGCCTGACCAAACCGCGCCAGCAATGGCCCAAGCACCAGATTAGACGCACGCATCTTGCGCACGATGTCATAGTCAGCTGTCTGACTGGTCAGGGTGTGGCTCGACATCGCGATCACTTGCCCGTCCTGCAGCGACGACACTTCGGCCCCCAGCGATTGCAGCAGGGCGGTCATGGTTTTGATGTCGCTCAGTCGCGGCGCATTGGTCAGCGTCAGCGGTTCTTCGCTCAGCAATGTTGCGGGCATCAGCGTCAGGCACGCGTTCTTGGCCCCCGCGATCGGAATTTGCCCGTTCAGCGGGCCGTTGCCCGTTACAAGAATCGAATCCATCTGCTCTTATCCCTCGTCCTTATCGGCTTTGTCCCCCGAGGCCGCCCGCGCCTTGGCCTGCGCCTTGCGCCGCGCCATATTCGCCTTCAGCGCCGCCTTCAAACGCTCTTCCCGCGCTTCCCCGGATTTGCCTTGTTTTTTGGGTGAATTTTTATCTGTCATGATCTTTCTCTACAGGAGGCGAAAAAAACCGTCCAGACACCCTTGCGCCGCGTTTCGTTTGAGTCTAATCACCCGCCCACAGCGCTGCTGTAGCTCAGAGGTAGAGCACTCCCTTGGTAAGGGAGAGGTCGAGAGTTCAATTCTCTCCAGCAGCACCATTAAAATCAACAACTTAGCCGAAATGTAATGGTGTACTGGAGGGCCTCAACCCCCACCCAGCCCCCACCACTCATTCAATCCGTGCCGTTTTGGCTGATGGACTGAAGCGCTCGCCTTCTTGCCAGTTCGACAGAGGCGATTTGGTCATCAGTGCTGTGGACCCGATGCAACAATTCGGCGTCCGTTAGCAGGGTGTGGTCCTCAATATTTTGAGGAGGCGACATCGCGGCTCTCATCGCCTGCACAACGGCCTGCTCTTCCAGTTGCT